>JAIKWS010000023.1 GCA_024684515.1 Prevotella sp.
CCAAGAAAAACAGTGCAAACCGAAGACAATAGAAAATAAATGCATTTATTTTTATTGTTGAGGTGCCGCCTGTGTTGCGCAAAGCGAAATTCCTAGAAAACCCCATGCGGCGGAGAAGTGAGAACACGAATCACACTAATCAAACGAATGAGACCATGCGGAAGAAGAATATTTATTCTTCGACGAGCGAAGCGTACTAAAGAAACGATTACCGAAAGTATCCGAAAATACGAAATACCCGAAAACTTTGAATTTAACAAAAACCTAGAAAACCCTTGTCTGCGCTGCAAAATGCTCTTTGGGAGCATTTTTCTAAGATGTCGGTTCAATGCCTGCTCAAACGAGCTTGGCTGTCATTGAATCGACATCTTAGAAACCCCCTATGGGGTCTTTGCAGCACAGCCAAGAAAAACCTAGAAAACCCCATGCGGCTGAGAAAATCATCGTTGGTAGATAGCAATGCGTAAGTAGCACCATATAGATAATCGCGAAGCGAAGTGATAAAGACCACGAATCTTGCTAATCAAACGAATAATACCTATGCAGCACATCCAAGAAAAACCAAGAAAACCCCATGCGGCCAATGGGTATCATCATTGGGGTAACAACGTGGAGGATAAGCATTGCGTGGGAAACAGCGTGGGGGTAACATCGCGGGGAATACTGAGAAAAACCGAAAAAAAGCCCTATGCGGCGGGATAGTAATGCGGAAGGGATATGGGTTCCAGTCTCGCTCAAAATAGCTGAATGGGATTATTAGTTGAAATAAGTGTGGAAAACCCATATCTGATGGAACTATTGCTCTTTCCTGTTTGTGTGCCCACATTTTTTCTCTTTTCTTTGTTGTCTCGTTTTTTTTTACTATCTTTGTCGCAGTAACTTGAAATGAAAAGACATGCAGGGCAGTCACCTGTGTCACGAAGATAAGCCATTCTTTACTTATGCCTAGATATAGCTTTTTAGTAGATGTTCTCAGTTTGTTTGAGTCGACAAGGAAGAAGAGGGTAAGCAGTTTCCCTTTCCCGACATCGCGGAGGGCGTATGCGGAGTGCATTGCTGCTTGCTTTATGCATTGCGCTCAGCATGTACTTGCCGGATATTTCAAAGTGCTGTCACGGAAGATCTATCCTACAGCCATAGAGTTGTACTATCATGAAGAAGGAGTAGGTGGGTTTAAGGACCCGGTCATGTATCATACCAATGACAGGAAACTAGTTGGTCATGAGGACTATTTTGTCAGGCGCGGTTTACAAGAGCTGCCATATTTTCCAATGGGTAGTCTTAACCCACACACATCCGGAATTGATGTGACCTTTGAGAACCCCCAAGCGCAATATCGAGCCTCTTTCCTGATTAGGGAGTATGAAGTGGACTATGGCAATGGGGAAAGGCACTATGTGAAGAATTCTACTGATCTATATGATGACATGCTGATTGCTGGTATCCCACTGCAGCAGACAGACTGGATGGAATGGTGTGATGGTGGTGTCCTTCAGGAAAACGAGATAAAACGTCGTTGGAGAAGGAATGTTCCGGACTACGCGCAAGTAGAAGGTCATCAGAATAGATGGGAAAAGAAGACTGGCGGGGAAGAAACATTTGTTTCTGCGGGTGTGCGCTACGCAAAATGCCCGTTCAATTGGCAATTTGCAAAAAGATAGCAGCTATGGTTTCTGACTCACAATGCAATGTGGTTTACTATTCCGCAATGTTCCCGGAGAAATACCCTGGCGTTTCTCAAAGGATAAAGGCCATACTGGATAAGCATGGGGTACGGCATGCTGCGCTTTCTGGAACAAAGAGTGTTTGGGCCAGGGACTATATGCCTATCCAGTCAACCCCTGACAAGTATTACATCTATGACTATACTCCGGACTATTTGCGTCTGGACGAGAGATATCATGACTTGATGAATAACCCTGCTGATGTGTGCCGAGAGAATAGAGTTCAATACGATTCTACCCTAAGAAATGTCAGAATAGATGGTGGTAATGTGGTTCGGGGAACAGCTAAGTTCATCATGACGGCAAAGGTGTTTGAAGAAAACCCAGCCATACCCGTTCGCGAGCTTGTCAGGATGCTGGAAGATTCTTTTGGCGCAGAACTTGTGCTTCTCCCATGGGATACACATGAGATGTTTGGTCATGCTGATGGAATAGTACGCATTGTTGATGCTGATAGCGTCATAATGGGTAACTACCGCCAGATAGACTGCAGAATGGGTGAGCGATTTTATAATATTCTGAAGGCTCAGTTCAAGCATGTACATGAGTTACATTTTGATGTACCCAAACTGTCAAAATATAGCTGGGCTTACATCAACTGGCTTCAGACAGATAAGGTGATTATCGTTCCGTCTTTTGGTGTGCCTGAGGATGAGCAGGCGTTTTTCCAGATAGAAGAATGGTTGCCCGAATATCGTGGAAGGATAGAAATGGCTGATGCATGTGGCTTAGTGCGGCATGGGGGCGCTTTTAACTGTGCCACCTGGACGGTGCTTGAGAAGTAGAAGGAGATGAATGTGCGTAGAAGTTAGTCTTGCAAAACCCATCCCTTTTTAAGCAAACCCTTGATATACTCCTCTATCTCCAAAGCCGTCACATCATACATTGGGTGTAATTGACTAAACCCCTCGTCCTTACGGAACAACTCTCCATTTGTCAGCATAGCCATCAGACCTTTTTTCTTCAGCCTGTGCCCGGAATGCTCTAGAGCCATCGGTATCAGCTTACGAATGTCTGCTCCGTTTTTCAAGATGCAATAGATGTCGTAATAGTCACGAAACTTACTTCTACGCATCATCGCTTCCATCTTCATCACACCTATCGACTGCACATCAGCTAGTCGAATATTGTTCATATAGGGTACCTCAACCATCGTTTCTATCCGTTTGCGAGGAGCTACATAAAAGGAAATCTTCACACCATCAACTAAGAATAACACATGGTCAAAGCCCATCACCTGCACATCCTGAACCTCACCAACGGTTTCCAGCTCCTGCTGTAACAATGGCCAATTCACGTCTAGAGGGTCATTCTTATCACGTTTCCAACGCATAAAATCCAAATCCTCACTTTGCCTCATCTTCAATTGTATCGACAAAGCCGTCCCACCCACTAGAACATATGGTTTAATACACTCTAGCCGGCTCACAGCCTCTATGAGCATACCTGTCTGTGGAGCAAGAGAGAGAGAATTCATGTTGACAATCGTTTGTTGAGTTGACGTGTCGCCATCGCTTTCACATAGCTTCGTGGACGTTTTGCATGAAAATAATACCAGGCAAAGAAATAATTCAGATTGAAATACCGCTCACCCTGAGCCACCACATTCTCTATCCATGCCTTCTTCGTCTTCTTATACCCGAACAACTGGAACAACATATCTATCTCGTCGATATCAAGATACAGCATCACCAGCTCCACCAGCACATCGTCGGGGATGTCCTGCACGGAACTGTTCTCATAACTCCATAAGCAATGATGCTGCCTTAGGCTGTCAACGAGAAATGCTCTGATCTTCAATTCCTGTCCCATTTTGTTCAGATAGATCTTTTATCTGCAAAAATAGGCAATTTCCGACAATTATCCCAATTCTATTAGCACTTTTTTTATTTAAAAACAAAAAAAAGCCTTTTTTGTTCAAAATACCCTTCTGAATAAGGCATTCGACCATTATCCCTTTCACTTCTCACTTTATAGACAATCGCGGAGCGAAACGTAAAGAACACGAATTGAACAAATTGAACGAATGAACCATGAGGGAGGAGCATCGCGGAGGATACAGAAAAAAACTTAGAAAGCCCTTGGATGTGCACCATCGCGGGGAGGATAAAAGAAAACCTAGAAAACCCTTGGTTGTGCTGCAAATGCTCTTGGGGAGCATTTTTCTAAGTTGCCGATTCAATTTCTGTTCAAATGTATTTGACAGCCATTGAGCCAACAACTTAGAAAACCCCTTGAAGGGTTTTTGCAGCACAGACAAGAAAAACCGAGAAAACCCCATGCGGAGCATGGGAATATTAGTTATTTATTCCGAAAGTATCCGAAAATACGAAATACCCGAAAACTCTGAATTTAACAAAAACCAAGAAAACCCTTGTCTGTGCTGCAAATGCTCTTGGGGAGCATTTTTCTAAGATGTCGGTTCAATGCCTGCTCAAGCGAGCTTGGCTGTCATTGAATCGACATCTTAGAAAACCCCTGTGGGGTTTTTGCAGCACATCCAAGAAAAACCAAGAAAACCCCATGCGGCCTGTGTTACAACCAAGAAAACCCCATGCGGCTGAAAGTGCTATACATATAAACCCCATGCGGGACGTGGGTGCTACACCGTGATGACTGAGTAGAAATGCGAAAGCAGGCCTTAAAGACAATCGCGAAGCGAAGTGTTTAAATGACCACAAGGAGCAGTTCTTCTTGAACACGAATCATGCTAATCAAACGAATGGGCCATGCGGGACGTGAGGAGCTAAGCGAAATACAAGAAACCCTATACGAAGGGACAGGGGGACAGGTTCCTGTCCCACAAAACGATGTGAGAGGTGTGGGTCTTGGGTTCGAATTCCCACGGAATCACAATAATCAGGTCTTCAAATGGCTCCTGTCTCCCCTGTTCCAACAAAAAACACGAAAATTATTTGGACTTTCAATAAAATAGTTGTATCTTTGCCCCAACGAATCAAAATAAGACCTATTCTGATGGCTCATACAAAATTATTCAAACAAGACGTTGCTATCCAGGCTATATTGTTCATCGTACAGCAGATGGGTGGGAAATGTGATATACATAAGTGTCACAAGATTTTGTATTTTGCCGACAATGAGCACCTCGCTAAGTGGGGACGCTCAATTACTGGAGATTCTTATGTGAAAATGGATTTTGGTCCTGTGCCGACATGTATTTACGATTTGATCAAGGCAGTCCGTGGTGATAGCTATTTTGCTTCACAAGTCGATGATATTCGTAAGAATCTGTTCCATATTGAAAATAATAAAGATATTGTAGCAACAAGTAAGCCTGATATGGATTATTTGTCGGAAACGGATGTGGAAATCCTTGAAAAATATATTCAGCAACTGGAGCCCTTGGACTTTAATGAAGTAACCAGGACTTCACATGGTTATGCATGGACAAATGCGCAACAGAATGGCGAGATCAGTATCCATGACCGATTGAAGGAGATGGGAGAGAGTGAGGATTATATCCATTTCGTAGAAGAACAGTTGGAGGCTGAGGAAGTCTTTGCCTAATGGAAATACCTTTATCTGCAATTTCTCAATCAGTAGGACGAGGTGATGTCTTACTGTCAGAATTCGATGGAATCGATCATCGAAAGTTCTTTGTTGTTATGGGGATAAGTAAGGATAAGGTATGTGGATTTTTCTTTATCAATTCAAATATACATCCTAGTATTTTCAATAAGGAAGAACTTTTAGCGTTGCAGTATCCTTTAAGACGTATTGATTACCCATTCTTGAACTACGATTCTTTTCTTTGTGCCTCTACGGTCATAGAGAGAAGTGTTGATGTGATCTCGAAAGGTATACAGGATGGGACAACAAAGGTGATAGGCAGGTTGAAAGACCAACACGTTTGTGAAGTTTTGGAGATGGTAAGAGCTTCAAAGGTCATAAGTAAGAGACATAAGCAATTGTATTTCCATTAGACGTGACGATATGGTGCTTGTGATACATCGCGGAGAAGATCGTTGAGGATACATCGTTGACATACAGAAAAAACCGAGAAAACCCTTGTCTGTGCTGCAAAATGCTCAACGTCGTGGGGAATACAGAAAAAACCGAGGAAACCCTTGTCTGTGCTGCAAAATGCTCTTTGAGGAGCATTTTATCTAATCTGTTGTTCAATAGCTGCTCAAGCTAGTCTTGGCATCTCTTGAGCGACAGGTTAGATAGGCCTTTGGGGCCTTTGCAGCACAGCCAAGAAAAACCTAAAAAACCCCATGCGGAGGAGAGTGCTACACATATAAACCCATGCGGAGTGTGGTGATACATATCATACCATACACGGACTGCAATGATACATATTATATTACATGAGGCGGAATAGCAACGCGAAAGAACACCATATTGATAGTCGCGAAGCGAAGTGATGGAGAACACGAATCATGTTAATTGAACGAATGGGGCATGCGGACTGCGTTTGTTATTAAACACGAAGGTTCTTCGACGAGCGAAGCCAGCGAGCTGGAGCGTAGCTCGACGGTCGTAGGGAAAGTCAATTGTCATCATTGATAAGGGTGCTAACTTTTCCGCAAAGTTAACACCCTCATCTATATGGTAACAATACGCTTTTACGATGGTTGCCAAAAATCCCCCGATGCTCGCGCACAGGGGGATTCAAGAGTTCATTAGATTTTATGAAAATTAATTCGTCAGACGTAAGACACGGGTGGTCGTTCCACCATCAGGTTCATGCCAAGGTCCTCTGAAAGTTTATTGATTCCTTCACGGATTCTCTTGATGGTATCCTCCTTTGGCTGTCGAAGGCCTGTGACGTACTGTCGGAGTACCGAGGCGTTCATGCCAATGTAGCGTGCGAAGGCAGAGATATCGATGGGATAGTAGTCGAAGAACGCCCCCACGTCAAAACGGAAGTCAAACTCCACGTCAGGAAATTCCTTGCCTTCTTTAGTCCACTCGTTTATCTGTTCCTGCAGCGAGAGGCGTGTATCTTCCATGGCCTCACGAGCCGTAGAACCGCCGCCTCCAAAACCACAGTTTTCGACGCTCTCAGGAGTAAAGCAGGTAAAGTTGCCCTTGCCCTTTCCACGCTCTACGATAGCCAATAGTTTCACTTTCTTTGCCATATCTGTTGTTATTACATCCTATTAAAAAGAGTTCTTTGCATCATTCCAACTTGCTCTCCGTCAGTAGTTCCCCTCTCGGGACTGCCCGGGCTTAGAGCCCGAGCAAATCCTTGTTGAGAGATTTCAGAAGTCCCTTTGGAACTTCCTGGGAATCGTGGCGTGGAACGACTCTGGTCTTTCCTGTGATAGGGCTGTACCATACGTCATGTCCACCACCATGTCTTACCAAGCTGCATCCAGCAGCTTTCAGACTTCTAACGAATTGCTTCGTCTTCATAATGTAAATGAACTCTTTGTCCTGATTGGACGATGCAAAGGTAACAAATAAGTTACAGGTTGCCAAATGTTTTTGCAACTTTTTTGTTGCAAAACTGCATTTTATTATTTTGAGATAAATACAGAAAAGCCTAAAAAACCCCATGCGGGATGTGGGAATATTTTTTATTAATTCCGAAAGTATCCGAAAAAACGAAATACCCGAAAACTTTAAATTTTACAAAAACCGAGAAAACCACTTGTCTGTGCTGCAAATGCTCTTTGGGAGCATTTTATCTAATCTATTGCTCCAAGTTTTGCTCAAGCGAGCTTGGCAACTCTTGAAACAATAGCTTAGACAGACCCCTTGAGGGGGTCTTTGCAGCACAGTCAAGAAAAACCTAAAAAACCCCATGCGGCGGAGAGTGCTGCACCTATGGATCAAAATGCGGGATGTGTTACAAGCAAATAAAAGGCCATGCCGTTGAATAGCAAAACTTAATCACCCTAAAAATAGTCGCGAAGCGAAGTGATAAAAGAAAAGCAACCATCGCGGGGAATTCAGACAAAACCGAGAAAACCCTTGTCTGCGCTGCAAAATGCTCTTTGGGGAGCATTTTATCTAATCTGTTGTTCAATAGCTGCTCAAGCTAGCCTTGGCATCTCTTGAACGACAGGTTAGATAGGCCTTTGGGGCCTTTGCAGCACATCCAAGAAAAACCAAGAAAACCCCATGCGGCGGAAAAGCAAGGCGAAAGCACACCTTATAGATAATCGCGAAGCGAAGTGATAGAGAAACACATCTTGCTTATCGAACGAATGGACCATGCGGAAGGAGAAGAGTTGATTCTTCGACGAGCGAAGCGTACTAAAGAAACGATTACCGAAAACATCGAAAACGGAAAAATACCCGAAAATTTCTTTGCTATGCGCGAACAGCGTAGGAATACATCGTAGGGCATTCAGACAAAAACCATATAAACCCCATGCGGAGTGTGATATACAAAGTGAGAAACCCTGTAAAACCCTATGCGTGATGTGGTGATACCTGATATCAGCTCATGCGGAGTGTGATGCTACCTATCATCCCCATGCTTGCACTGGTCACTCTATGGTCAGTCGGCGGCTCTTGGGATATTTCACACGATAGTGGACGATGATCTCTTTTTGCTCGTTGGGCACGAGGCTGATCAGCCAGGTGACGAAGCCCGTTTCCTTGTCAAGGGAGCCACCGCTCAGCTCCTCTGTCGTCACGGTGATGTCAGAGTTTTGCGAGACGGGGATCTGGTCTTTGAGCGTCATGGTGATGTTCTCGTTGCGAGTATTCTTCACGGTGATGCGCCATGTCATGTCCTGTTCCTGAGAAGAGGCCAGCAGTTTCCTTGATGATTTCTCTGCCACTTTTGTTCGCTGTATGCGTATGCTGTTGTCGCGTCCCAGTGAGAAGTGAATGGTGTCGCTCGGCACATTGGGGTCGAGGATTGTTTTTCCGATGAAGGAGTTGTCAAAATACACATTGGCCTCTCCCTCGAGCAGGTTGTATGTCTGCCATCCTGTTGCGTCAGCCACGAGGAAGGCCTCCTTGTCAGCCCTTGGAACGCCCACATACTGATAGGTTGCAGGCAATTGGTAGCGTCCCACCTCAGTGACCGTCACTTTTCCGTCAGACACGAGGGTGATGGGTTGTCGGATTTCGAACTCGTAGGCGAACAGTGCCTTCTGCTCCTCCACCTCTATCATATTGCTTTCTTCGAGAGCAGGCTTAGGGCTATAAGCATCCAAATGGACTTCTTCGTCTGCCACCATCATTCGTTCTTGTTTGGCTTGGCCTTTCTTCTTGCTGTTTCCCCTTGTCCCATAGCCTATTACCATAACCTCCTGCAAGGTCTGTTTGTCCTCGGTCAGTTGTACGTTGAGCGTGGGGCCATTCACCTTTAGTGTTTTCTGTTTGAAGCCCACGAAATTGAATTTCAGTTGTCTCTTGTCTTTAGGCAATGTGATGGAATAGTGGCCGTCGATATCTGTTACGGTACCCAGTTGCGTTCCAGCAACGGTCACCGTAGCACCGATGAGTGGCTCTCCCTCTTCGTCAGTGACCACACCGGACACGCCGCTCTCTTCGTCGGTGTAATCATATCGTGGGGCTTGTTTTCCGAAGTTGAGCCAATAGGTGCGTAGTTGAGGAGCGATGTTAGAGCGGTTGGGGTTTGCGGATGAAAGCGTCACAGTGATGTTATCCCATTTTTCCTTGGTGTTCTGGAAGACATTAGCCTTGTAGGATAGTAGCAGTGGTTGTGTTATCCCCTCAGACCTGACGTCGTAGGTGGGGTACCATCCTGCATTCTTGACATAATAGGAAATGTCGAACTCAGCCCTGCAAGCCTGAGGAACATTCACTTTCACGTCCACCTCCGTCACCGTTGTCATGGGCAGGCGTGCGATGGAATCGGCAGTCGTCTCGAGGCGTTGTTTTTGTTCGCCCACCCTGATAAGATCCTCGTCGATGGCAATCAGTCGTTTTTTCAGTGAGAGTAGCTCCTGCGAGTAGTAGTTGTTGATTTCCTTGATGCCAGCCAGCGGTGTCACTGCTGTTCGGTTTCCCACAGAGCAGTTTGCCTTGACCATCTCAAGTTGTGCTTCCACCACTTCCCGTTGCGTGCGCAGTTCATTTTCCTGTGTTGTAGCCGTCTTCACTTTCTGCTGAGCCTCTTTCATCAGTCTTACGAGCCTGATGCTGTCAGGGTGTGCCTTGCGGTAATTCACCCCAAGGACGGTCAGTTTGCCTCGTGCCCGCATCTGCAGGCTTTTCGTGTCGGTATAGGGAGACAGTCCGGTGAAGGTGATAATCTGCTCTCCTGCCGTAAGATTCAGGGATTGTGAGCGTTCCACTTGTGCTCCATTGGTGAACACGGTGACGTGCTTGATGTGAGCATTGTATTTCTCTTCAGCGTGGATAGATAATCCCACCATCCAGAGAAAAGTCATTGCGATAAGGAGTAATCTGTTCATGTCGCTATCATTTTTAAGTTAATAGAAAGATGATAAATGGTTGCAAGTCAAGTTGCAGTACCATTTTCCGATGCAAAGATAATCATTCGTAGTAATTATCACTCATTTTTTTTGCTTTTTTTACAAACATTTCTTCTTTTTTTCGTGAAGAAGGTGGTCAGGTCCTCTTCTTCTGGGGATGAGAGGCGGGAGGCTGCGCACAGCCGCAGCATACTGAACAGGCAGCGGGCAGTTGCTATCAAAGCACAGCCGCTGCATATGGAGTGGGGGAGGGCAGGGGATGAGGGCTTCTCTGCTACTGCTTCAGGCGAATCTTGAGGCCTGCTGTGAGCATACGACCGGGGGAGTAGAGGGCATAGCGACGGAGACTACTGTCGGTACGACGGTCTACACGATCGAAGATGTTCTCCAGACCGAGACTAGGCTCGA
Source organism: Prevotella sp. (assembly GCA_024684515.1). Lineage (GTDB taxonomy): Bacteria > Bacteroidota > Bacteroidia > Bacteroidales > Bacteroidaceae > Prevotella. The sequence goes on from JAIKWS010000023.1 coordinate 10,523, forward strand.
TGGTGAGCCAGCGAAGGGTGGTGATGGTATGGGTGGTCTGTATATTCCAGATGCCGAATCCTGGAGCGTTCTCATACCCATTGTAGTAGGTCTTCGACTGTAGGCGACCATTCAGATTGACATTGAGAGCATAGTGACGCCAGGTGTGATGGTAGTTGAGAGCCACGGTGGCCGTGTTGCGTATGCTACGGTCAAGAATGGTCCAGTCGTCCCCCGACTTGGTACGTGCATAGGTGCATGCATAATTGGCTGAGAGGTTCAGTCCTTTCAGAATGTTGATGGAAGTGTTGGCCTGTATGCCTTGTACCATTCCTCTGTCGCTATTCTGATAGAGTCCATAGCGCTCCAGTTTGCTGGCCTGTTCGTCTGTCATCTCAGGGAACTCACGCTGTAGCATGGTGAGTGTGTTGGCATCGACAGCGATGTTCTGACGAACAACCATATCGCTGACGCGGTTGATATACCCCGTCAGGCTGAGAGCCAGATCCTTTGTGCGATATTCAGCGTTGACAGAGAAATACTGGCTCTTCTCGGGTTTCAGGTCCTGGTTGCCGAAGGATATCTGCGCCTTACCGCGGTTGACAGAGAAATAATGATAAAAGAGCTCGTCGAGTCCAGGTGCACGGAATCCTGCGGAATAGGTAGCCCGGAAGCGGAGGTTGCCGGGGGCATACATGATGGTTGCCTTGGGTGTGAGATGCTGGTCGAAGGTCTCGTGATGTGTGAGTCGGATGCCCAGAGTAGCCGTGAGGTCAGGCAGCAGCTGTTGTTCATGCTGTGCATATGCAGCCAGGGTATAGACATTGTCATTGATATTGCCGCTGGTAGCGGTGAGATAGTCGCGTCGCCAGTCAGCACCGAAGATAGTTGTGGATTGTGGTGTGAAGCCAAGAATAGCTTTCAGTGTGGCATTCATGGTTCGCTGTTTCTTTGACTGTACATAGTCGCCAATCTGATTGCTCTTGGTCTCCACGTCGTACTGCTTGCCATATCGGAAGCGGTCGACCGAGATATCAGCCTGTAGGGAGTTACGGTCAGTGAACTTATAGATAGCCCCTAGGTTCCATCGCAGTCCCTTGTAGCGCATCTCATAATCGGTGCCGCCAGTAATCTCAGCCTGTGTGTCAGGGCGATCGGTAATCTTACGATTATAGTCGATGCCTGCATTGAAGGCCATCTGTCGTGATGGGGAATAAGTGAATTTCTGGCTGAGCAGATGTGAGCGATAGCCCGTGAACAGTGGTGCTATGGTGGGCTGTGTCTCGGTATCGCTGTCCTTGACATACTCATCGGTATAGGTCTGATAGCTGTCAGCCCGGTCGTGAGTATAGGTGGTATACGATCCGAATCCCTTTTTGTAGATATCGAGGCATACACTCTCCGTGAGCTTCCCCTCGCCACCGATGGTGGTAGCATTGCTAACGGTGCAAAGTGCACTGGTGGGCTGGTCGGTAATGATATTGATAACACCTCCGATGGCATCGCTGCCATAGAGAGATGACGCCGCCCCGTCGAGGACCTCGATGCGTCTGACGCGTGACATATTGATACGCGACAGGTCTATATTGTTGGAGATATCGCCCGTGAGCTTCTGACCATTGATGAGGATGAGTATGTACTTGTTTCCCAGACCGTTCATACGAAGGAAGGTGCCCATGGAGGACGGTGCCATGGACACCTGAGGCATCATACGCACAATAGCATCCTCGAAGGTGGTGATACCCTGTTCGCTGATCTCCTGCCTGGAGATGACATGAACAGGCGTTGCTGTCTGCTTCAGACGCTGGTGATGGCCGCTGCCAGTAACGACGACAGGGTTTAGGTTATAGGAGTGAGCCACCGTGTCGGGGCGCTCCATCTGATGGACCTGGGCAGCGGCGCTGGAAGCAACCATCAGTAGGAAGAGGAATGATGATAGTCTCATAAAAGGATTGGAATTCTGATTCATGTGGAGGGAGAGAAGAATCTCGGTTTTTTATTGATGTTATATGTTTGATAAAAATTTTTGCAAAGGTACACATTTATTTCCATAAAGGCATCATTAAGGATTTGGTTTTTCTTTATATAAATAAAAATAGCAATCCATGCGGGAAAACCGCATGGCACCAGGGGGGTAGCAATCCATGCGGGAAAAGCGCATGGCACCAGGGGGCAGCAATCTATGCGGGAAAAGCGCATGGCACAAGAGAGGGGGTACTATTTCTTCTCTTCGGGATAGCTGATGCGGGTGTGATAAATGGTCTTTAGCTTCTCGATGAGGACGGTCTTGGAATACTGGATGTCGCGGAAGGTGATGGGACACTCGCGGAAGAATCCGTCCTGAACCTGACTGTCGATGATGCGGTCTACCAGCTGACGAATGGTCTGCTCGGTATAGTCGGGAAGAGATCGTGAGGCCGCCTCTACCGCATCTGCCATCATCAGGATGGCCTGTTCCTTGGTGAAGGGGTTAGGCCCGGGATAGGTGAACAGCAGGTCGTCGACAGGCTCATCGGGATGCTCGTTCTTGTATTTGATGTAGAAATATTTTGCCTTACCCTGACCATGATGGGTGGTGATGAGATCCCTGATCTGTCGTGGCAGGTGATACTTGTCGGCCAGTTTCAGTCCCTCTGTGACATGACCGATGATAATCTGTGCACTCTCGATATAAGAGAGGTGCTCGTGCGGAGAGATGCCCCCCGACTGGTTCTCAGTGAAATAGATGGGGTTCTGGATCTTACCGATGTCATGATAGAGCGCTCCAGTACGTACGAGCTGTGCATTGGCATCAATCTTACGTGCTATCTCCGCTGCTAGGTTGCCCACCTGTATGGAGTGGTTGAACGTGCCAGGTGCCTCCTCGCTCATGCGCCGTAGTATCTCCTTGTTCGTATTTGATAGTTCGACGAGAGTGATATCGCTGACGAAACCGAAAGTCTTCTCGATGACATAGAGCAGCGGGTAGGCACAGAAGACGATGACACCACAGATGAAGAGATACGTATAGTCACTGGGATCGAACGTGTCCAGGTCGCCACGCTGTATGAGGTAGAGTGCAAAGCGTGTTGCCATGGTAGCCACGACGAAGATGGCAGCAGTCCAGAACAGCTGTGAGCGACTGCTCAGCTCGCGCAGTGAGAATATCACAGCGATGCCGCCAACGGTCTCTACGGCTATGAAATCGAGTGGGTACTGGAGAATAGAGGCACAGATGAGAATCACCGTGACATGAGCCATGAAAGCAGTACGCGAGTCCATGAACACCCGTACGAAGATAGGTACGATGGCGAAGGGTATGATAAAGACATGCAACAGCGAGTGTCCTACCAGTAGTGATGCCAGTAGAGAGAAGATGATGATGAGGGCATAGAGCATGCATGCAGACCGTATGCTGTCGAAATAGTCTTTGCGATAGATGCCCAGGTAGATGGTGAACAGCAGGATGAGTATAAAGATATATAGCGCCCGTCCAGCCAGCGTGAGTCCATCCTGACTGGCGTCGTGGCGCAGGTCATACTCCTGCTGGAAAGACTCCAGCACCTGGTAGGTATCATCATCGACGATGTCACCCTTACTGATAATCTTCTGTCCGCGTTGTACCAGCTTACTGCTTGGAGCGATGCTTCGTATGAGCTCATCGCGTGCGGTGAGGCTATGTATGCTGTCGTAGATAAGATTAGGTACTATGAACTCGTTGAGGTTCAGCTCTTTAAGCATCGGTTCGTAGTTGCGTACCATTGTATCCTGAGTCAGCATCTCGTATGCCTGTTTTGGCGTGAGTACCTGACTGACGCTGAAGAGTACAGCCGTTTCACCCGTCACGCGCCATACTGTCTGTGCAGTATCGCCATTCAGTGGTTCCTTGGAGTCGATGATGCCCCTTCCGTAAAGAGCGTTGAGGCGGTTGCTGATGATGATCTTCAGTTCGCTGCCCGGCATCTCCTTGAGCTGGCTCCAGTGCTGTCTGAAGAGCGTGATCTGCCGGTGTGCCGTCTCCTCGTTGTAGATATAATAAGGTTTGAAATCCTTCAGTACTTCCGTCCTTTCCTTCTCCAGCATGGCCTCGCTTTTGTATACCGGGAAGTCGAATGGTGCTGTCAGGTCAGCATGTCGCCATGGTGTTCCTTTCTCCACCTTATAGTTGAAACGAGTATCGCGGGGCATGATCCACACGATGGCAGCCACCGTGACGAGAATAAAAGCAGTTCTGACGGCAATATCGCGCCACGACAGTTGAGTCTTCAGATTGAAGTTTATCATGATGAATTGTCCTTTTAGGATGCAAAAATAATCATTTTTGCTGTCTTTAGCTCAAAAAAGCGGAAGAAAATGCGCTTATAGCCCCTTTTTTTTGTAACTTTGCATCCATATTTAAAAAAACGAGCAAAAAAACGATGACAGAAAGAAGAGTGCGGGTGCGGTTTGCACCTAGTCCGACAGGACCCCTGCATATAGGTGGTGTTCGTACTGCCTTGTATAATTATCTCTTTGCCCGCCAGCATGGTGGTGATCTGGTGTTCCGCATCGAGGATACCGACTCCACTCGCTTTGTGGCAGGTGCTGAGGACTATATCATTGAGGCCTTTCGCTGGCTGGGTATCCAGTTTGACGAAGGAGTGAGCTTTGGTGGCAACTATGGTCCCTATCGTCAGAGTGAGCGTAGGGATATCTACAAGAAATATGTCCAGCAGCTGTTGGACCATGACAAGGCCTATATTGCCTTTGACACTCCTGAGGAGCTGGAGCAGAAGCGGAAGGAGACGGACAACTTCCAATATGACAATCGTACGCGTCTACAGATGCGTAACTCGCTGACGCTATCTAAGGATGAGGTGGATGAGCTGATTGCAGACGGGAGACAGTATGTGGTGCGCTTCAAGATCGATCCAGGTCAGGATGTGCTGGTAGACGATATGATCCGTGGTGCGGTTCATGTGAAAAGTGATATCCTCGACGATAAGGTGCTCTTCAAGAGTGCCGACCAGTTGCCCACCTATCATCTTGCCAATATCGTTGATGACCATCTGATGGAGATCAGCCATGTGATACGTGGTGAGGAATGGTTGCCCTCGGCACCTTTGCATGTGCTCCTCTACCAGGCTTTTGGCTGGCAGGATAGCATGCCTCGCTTTGCCCACTTGCCGCTGTTGCTGAAGCCCGATGGCAAGGGTAAGCTGAGCAAGCGTGATGGTGACCGTCTGGGATTCCCCGTCTTCCCACTGGACTGGAAGGACAGTGAGGGGAATGTCAGTGCGACAGGCTATCGTGAGCAGGGCTATTTTCCTGAGGCGGTAGTCAATTTCCTGGCACTGCTGGGATGGAATCCCGGTGGCGAACAGGAGCTGTTCACCCTCGAGGAGCTGGTACCCCTGTTTGATATCACCAAATGTTCGAAGGCCGGTGCCAAGTTCGCCTATGAGAAAGGCATCTGGTTCAATCATGAGTATATGCTGAAGAAGAGTGCTGAGGAGATAGCCCGTCTCTTTGAGCCCGACTGTCGTGCCCATGGTGTGCAAGATAGCCTTGAGCGTATCACCCAGGTGGTAGCGATGATGAAAGACCGCGTGTCGTTTGTCAAGGAGCTCTGGCCCCTTTGCTCGTTCTTCTTCGAGGCTCCCACCGTCTATGACGAGAAGACAGTGAAGAAGCGCTGGAAGGAGGAGTCAGGAGCACAGCTGACAGAGCTGATGGCCGTGCTAGAGGGTCTTGATGACTTCTCTCTGGCCCATCAGGAGGAGGTTGTCCATGCATGGATAGAGCAGCAGGGCTATAAGCTAGGAAACATCATGAATGCCTGGCGACTGACTTTGGTAGGAGAAGGCAAGGGACCCGGTATGTTTGATATCTCAGCCTTCCTAGGAAAAGAAGAGACCATTGCCCGTATGCGGAGAGCCATAGCCAAGCTAGGCTCCGTGGGCTAATAGCCTTTTGTATGTATAATCTGATCATATATGCATACTTGCTGGGAGTGGCTATCTATAGCTGCTTCAACGAGAAGGTGAGGAAGATGTGGCGTGGAGAGCGTGATGCCTTCGGTGTGCTTCGTGAGAAGGTCGATCCTAAAGCCCGCTATGTTTGGTTCCATGCTGCCTCACTAGGGGAGTTCGAACAGGGACGTCCATTGATGGAGGAGTTGCGGCGTGTGCATCCAGAGCTGAAGATCCTGCTGACCTTCTTCTCCCCCTCAGGCTATGAGGTCCGTAAGGACTACGATGGTGCTGACATTATCTGCTACCTTCCCCTTGACACCATCCGCAATGCAAGACGTTTCCTGAGGCTGATACGTCCTGAGATGGCCTTCTTCATCAAATACGAGTTCTGGTATAACTATCTGCATATCCTGAAACATCGTGGTGTGCCCGCCTATAGCGTGAGCAGTATCTTCCGTGAGGGCCAGGTGTTCTTCCGCTGGTACGGCCGGCAGTATGGACGCGTGCTGAAGTGTTTCACCCATTTCTATGTTCAGAACGAGAAGAGTCGCGAGCTGCTGGCCACGATAGGAATCCAGGATGTTACCGTGGTGGGTGACACTCGCTTCGACCGGGTGCTGCAGATCAAGGATCGTGCCAAGGACCTGCCACTGGTGAAGAGCTTTGTGGGAGATAGTAGGAAGGTGTTTGTGGTAGGCAGTAGCTGGGAACCGGACGAGGATATCTACATCCCCTATTTTGCAGATAAGGACTGGAAACTCATAGTGGCTACCCATGTGGTATCGGAGGAACGTGTCAGTCTGCTGCAACAGCGTTTTGAACAACAGCGGAAGCAGGTGATACGCTATACGGAGGCAGATAAGAAGTCAGCCATGCTGCCAATATGCGATGTGCTGATCATCGACTGTTATGGGCTGCTGTCGAGTATCTATGGCTTCGGACAGGTGTCCTATGTGGGTGGTGGCTTTGGTGTGAGCATCCACAATACGCTAGAGGCTGCCGTATGGGGTATTCCCGTAATCTTTGGTCCCGAGAACCAGAAGTTCCAGGAGGCCCAAGGTCTGAAGGAATGTCGTGGAGGTTTTGAGATCAGGAATGGCCAGGACTTTAGCCAGCTGATGGATCGTTTCTGTGCTGATGATGCTTTTCTGGCAGAGTCAGGCAAGCAGGCTGGTGCCTATGTGGCCAGTCTGGCAGGAGCCACAGAGAAGATCCTGTCGGATGTGAAATTTGAAAGAGGAGAGAAGAAATGACAATACAGAAGAGAATGGTGCTTGCTGGTTCGCTGGTGATGGTGTTGGTGGTACTACTGATGCCTCTGGTGAACCTGATGAGCTATCGCTTTGGGCTCTTTGAGCTGCCGCATAAGATAGAAAGACTGGTGGATGGAACAGGAGCACAGGTGATAGGTTTTGTGCTGCTGGCTGCATTGGTGATTTCCCCGCTAGTGCTAGGTGTGCTCACGTGGGTGAAGGGACGAGCCCCCAAGGTAGTGGTGGTGCTGCCACTTTGCTTCTCAGCCGTGCTGACGATATTGCTGTTGGTGGCAAAGAAGCCCGATCCAGGGATCGGACTGTGGGTCTATCTGTGTATGGCAGCAGTGGTGGCTGTCGACGCACTGAGAAAGGAGAAGAGCTAAAAGAGAAAGGAAGCAAAAGAGCAAAAAGCCCGCCCACAAATCACTGGGCGGGCTTTTTGGGATATTTTCATGCGGGAAAACCGCATGACACCAAAACACAAGATGCATGCGATTCATGCGGGGAAACCGCATGACACCAAAACACCAGGACACCAGACGCATGCGATTCATGCGGGGAAACCGCATGATACCAAAACACCAAGACACCAGACGCATGCGATTCATGCGGGAAAAGCGCATGACACCAAATTTGTGCGGGAAACCGCATGCATCGGGGGGGGAATCAGGGAGGGCAGGGGGACTAGCCCTGCATGTCGTAGACGACCTGCATGAGTCGCTTGCCCAGCTGATCAGCCTCTTCCATGGTCTGTGCCTCGCTATAGACGCGGATGATAGGCTCGGTATTGGATTTGCGCAGGTGTACCCATTTGGTTGGGAAATCGATTTTCACACCATCGATATCGTTGACGGTAGCCTCAGCATCCTGTGCGAACATCTCCTTGACCTTAAGCAGGATAGCATCCACGTCCGTCTCTGGTGTGAGGTCGATGCGGTTTTTTGCAATCTGATAGTCAGGGAAAGTCTGACGCAGCTCACTAGCGCTACATCCCTTCTGTGCGAGACTGGACAGGAAGAGAGCAATCCCAACAAGGGCATCGCGACCATAGTGGCTCTCAGGATAGATGACACCACCATTTCCCTCACCGCCAATGACAGCTCCCACCTCCTTCATCTTCGTGGTAACGTTGACCTCGCCAACGGCAGCAGCCGTATACTTGCCACCATGCTTCTCCGTGACATCGCGAAGGGCACGTGTAGAGCTGAGGTTGCTAACCGTATTGCCCACGGTATGAGCCAGGACATAGTCAGCCACGCTGACCAGTGTATATTCCTCGCCAAACATCTTGCCATTCTCGCAGATGAACGCCAGTCGGTCTACGTCAGGGTCTACGACGATGCCCAGGTCGAAGCCCCCCTGTCGCATGCGGTCCATGATGCCTGCGAGGTTCTTCTCCAGAGGCTCTGGGTTGTGAGCAAACTGTCCTGTGCACTCGCCATTGAGTATTTCGAAATCCACTCCCAGTGCCTTGAAGAGGTCAGGCAGTATGACACCCCCCACGCTGTTGATGGTATCTGCACAGACACGGAAATGTCGCTTCCTGATAGCCTCCACGTCAGCCAGTGTGAGGTTGAGCACCGACTCTATATGCCGTTGGTTCATGGTGTCGTCCTTGATGATGCATCCCAGTCGTTCTACTGGTGCATAGTCGAAGTTCTCCTCAGCAGCAATGCGCAGCACCTCTGCTCCATCCTCAGCAGTGAGGAACTCGCCCTCGCTATTGAGTAGCTTCAGGGCATTCCACTGAGTGGGGTTATGGCTGGCAGTGATGATGATGCCTCCGTCTGCATTGTGCCATCGTACTGCCAGTTCTGTGGTAGGTGTTGTTGCCAGTCCGATGTCGATGACTTCATAGCCCATGCCCACGAGTGTGCCGCAAACCACATCCCTCACCATAGGTCCGCTGATGCGTCCATCGCGACCCACCACGATGCGCTGACCTTTTATGAAGGTGGCATAAGCTGTTGTAAACTTTACGATGTCTAGTGGGTTGAGAGTGTCACCCGTATGTCCGCCAATGGTTCCGCGGATGCCCGAAATGGATTTGATGAGTGTCATAAATCAGTCTTTCGTTGGAAACTTATTTCATAATAATAGGGATAGACGTAGTATGAGGCATTGCTGTGCCCCTGTGTATGAGGCACGATGAGTCGTACCTTGGCGATATGGTCGGTTGCTGACCGTGGTCGTCCCATGTTGAGATATGGCAGTGGTACCAGCAGTCCCTGTGGCACCGAATTGCCCAGAGATGATGATGCCCAAGCGCCACTGGTGAACGAAGCGGTGAAGGTGTTGCCCTGCCGTTTGACGTTCATCACGTCGACGTCGTAGGGGTTCACATCGTTGTAGCGTACCGTTGTGTCTAGGAGGCATATCTCCAGGAACCGCACCAGCAGGTCGCTGTTCTCTCCGTCCTGAATAGGAGTTCCGCATCCCTTATGTACGATTTGCATGTAGACACCCGAGTTGTCCATATATACAAACTCCCGCTTGTCGACATCGGTGACATCGCCATTGGCATGGAACTGGCTCTCGGTGATGACCACGAAGCTGCTGTCTGCCAGGAACTGTCGTATGGCCTTGCGTTCCTTGTCCTTTTTGTCGCCATAGGTCTCATAGTCGTTGCATGCGACCATAGATGTCAGGCAGCAGACGGTCAGGATGGCTATCATCAGTTTTTTCATCTTATCTCTTTTATAGGATTTCATTATTGGGTGCAAAGTTACTTCATTTCAGCGACATAGCCAAGCGTTTCGTTTGAAAGTTCACTTTCTTTACACCTTTATAACGTATTTAGAGCAAGTCGCTGAAGGCCTCGATGGCCTGTTTGGTGATTTCCACAGCCTTTTCGATCGAGCAGTCCAGTCGTCCTCCAGAGGCATTCAGGTGTCCTCCTCCGTTGAAGAACTGAGCGGCCATTTTGTTGCATGGGAACTGGTCTACCGATCGTAGTGACACCCAAATGAGATTGTCCTTCTCCGTATCCTCTCTCAGCGAGATGCTCAGTTTGTGGCCTTTGATCTGCAGTGGCATGTTGACCAGTCCCTCGGCATCGCCCTTGATGAACTGGAAGCGTTTCATATCCTCGCGTGAGATGGTGAAGTAGCTGGCATGATGCTGAGCATCGACCACCAGTCGTTCGTACATGACGAAGCCCGTGAGTCGTAGTCTGTTTTCCGAGAAGTTATGATAGACGTTACGATAGATCTTGTCTTTGTTGATATGCTTGGTGAGCAGTTGTGAGATGATGAAGAAGATGTCTGGGTCGTTGCTGTTGAAGGTGAAAGCCCCCGTATCCGTCATCATTCCGCAGTAGAGAGGAATGGCAAAGGGCTTGTCGAGCTTCTGGAAGCATCCCAGCTGCCACACCAGTCTGAACACTAGTTCGCAGGTGCTGCTGGCCGATGGTCGTGAGATGACGATGGCAGCCTTCACGTCCGGGTCGAGGTGATGGTCTATGAGCACCTTCTTTGCTGGCGATGCCTTCAGAGCCTCTGCCATCTCGCCAGTGCGGCTGAGTGTGTTGAAATCCAGGCAGAAGATGAGGTCGGCATGTTGCAACTGGAAGTCGCATCCCTCGCGATGCTTGTCGTAGCGGATGATTTTTTCTGAGTTGGGCAACCACTGCAGGAAATCAGGAAACTGGTCAGGAACGAAGACCTCAGGCTGTTTGCCAAATGCCGTCCTGAGCCCCTCGGCCCAAGCCAGGCTAGAGCCCAAAGCATCGCCATCGGGGTTGTGATGACACACGATGACGATGTTGTCAGAGGCAGAAATAAGCGTGCGAAGTTGCTCGCACGCCTGGTCTGTCAGAATGTTTTCTAGCATTTAAAACAGTTTGTTAGGATAGACACCCTCGTCGACCAGCTTCTGGATGCGGTCGACAGTAGCCTGACGGTCAGCAGCATAGGTCACTCCAAACCACTTCGAGGTGGTGTCGAGGACCTCGCATGTAGCGGTACCCTCGGTGATGAGCTTGTTCACCATCAGCGGGATGAAGAACTCGGCCTTCAGGTTCTCCATGTTCTTCGGATCGCTGAGGAACTCCTTGAAGTAGGCCTCGCTATAGTCGAAGTAGTCAGGAGTGAATCCCCACATATTCATAGATACAGGTACGTTCTCCTCGAGCGGCTGCCACGTACCCTGCTCGTCCTTGTAGCAGATGGGGTTCTCGCCCTTGTCGTTGGCTATGCGCATGATCTCTGTACGTTCCACGACATCCGTGAGATGCCGCTTCTCGTTGTAGGCACAAACGCCACGGGCCACACTGCCGTTCTCGCTCAGTGTGTTGCAGCAGCGGAATCCCACCATCGCGTACTGGTTCTTGGCACCCTCTGGCAGCTCGGCCAGGAACTTTCCAATCTGCATGAAGGCATCGCGGCCATAGAAATCGTCACAGTTGATGACGCAGAAAGGCTCTTTGATGACCTCCTTGCCCATGAGCACAGCGTGGTTGGTGCCCCATGGCTTTACACGTCCCTCAGGCACCTTGAATCCCTCGGGCAGTGCGTCCAGGGCCTGGAAACAGAGTTCGCAGGGCACCTGTCCCTCGTATTTGGCGAGGATCTGCGTGCGGAACTGCTCTTCGAAGTCCTTGCGGATTACCCATACGATTTTGCCGAAGCCAGCCTGAATGGCATCGTAGATACTATAGTCCATGATGGTCTCGCCATTGGGGCCCAGACCGTCGAGCTGCTTCAGTCCGCCATAGCGGCTGCCCATGCCAGCAGCAAGCAGGAAAAGAGTTGGTTTCATCTTGTTATGGTTTTACGTAAAACACTATTTTTCATATTTGCCTGCAAAAGTACAAAAAAAGAATGAATCCACAAAATTTTTGGGAAGGATAAAGCAGTGATTACACATTATTATATATATAGGGGTGCGAAGAGGGGAGGAGAGTCGCAGCAAAAGCAACTGGCTGCGGGGTGGGTGAGGGAGGGACAGAGATGGACGTTGTAAGGATATTTCCATGAGGCTATGGGAGGGAAATTTTGCTGCCATACTAGGAAAAACTTTTTTCCTAACTAGAAAAATATTTTTTCCTAACTAGGGAAAAAAAAGGCCCCTTCTGGACGTTTTTCCGGATGTAAGGATTTTTCCAAAAGGTCGGAGTCAGAGAGGATGTCTTTGGTCCAGTCCGTACCTTAAAAAATCGAGGAACAGTTTGTATTTGAAAAAAAATTTGTATCTTTGCAGCCAAATGGTGCGTCATCGCGGCAATGCGTGGTGAGAGCACACGAGGTAGACGGACGATGAAGACACAGTTTGTGATAGCAGCACCCATGAGTGGCAGCGGGAAGACCACTGTCAGTCGCGGTCTGATGGCAGCTTTTGTACAACAGGGACAACGGGTGCAGCCCTTCAAGTGTGGTCCTGACTATATCGATACGAAGTTTCATGAGGCCGTCTGTGGTCGTCCGTCTGTCAATCTCGATACCTTCATGGCCTTGCCAGCCCATGTGCGAGAGCTCTATAGTCGCTATGGCAGCAGTGCCGATGTGTGTGTGGTAGAGGGGATGATGGGCATGTACGACGGGTATGATCGCGACAGGGGCTCTGCTGCAGAGATAGCCCGCGAGCTGGGACTGCCAGTGGTGCTGGTGGTAGATGCCCGTAGTGCAGCCTATTCGATGGCCCCGCTGTTGAAGGGCTTTGTCAGCTTCAGGGATGATGTGCATGTGGCAGGTGTCATCTTCAACAAGGTGGGATCGGGACGACACGAACAGATGCTGCGACAGGTGTGCGAGGACTTGCAGCTGGAGTGCTTTGGGTGCATACCCCGTTGCCAGGACCTGGAACAGGCATCGCGATATCTTGGACTCGATTTCAGTAAGGGGTTGAGAGATAAGGGGTTGGAACATCTGATGGAGACTTTCTCTACGATAGCGAAAGCATTGGTGGGCCTGGGTAGAGAGGTGGAGGAGAGCAGAGGCGATGATGCATGCGTGGAAACCGCATGCCACCAGGTGGTGGTAGCCCGTAATGAGGAGGCTTTCTCTTTTATCTATCAGGAAACGCTGGATGCTTTTGGAGATGTGCGTTTCTTTGATCCAGAGACGGAAGAGCCACGGCTGGAAGGCTGTGACCTGCTCTATCTGCCAGGTGGCTATCCAGAGAAACATCTCGAGGCACTGATAGCTGCTGAAGCCACCCGTAGGGCTATCCGTGACTATGCTGAACGGGGAGGACGTATCGTGGCAGAATGTGGAGGCATGATGTACCTCTGTCGTAGTATTGTCACTGACGAGGGTGAATATCCTATGTGCGGTGTGCTGCCCTGTAGCATCAGTGCCAGGAAAGCTGACCGCCATCTGTCACTGGGCTATCGCCAGTTTACCCTCGATGGTCGCCAGTACCGTGGTCACGAGTTCCACTATACCCAGTTCGTGGGTGAGGTGCCCCCATCTGTCTGTCAGGTCTACAATGCCCAGGGAGAGCCAGTGGCGACACCCATCCTTCGCTATAAGAATGTACTTGCCAGTTATACCCATCTATACTTGAATGAAACAAATATATACTAAGACAGGCGATCAGGGACAGACGAGTCTGAGAGGCGGACAACGGGTGCCCAAGGACGATGTGCGCATAGAGGCCAACGGACAGCTGGACATGCTGAATGCATTGTTGGGACTGCTGGTCAGCCAGGAGCCCAATCCCCTGTTGGAAGACATACAGCGAGAGCTGATGACGGTGATGAGCCATGTGGCTACTCCCGATGGACAGGAGAACCCACGACAGCTGCACTGTGAGGAGCTGATTTATCGAATGGAACAGGCCATCGATGCCATGAACCAGCATCCAGCCGGATTTGTGTTGCCACGAGGCATCCTTCATGTGGCACGGGCCCAGTGTCGCACTGCCGAACGCAGACTGTGGACAGTACATCGTGAGCATCCACTGGAAGCGTCCATCCTCCGTATGATCAACCGTCTGAGCGACTATCTCTTTGTGCTTGCCTATGAGAAACAATGACCTACACCCACTGATGCTCGCAGGCACAGGCAGTGACGTAGGCAAGAGTGTCATCGCCACAGCCCTCTGCCGTATCTTCCTGCAGGATGGCTATCACCCAGCACCTTTCAAGGCCCAGAATATGGCCCTCAACTCCTATGCCACCCCTGACGGGCTGGAGATAGGACGGGCACAGGCCGTACAGGCAGAGGCAGCAGGACTGCCCTGTCATACGGATATGAACCCACTGCTGCTGAAGCCACAGAGCGACCATACGTCGCAGGTGGTGCTGCACGGACGTCCCATAGGCAATCGCGATGCCTATGACTTCTGGCGCAAGGGAGCCAGTGGAGATATTGACTTCAGGAAAGAGGTCTGCGATGCCTATGACAGACTGGCAGCAAGCTATAACCCCATCGTGATGGAGGGAGCAGGGAGTATCAGCGAGATCAATCTTCGGGACCATGACCTGGTGAATATGCCTATGGCCCGTCATGCAGGGGCAGACGTCATACTGGTGGCAGATATCGACCGAGGTGGGGTGTTTGCCTCTGTCTATGGAAGTATTGCCCTGCAGACACCAGAGGATAAAGGACGTATCAAGGGCATCATCATCAATAAGTTCCGTGGCGACCTGCGACTCTTCGACGAGGGACGCAGGATGCTCGAGGATATCTGTAGGGTGCCTGTTCTAGGCGTTATCCCCTATGTGAAAGACATCCATATAGAAGGTGAGGACAGTGTGGCCCTGGACCATAAGAATGTCAAGCCAGAGGGGGCACAGCTGGAGGTGGCAGTGGTGCGACTGCCCCATCTGTCGAACTATACCGATTTTGACATGCTGGAGCTGGACCATCGCGTACATCTTTATTATACAGCAGAGGCAGCAGACCTAGGCAGTGCGGATATCATCATCCTGCCAGGCACGAAGTCCACACTGAGTGACCTGCAGTGGTTGCGGGAGAAAAGACTCTCAGAAGCTATCCTAAGGGCCCATCGTGAGGGTCATACCGTACTGGGTATCTGTGGAGGCTATCAGATGATGGGTGTGGAGGTGATGGATCCAGAGCATGTGGAGGGGTCGCAGGAGCGATTGCCAGGACTGGGACTCCTGCCCGTCAGTACTACGATGAGTGGGGAGAAGGTGACTCGACAGACCACTTTCAGGCTGGCGATGCAGCCATCATCAGGACAGCTGCATGGCTATGAGATCCACATGGGTAAGACCATAGCCGTGGGAGAAGCACCTAAAAGCCCTGTGGCACTGCTTGATGATGGTCGCGAGGATGGCTATCTCGTCAGTCAGAAGTGCATGGGAACCTATCTGCATGGCATCCTCGACAACAGAACGTTCATAGACTACCTGTTGCAGTCCTATGTCGATAGGATTGACCTCTCATCCGACATTCCTGACTATCAGACCTATAAGGAAGAACAGTATAACCTGTTGGCCGATCATGTGAGGAAATACCTGGATATGGACCAACTGTATAAAATCCTGACGAGCAATGGTTAAGGGACATGGTGACGATAGCTATAGCCTGGGGGGCGATGTCCGCATCTGCAGTGACTTCTCCTCGAATATCTGTGCCCATGGGGACCATCATCAGCTAGTCCAGCATCTGTCAGAGCATGCCTCCCAGCTCATTGCCCACTATCCAGAGCCCGAGGCCTGGACCTTGGAGCGACTGCTGGCAGAGCATCATGCTATCAATCCAGAATGCGTCATCGTCACCAGTGGTGCCACAGAGGCCATCTATCTCGTGGCACAGGCCTTCCGTCTGAAGCCAGTGATACCATTTCCCACCTTCAGTGAATATGCTGATGCCTGTAGACATTTTCGTTACAAAGACGGGAACCATACCATCTGCTGGGTCTGCAACCCCAATAACCCTACAGGACGGGTATACGGTCAGCACGAGATAGAGATGCTGTCTGTCAGACATGATGTGTTGGTGATAGACCAGTCGTATGAAGACTATACCGATGCGTTTATCTGGACCTCCAGTTGGGCAGCCAGACTTCCCAACGTGATACTTCTCCACTCTATGACGAAGAGTTATGCCGTGCCAGGCCTGCGAGTGGGCTATATCACTTGTGCTGCTCCTCTGGCAAAGGTCATCCGTCGTTATCTGCGTCCTTGGTCAGTCAATGCGCTAGCCCTGGAGGCAGCCCGTTTCCTGCTGGAGCATGATGAGCTGAAGGTGAGGCCCGATCTGGCAGAAGCCCAGCGGCTGCATAGAAACCTGAAGACGATTGGTGGATTGCGGATGATGGCTACCCGGACGAACTTCATGCTGGGCTGTCTGAACAGCCATACAGCTTCGTGGCTGAAGCAACAGCTAATCCAGCAATATGGCATATTGATCCGTGATGCCAGCAATTTCAGAGGCCTCACGGAACAATACTTCCGCATTGCTGCCCAGACGCCAAAAGAAAACGATGCTCTCCTGCAGGCTCTGCAGCAGCTACTGAGTGGTGGTGAGTCTTAGTCCTGATCGCAGTCGTTGGAAGGTAGCAGTACCACCCCTTCCTGTTTCTTGCCATCCATCATCACCTTCAGGGGACGTTCGAACCTGACGTGACGTACATGTTCCGTCTCTTCGATAGCCGTCATGCTGTCTAGCAGTTCTTTCTGGAACACCCCATCGCCTGTATAAGTGTTGATAGTGAAATAGCCCACGCCAAAAGAGGTGAGGTTCTGGAAGAAATGGGTGCCCTGTGAAGGGTCCACATGATAATTCTTCAGTCCAGCCTCAACGATCACACGTGCTGCGGAGATATGTGGCCATTTCACAGGTATGCCCAGCCAGAAGTCGCTGCTGCCCCATCGTCCAGGTCCTATGAGGATGTAGTTTTGTCCCGCATCCAGGAATTTCCTGTTGATCTGCTCTATCTCCATTGCTATCTGTGGGTTTGCAGAAGCAGAGAAATTCTCGTCAGTCTTGACATATACCACATCAACCACATCCTCACTGATGCCATGCCCCAGGGAGTTATGGCTACGCAACAGACACTGGCTGTCGGGTATTTGCAACAGGTCTTCATCCAGCACCTGTTTTGAGTCGACGATAGGTCGTATCTGCAGTAGATAGAAATCACCAACAGGTCCTGGCTTCAGGTTGCATGCGAACTCGATCTCCACAGGACGTCGCATCTCGTCAGCACCTAGCTGCTGGCTCATTTGCAGGAGCTCAGGCAATGGGAATATCCCCTGTTGCAGTACGCCACAGAAGGAAATAATCTTGCGTCCTCCCTCGTAGATGCCATCACGGATAATCTGATCAGCAGGGTCATAGGTCGAGGCGATATAGTTGAGTGAGCCATCCTTGTCAGCCTGTTTCACCCGTAGGTTCTTGATGTTGAAGCCATCGTCGGTAGACCATCGGTCTACGTCAGTGGCATGCTCCTCTGTGCCGGCAGGAGCCATATCGAGGGCATAGAAACGGGTCTGTGTGTCAGTGAGAGCCGTTTCCATCTCGCTTGTCTGCAGCACCTGATGAGGGTGATAGGGGCTGACACGAAGCGTCTGTCCACCATCCACGATGTATTTTCCCAGTCCCAGTGCCAGCGAGGCAATGCCTTCTTCAGCCGTCTCATCGCCAATGGGGTAGTAGTTCAGCGATCGTAGCACGCCAGAGAAGGTAGGGTAGTAGAGGTCGCCATATCGCTGGCCCACCACTTCCTGTAGGATGACAGCCATCTTCTCCTGGTCGATGACATTCTGTGTGGCTGTCATATAAGCCTTCGAGTCACGATAGTAGACACTGGCATATACACTCTTGATGGCACAGGCCAGCATGCGCAGCATCTCGTACTTATCGTCCAGCCAGGGAATCATATAGGTGGCGTAAATGCCTGCAAAAGGCTGATAGTGGGAGTCTTCCAGTAAGCTCGACGACCTTACGGCAATAGGACTCTTGATGGCTTCGAAGAAGGTGAAGAAGTCGGCAATGAGGTCGTCGGGCAACTGAGCCCTGAGGAAGTGCTTCAGGATTTCAGCATCAGGGGCATCGCTAAGTGCTATACCCCACAGGTTGTTATCGTCCATGAAACGGTCGAAGAAGTCAGTACAGAGTACGACAGTCTTCGGGATCTGTACGGATGCATTGGGAAACTGGTTCAGTTCCGCATGCCGCTTTAGGATTGTATCGAGGAAGGCCAGGCCACGTCCTTTTCCTCCCAGAGAGCCCTCTCCTATTCGTGCGAAGTGAGCATAGCGGTCGAATTTCATCCTATCGAAGACAGCCACGACACCAATGTTCTTCATGCGACGATACTGTACGATGGCATCGAAGATGATACGACGATGTGCATCCACGTCCTGTAGCTTGTGCCAGGTGACGTGTTTGAGGAACTGGCTCACGGGGAAGATGGCACGTGCACACAGCCAGCGGCTCATGTGGTTACGACGTATGTGTCGCATCAGCGAGTCGTTGGGTATCTTGAAGATATTATCCTGTAACTCCTTCAGGGAGCTCACACGAGCCACCTCCTCACGGCTGACAGGATCGCGGAAGATGAAGTCGCCAAAGCCCATGTGCTCTTCCAGCAGATGGCGGAGGTCCACGTTCATCTTCTTCGAGTTCTTGTCAACGAAATGGAAGCCTTCCTTTGCTGCCTTTTCGCGGTTCACTGTTTCAGAGCTCTCAAGGATCAGGGGTACGTACTCATCCTGGCGACGTATCTCCTTTAGCAGTTTCAGTCCTGCCTCGGGGTCTCCTTCCTCCACATGGCTGAGACGTCCGATAGGAGTCTGCATGGGAAAGCGTGTGTCGCTGATCACGCCAAGCGTGTTGTCGTGGTATTTCTCCCATAGCCGCAGGGCCTCCTCATAGTCAGTTGCCAGAACCACCTTCGGTCTGCCTCGCTTGCGTTGTGCTGCTGCGTGTGGGTTGAGAGCCTCTGTAGAGAAGTTTTTCGACTGCTGTAATATATAGTTGTAAAGATTGGGCAGCACAGAGGAGTAGAAGCGAATATTATCTTCCACGAGCATAATCATCTGAACGCCAGCTTCTTCAATGTCGTGGTCGATGTTCATCTTGTCCTCAATCAGTTTGATGATACTGAGGATGAGATTGGTATTGCCCAGCCAGCAGAACACATAGTCGAAGATGCTCATATCCTCGTCCTGCATGCGTCGTGTGATACCATGACTGAAAGGTGTCAGCACCACGCAAGGTACCTGTGGATTCAGCACCTTCACCTCGCGAGCCACCGTGAAGGCATCGTTATCAGCATTGCCCGGCATGCAGATAACCAGGTCGATATCAGTCGTTTCCAGTACGTTCTGTGCCTCCTGTATTGTGCTCACCTGTGTGAATGAAGGTGGATAGCGCATGCCTAGCTCTGTATACTCGTCGAAGATCTTCTCGTCTACACGACCATCGTCTTCTAGCATAAAGGCATCGTAGGGGTTGGCCACGATGAGCACATTGAAGATGCGTCTCGTCATCAGATGAGCGAACGATACATCATTCAGGTAGAAGGTGTTAAACTCCTGTGGGATATTATTTGTCTGCTCCATAGCATGCAAAGTTAAGACATTTTTTTTGATTATGCAACAAAATCAGAAAAAATGCGTGGACAGTCAGCCAAAAGTGCCGATAGTCCACGCATATTTGTGTACTTCTAGGTAAAGCTATTCAGATTAATTGATTTTATAAATCGCTCAAAAGTCTGTCTAATTCTGTGGTGGTGTGTAAGAGAGGTTTTCTCAAAAGTCTCGTACCATAAAAAATAAACACAAATTATATGAACATAAATGCTTAACTACTTTCTTTTCCAATTTTAGCTTTGGATTCTTCATCCAATTGCTGATGCAAATTTATTAAATTTTTCCATAGCTGCAAGCAATTTACTAAATCATTTAATATTCTTTCACGTATAATGTCTGATATCGTATCGATTATAACCGAAAACGGAACATTTTTTGTTCCGTTCAAGCAAATGGCAGCAAAATTGTCCCGAATTCTCAATAAGGAAATATCAGCATCGGTCTTGTGTGAGGAAATTAGTAGCTTGTTGTTTGGAATGGTCATCAGAAGGTCATCAAAAAGAGGAAAAAGAGCTACAATCGTAACTCTTTTTCCCCATTGTGGGCCATCTAGGGCTTGAACCTAGGACCTCCAGATTATGAGTCTGTTGCTCTAACCAACTGAGCTAAAAGCCCGAACCTTATTCCACTGCTAGAATGAAAGTGGGTGCAAAGTTACGATGAATTCTGCAAATATCCAAATTTTTTTGGTGAAAAATAAAAAAAGAAGTATCTTTGCACTCCAAATGACAACGATACGACTGACATCAGGCACAGAATTAGGTGGGCACTATGCAGCTACTATAGGCTTTTTCGATGGTGTTCATCTCGGTCATCGCTATCTGGTGGAACAGTTGATGGAGCAGGCCTGCAGACGTCATCTGCTGTCGATGGTTATCACTTTCGACCGCCATCCCCGTCAGGTCATCCAGTCGGAATGGCAGCCCCGTTTGCTGTCGTCGCTCGATGAGAAGCAGCAGTTATTGTCGGCAACAGGTATCGATCAACTGGTCATTCTGCACTTCGATAGTTGTATGGCCAGTCTGTCGGCCCATGACTTCATGCAGCAGGTGTTGAAAAGGCAGCTGGCTGTTGAGTTGCTGCTGACGGGCTATGACAATCATTTCGGTCATCGTGAGCCAGGCCGGCAAGAGGGTTTTGATGATTACGTGCAGTATGGTCGTGAGATGGGTATGGACGTGGTATGCGGACAGCCTCTGATTATCGACGGTTTATCAGTGAGTTCGTCGCTGATACGACGGTTACTCTGTCAGGGAAGGGTTGAGAAGGCTGCTACTTGTCTGGGGCATAGCTATCAGTTGAATGGCATTGTGGTACATGGTGAGCAGATGGGTAGACAGATGGGGTTCCCTACAGCCAACATGGAGGTTGGCCACTTGTCAGAGTGTAGTGGGTATGCTCCTCTGATTCCCGCCAATGGCGTCTATGCTGTATGGGTAGAAGTAGAAGGGAACAGGCTGCGGGGCATGACCAATATCGGACATCGTCCCACTTTCGAGGGACAGCAACAGACCATAGAGACGCATATCTTTGATTTCCATGCCGACTTGTATGGACAACCCATCAGCATTGCCTTCGTAGCACGTCTGCGTGATGAGCAGCACTTTGATACTGTCTCAGAGCTGGCAAGTCAGATGCAGAAAGATAAAGAAAGAGTAAAAAAGATCCTTGCATGATATGAAAAAGGCTTTATTATATGTGTTTACATTTCTGGCCATACAGTTTTTGGCACAGTTTCTAGTAGTGACAATCTATACGCTGGTGGTGCGTGAGCCAGTGGAGATGATGTCACCTCTTTGGAATATCGGGGTGATGGTGCTGTTCTCGGTAGCCACTATTGTCGTGTTTGTGAAGTTGGGCTGGGCATCGTTCTCACGTAGCTATCTGCAGTCGCATCCCTGGGATGTATTGCTGTGGAGTGTGGTGGCCTCGCTGGGTGCCATCGTACCCTCGTTGCTGTTGCAGGGACTGATACCAGAGTGGACAGGCTGGGCAAAGGAGATTGTGGACGATGCAGAACAGCAGGTGGAAGGTCTGATGAGTGTGCCTGGTGGCTATATGGTCATTGCCCTTTTGCCCCCCGTGGTAGAAGAGATGGTGTTCCGAGGCTGTGTACTGAAGAGCCTGCTGCAGTGGAAGCCCCAGTGGAGATGGGGTATGATAGCTCTGTCGGCACTCATCTTTTCTATTGTGCATATGAATCCGGCACAGCTGCCCCATACCTTTCTCATTGGTTTGTTGCTGGGATGGATGTATATGCGTACAGGCAGTATTATCCCTGGCATTGCCTATCACTGGGCCAACAATACGGCAGCCTATGTGCTGTACCACATGTACCACAACCCACAGACCTTGCAGGATATCGTAGGACCTGGCTCACGGCCTCTGCTCCTGGCTCTGGTGTTCTCGTTGTGTATTCTTCTGCCAGCACTTTATCAGCTGAATCAACGGATGAAACGTGTGGAATGAACTCAAACAACATAATCATAGCATATCAATGAAAGGAAGAATCATCGTAGCAGGCATAGGACCTGGCAGTAGCGAGGATATCACGCCTGCCGTTGTCGAGGCAGTCGGAAAGGCAGATGCCGTGGTGGGCTATAAGTACTATTTCCAGTTCGTCCAACCTTACCTCCAGGCGGGTTGTGCCTGTATCGACACAGGCATGAAGCATGAGCGGGAACGTGCAGAGCAGGCATTCCAGCTGGCCGAGGAAGGTAAGACCGTGGTGGTCATCTCCAGTGGCGATGCAGGTATCTATGGCATGTCGCCCCTTATATATGAGATGTGTCGTCAGCGAGGTAGTGATATAGGCATTGAAGTATTACCTGGCATCTCTGCCTTCCAGAAGGCAGCTTCGTTGCTAGGAGCTCCCATAGGCCATGACCTCTGTCTGATCTCGCTCTCAGACCTGATGACTCCCTGGGAGGTTATCGAGCGACGTATCAAGGCAGCTGCTGTGGGAGATTTCGTCACGGCAGTCTACAATCCCAGGTCCCATGAACGCTACTGGCAACTCTATCGTCTGCAGGAGCTTTTCCTGGCACATCGTAGTGAGCACACCCCTGTGGGCTATGTCCGCCAGGCTGGTCGTGAGCAGCAGCAAATAGAGGTCACTACGCTAGGTGATTTCAACCCAGAGGAGGTTGATATGTTCACTGTCATTATCATCGGCAACTCGCAGTCGTATATTGACCAGGGACGTATCATCACTCCGCGAGGCTACTACAGACAGCCTTCTATTGATGGTGCTCAGCATAAGATTGGTCAGGACATCATGATTGCCTCGTTCCGCACCATCGAGAAAGAATTGCGTCGTCAAGACTATTCCCTTGGCCATAAGTGGGCCCTGCTGCATGCCATCCATACTACGGCCGACTTCGACATGGAGCGTATCCTCTATAGTGATGAGCATGCCGTGGAGGACATATATAATAAGGTAGAGACCCATCAGCTGACAACCATAGTGACAGATGTCACGATGGCTGCCAGTGGTATCCGTAAGGGAGCTTTGCAACGGTTAGGCATCGAGGCAAAGTGCTATCTGAACGACTCTCGTGTGGCCGCTATGGCACAAACGGAAGGCATCACCCGTACTCAGGCAGGCATCCGACTGGCAGTGGAGGAGCATCCCGATGCTCTCTTTGCCTTTGGCAATGCTCCAACGGCTCTGATGGAGCTCTGTGAGCTTATCCGCAAGGGCAAGGCCCATCCGGCAGGTGTCATTGCAGCTCCTGTAGGCTTCGTACATGTCTGTGAGTCAAAGCATATGGTCAAGCCTTTCCGTGAGATTCCCAAGATTATTGTTGAGGGACGTAAGGGAGGCAGCAACCTGGCGGCAACCCTCTGCAATGCCATTCTGACCTTTGACGATGCCCAGCAGCTGCAACCAGGACGAGATCTTTAGTACATGTATGGACAGGTTCATCATCATAGGTATTACTGACAGCCCTCAGCCCTTCTTCTCACCTGAGGTGCTCAGCATCATCCAGGACGGTAAGGTCTTCTCTGGTGGCAAGCGTCATCATGGGTTGGTGGCCTCGCTACTCCCTTCGCAGGCGGTATGGATAGATATCACCATACCCCTTGATGCTGTCTTCAGGCAGTATGAGCAGTATGATGATACCATCATTGTCTTTGCCAGTGGCGACCCTTTGTTCTTCGGTTTCGCCAATACCCTCCGCAGGCAGCTACCTCATTCCTCCATCCTGGTCTATCCTGCTTTCAACTCCCTGCAGTTGCTGGCCCATCGGCTGGTGATGCCCTATCACGACATGCATGTGGTGTCGCTCACGGGTCGTCCCTGGCCGGCATTCGATCGGGCTCTCATCCAGCGTGAGGCCAAGATAGGCATACTCACAGATGGCCGGCATACCCCTGCTGCCATTGCTAGTCGTATGCTGGACTATGGCTATGATGGCTATACAATGTATGTGGGTGAACATCTGGGAAATCCTGATGAGGAGCATATCACTTGCTGTTCTCTTGAAGAAGCTGTCCTACAGACGTTTGACCAGCCTAATTGCCTGATTCTGCAGTCACAGCAGGTACGGCCTCCTTTGTTTGGCATCCCCGACAAGGCCTTTGCCCTGCTTGATGGTCGTGAGAAGATGATTACGAAGATGCCCATTCGTCTGCTTACCCTTCAGGCCCTGGACCTCGGCAGTCGGCGGGTGTTATGGGATATAGGATTCTGTACGGGTAGCGTCAGTATTGAGGCCCGTCTGCAGTTTCCTCATCTGCAGGTCATAGCCTTTGAGATACGTCCTGAATGCGAGGCGATTATCAGTGAGAATGCCCGACGCTTTGGTGCTCCGGGCATTGAGGTCCGCATGGGTGACTTCTGTGCTGCTGATCTTTCCGGTGTGCCTGTTCCCGATGCTGTTTTCATAGGAGGGCATGGAGGACATCTCAAAGATATCATGGCAAAAGTACTTCGCGTGCTCAGTCCTGATGGTATCATCGTGATGAACAGTGTCACAGACCATAGCCGCGAGTGTTTTGAACAGACCTGCGGTGAACTGGGACTACGGCAGGAGTCACCGTTGCATATCACCCTGAACGACTATAACCCCATAACCATTCTGAAATGCAGAAGATAGCCATCATACAGATCAGCGAGGCAGGAGCCTCTATAGCCAGCCTATTGCAGCAGGAGTTGCAGGCCGACCTTCTGGCACGTGCCAGTGTGGATGCTGCCTGGAACCATTATCAGGCCTTTGTCTTCATTGGTGCCATGGGCATCTGTGTCCGTACCATTGCCCCTTTTGTAAAGGATAAGCATCACGATCCTGCTGTGGTCTGTGTCGACAGCATGGGTCAGTATGCCATACCTGTCCTTAGTGGACATGTAGGAGGTGCCAATGACCTGGCCCGTCGGCTTGCTGAGCTGTTAGGTGCTGAGGCTGTGGTGACAACACAGAGTGATGGTGCGGGACTGTGGGCTCTCGACACCCTTGACAGACAGTTTGGCTGGACACAGCAGTGTGATACAAGTCTCAACGAGTGTATCTTTGCCTTTGTCAACCGACAGCCAACGGCATTGTTGCTCGATGTCTGTGATAAGGGCACGGACTATCTCCGTCGTACGATGCCCAGTCATGTTACGTTGGTCAGTAGTCTTGATCAGGTAGATGCCAGCAGCTTCAGACTACTCATTGCCGTCACCCCTTATCGGATTGCTGCTCCAGTGGGTATGCTTATGCTACAGTTCGTGCCTCGAGTAGTCACTATCGGCTTTGGACTGGCCCATCAGGCACAGCCAGTGGAAGATATCTATCGTCGTATTGTTGAGTCGGTTAGCAGTAGGATGATGATGGCAAGTATACGTCACTGGTGCACCATTGATGTGAAGGCAGAGGAGCCCTTTGTAGCCTATCTTCGTCAGCGGGGTGATCAGGTGCGATTCTTCACTGCTGATGAGCTGGCAAAGATTGAGGTGCCCCATCCCAGTGATACCGTTGCCAGGCATGTGGGCACCCCCAGTGTGTCGGAGGCAGCTGCCATCCTGGGAGCAGGAAATGGTCGTCTTGTCATTCCCAAGGAGAAGGGAGCAAACTGGACCTTTGCCCTGGCTCTCGACCAGCAGTCGGAGCCAGGAGGCTTGCAGGGTCCCCATATAGAAATTGTGGGAGCAGGCCCTGGCGATCCTGATCTGGTCAGTGTGCGGGGCCGTAGGATGCTCGAGCAGGCCGATCTTATCCTCTATGCCGGATCGCTGGTGCCTCGTGAGCTCACCACCTGTCATAAGCCGGGTGCCGTAGTGCGAAGCAGTGCCTCCATGGCACTGGAAGAGCAATGCCGGCTGATGAAGGAGCACTACGACCAGGGACATTTTATCGTGCGACTGCATACGGGTGACCCCTGCATCTTCGGTGCCATACAGGAACAGATGGCTTTCTTTGATCAGAACCACATGTCCTACCATATTACTCCTGGCATCTCTTCGTTCCTGGCTGCAGCAGCTGAGCTGCGAAGCCAGTTCACCATTCCGGAGCGTACACAGACAATTATTCTCACACGTGGTGAGGGGCGAACCCCAATGCCAGAGAAAGAGCAGCTTCATCTGCTGGCCCGTTCGCAGTCTACGATGTGTATCTTTCTCAGTGCAGCCATCGTGGATGACGTGCAACGTCAACTGCTTCAGGAATATCCGGAAGAGACGCCAGTGGCAGCCTGCTATCATCTCACCTGGCCTGATCAGAAAATCTATCGTGGTGTTCTGAAGGACCTTGCCCGTATCGTACACGACAATCACCTCACGCTGACAACCATGCTTGTGGTGGGCGAGGCTATAGACAATCGCCATGGCTTGTCTGAACTCTACAACCGGCATTTCACCCATCTGTTCCGCAAAGGAGAGGAATAGTATCAAAGATGTGGCAGCTAACGAAAAAAGGAACAAAATGGATCCTTTTTTTGTTTTCTTTACATATCAGCGTGATATGTAATTCATCTGTGTTAAAAAGTGAACGGCAATTATAAAAAATTAGCATAAAGACGCAGGTCTTTCAGAAAATTTTATTAATTTTGCGCACGAAAACAACTCCAAATTTTAAATTTATATGCAAAAAAGATTCTTTCTACTGGTTGCCATGCTGCTCACAATGACCATGAGCGCACTGGCACAGGTAACAACGTCGAGTATGGCAGGTAGTGTCAGACTCGAGGGTTCTGGCGATGAGATCATCGGAGCCACAGTGGTTGCCGTGCACGAACCTTCGGGTACTCGCTACACTGCAGTGACCAATGTAAAAGGTCTCTTCTCTATTCAGGGTATGCGTACCGGTGGCCCTTACAATGTCACCGTGAGCTATATCGGTCATCAGACGAAGACTTACAGGGGTATCTCCCTGCAGCTGGCCGAGACCTATAGCCTGCCCGTTCTGCTGAGTGAGGATACCAACGACATTGCAGAGATTGTGGTCACTGGTAAGGCCTCTAAGCTGATGAACGAGAAGATGGGTGCTGCTACCAACATCACTGCAGCCCAGATCACGGCCATGCCAACGGTGAGCCGTTCTATTACCGATCTGACCCGTCTGTCTCCTTATGGTGGTAATGGCATGACCTTCGCTGGTAGCGATGGACGTACGGCCAACTTCACCGTTGACGGTGCAAACTTCAACAACGACTTCGGTCTTTCGTCAGCATTGCCAGGTGGTGGTAACCCAATCTCTATCGAGGCTATCGAGGAGATGCAGGTCGTTATTGCTCCTTATGACGTACGCCAGACCAATTTCATTGGTGGTGGCGTGAATGCTATCACCAAGTCGGGTACCAACACCTTCAAGGGGTCGGCCTATGTCTATCATCGGAACGAGAACATGCGTGGTGATGCCGTCAACAGGGAGGTCATCAATGGTGCACGTGAGAAGGATCAGCAGACCACCTATGGTATGACGCTGGGTGGACCGATCATCAAGGACAAGGTGTTCTTCTTCGTCAATGCCGAGATGGTGAAGACGCCTACGGTGGCTAACCGCTGGCAGGGTTCAGATGCAGACAATCCTGCTGATCCAGAGAACTATGTGTCACGTACGACGAAGGCCGATCTGAAGACCGTCTCGGACTATGTGAAGCAGAAGTATGGCTATGATACCGGTTCCTATACCAGTTTCCCTGCTGACGAGAACAACTACAAGGTGCTGGCTCGTCTGGACTGGAACATCACCGACAACCATCGTCTGGCACTGCGTTATAACTATACGAAGAACACCCGCTGGAGTGCTCCCAACGCAACGTCGATGGACGGTGGCACACGCATGAGCGGTAGCCGTATGGGACAGTACTCGATGTCGTTTGCCAACTCTATGTATTCGCAGGACAACCTCGTGCACTCGTTCTCTTTCGACCTGAATAGCCGTCTCAACGAGAAGCTGTCGAACCAGTTCCTGGCTACCTTTACCAAGAAGGATGACATCCGCGGTACCAATTCGGCTGAGTTCCCCTTCATTGATATCCTCGACGATGAGGGCACCAACAACTATATGGCCCTTGGCTATGAGCTCTTCACCTGGAACAATGCCGTACACAACACGGTATGGAACCTGAAGGACGATATCACCTGGTATGGTGGCAATCATAAGGTGACAGCAGGACTGAGCTTTGAGCATCAGATGGATGACAATATGTATATGCGTAATGGCTCTGGCTATTATCGTTTCAATAACATGCAGGACTTCCTCAATGGTGCTACACCTGCCATTGTTTGTCTGACCTATGGCTATGATGGTGAGACCGAGCCTGCTGCTCGCGTACAATATAATAAAATAAGCCTCTATGCCCAGGACGACTGGACCATCTCCAAGAAGTTCAAGGTGAACTACGGTATCCGTCTGGATGAGCTGATGTTTGACAATGGCGACCTGCTCACCAACAATGCCATCCTGAAGCTTGACTATGACGGACGTCATGTGGACACTGGCAAGTGGCCTGACAACCAGATCATCATCTCGCCACGACTGGGCTTCACCTACGATGTCTTTGGCAACAACTCACTGAAGTTGCGTGGTGGTACCGGTCTCTTCGCAGGCCGCATCCCCATGGTGTTCTTCACCAACATGCCTACCAATGGTGGACTGGTACAGTATCAGGCACAGCTCAACAGCAATACCGTGATTGGTAAGTACGACAAGAGCGGCAATTACACACCCAACAAGGGCTATGAGAACTACTCTGGTTCGTATGTAGACCGCAACAACAACCGCTACTTCGATATGAACCAGTTTGCCGGCGACCTCTATACCACAGCATCGGCACTGCAGCAGAAGCTGGCCTCAATGGGCTTCCCGCAGACTGTGAACAGTGATATGGGTACGGTTCCTTCTGCTGTGAATGGTGTGAACAGTGGTTTCAAGATGCCACAGGTATGGAAGTCGTCTCTGGCTATCGACTATCAGCTGCCCGTCAGCTTCCCCTTCACTGCTACGGTAGAGGGTATCTTCGCCAAGACCATCAATGATGTGTGCATCACCGACTGGAGCATCCCGTCAGTAGGAGGCTTCGCCCGTTTCAATGGTGTGGACAACCGTCCTATCTATCCTGCCGGCTATCGTACCAATACCAAGGCCTTCGTGCTCGACAATACCTCCAAGGGCTATCAGTGGAGTGCCAACGTCACCCTGAATGCACAGCCCGCAGAGTGGATTAGTTTGATGGCCGCCTATACACACACTGTGAAGAAGGAGATCACCGGCATGCCGGGCTCGGCTGCTGAATCGGCATTTACCTATGTGCCTACTGTGGAGGGTCCCAACAATATCCGTCTGCACAATGCTGCCAACCTGACTCCCGACCGCTTCGTGGCCAATGCCACTATCAACGACAAGTGTGGCAACCACTACTCGCTGATCTACGAGACCTGGCGTGGCGGCTATAACTACAGCTATATGATGGTTAACGATATCAACTCCGACGGATATAACTACGATGCCATCTATGTGCCTACTGATCAGGAGGTGGCCGATGGCAAGTTCCGCTTCGTGTCGGCTGACGACCAGCAGCGTTTTATGGACTTCGTGCATAACGATGACTATCTGAAGAACCGTCAGGGTGACTATGCTGAGGCATACTCCGTCTATAGCCCATGGGTACATCGTCTGGACTTTAGCTATAAGCATGACTTCTGCCTGAACATCGGCAATACCAACCATCGCCTGCAGCTGTCTGCTGATATCAAGAACGTGCTCAACCTCTTCAACAGTGGATGGGGTGTCAGCAAGTATCTCAACCCGGCTATTGGCAGCGAGGCTCGCATCCTGAAGTACGAGGGTGTTGATGCTGAGGGCTTTGCTACCTTCTCTACTCCAGAGGCCATCAGTGGCGAGACAGAGACCTTCATCCCCTACAAGAACCTGGGACAGTGCTGGTATGCCAGTGTGGGTGTCAAGTATATGTTCGAGGGCAAGCGCGATGAGGACTGTGGCTGCAACAAGGCAGGCATAGAGAAGACCGTCTACGTGAAGGATACCAAGGAGATTGACCGTCTGAACGGTGAGATCAACAGGCTCAGGGCACAGGTCAGCGACCTGCAGAACCGCAAGCCTGAGAAGGAGATTGTCACGGTTGACAACAGTCGCGTGGTCACCTTCCCCTATCTGGTGAATTTCACTGTCAACACTGCTGATGTGGTGAATCGCGAGAAGGTGAATCTGGAGACAGTGGCTAAGATGATCAAGTCTACACCCGACAAGAAGTACAGCGTCATCGGCTATGCTGACAAGCAGACGGGCACCATCGAGGGCAATGCCAAACTGGCTGACAGCCGTTCGCAGAGTGTCTACGACATCCTGATCAATGAGTATGGCGTTCCTGCCTCGCAGCTCGTACGCGACTCCAAGGGCGGTGTGGACTATATGTACATGAACGACGAGCAGCTCTCTCGTTCCGTTATCATCTCGGAAGTGAAGTAACAGTAGGAAAAGAACAAAAAGGACAATTCTTAAAAAGTAAAAGAATATGATGAACAAAATATTGAAAGCATTCTGTGGCTGTATGCTTGGCTGTGCCCTGGGTACTGCGTTCACCAGCTGCTCTGATGACAACGATCCTACCTACCTGGACGAGGTGCAGCTGTCGTCATCTTATGTCGCCATACCTCAGACGGGTGGCTCTAGCGACATCACCGTCACGGCAACGGGCGAATGGAGCCTTGTCAGCCAGCGATGGATAGCAGGCAAGGACACTACCGTGGCTGCCACACCGAAGTGGCTTACCGTAAATACGACTGCGGGAGCTGCTGGTCAGACCACCATCACCTTCTCGGCAGAGAGTACACTCGACGGACGCACCTGCGAGCTACTGCTCAGCTGTGGCGATGCCACACAGCGCATCAATGTCATTCAGGGACTCTCGACAGTGTCCAATGCTACCTGTGCAGAGGTCATCGCAGGGCCTGACTCCAAGACCTATCGCGTGACGGGTACCGTGACCTCGATTGCCAATACTACCTATGGTAACTGGTATCTGAAGGATGCTACGGGCGAGATCTATATCTATGGCACACTCGATGCCAAGGGAGGCACGAAGAACTTCCTCTCGTGGGGACTGGACGTTGGTGACGAGATCACCGTCGAGGGTCCGAAGACTACTTATAATGGCACCGTAGAGCTGGTGGATGTCACCGTGATCAAGATCAACAAGTCGCTCATCAAGGTCGATGAGGTATCGTCGACCGATCCTATCCCTGCCGAGGGTGGTGAGGTGACCGTATCACTGGCTGTGAAAGGCTTGGGCTTCGCAGTGTCTATTCCCGAGGAGGCAAGGCCCTGGCTCGTCATGAGCAGTATGGGTCCTGGACAGGTCACCTTCCGTGCACTGCCCAACGAGGGTGACTATCGTAAGACTACCGTTACGTTCTCAACGACTGACGGCACGAAGGATTATACCGCACAGACCACTATCGCCCAGGAGGCGATGCCCGATGCTCCTGGCAGTGAGGCTAAGCCCTTCACCATCGAGGAGGCTATCGCCAAGTGTAAGGAGATCGGTGGTACCGCAAGCGACCAGCTCTATTATGCCACAGGTATCATCTCCAGCATCAAGGAGGTGAGCACCAGCTATGGCAATGCCACCTTCAACATCTCTGCCGATGGTGAGAACGAGAATTTCGTCACCTGCTATCGCTCCTATAGTGTGGGCAACCAGAAGTTCACTGCCGAGGATGAAATCAGCGTTGGCGATGAGGTCGTCATGTGCGGTAAGCTGATGAACTATGTCGACAAGAATGGCAACGAGACGCCAGAGTTCGCACAGGGTTGTTATATCGTCAGCATCAAGAAGGCCAATGCTGCCGGCACTGAGAAGAACCCGTTCACCGTGGCACAGGCCATCGCCAAGTGCCTGGAGATTGGCAACACCAGCGATGGTGAGATCTACTATGCCAAGGGAAAGATTGCCAGCATCAAGGAGGTGAGCACCAGCTATGGCAATGCTACCTTCAACATCTCGGACGATGGCAGCGACAGCAATGCACTCACCGTCTATCGCTCGTATTTCCTGGGCAATGTGAAGTTCACCGACGAGAATGCCATCAAGGTGGGTGACGATGTCGTCATCTGTGGCAAACTGGTCAACTACAAGAACAAGGAGGGTGTAGAGACTCCCGAGTTCTCAGGAAATGTCTATGTCTACTCCCTGAACGGAAAGACCGAGTAGTCATACATTATCTTAACCATTTACTGTCCCCGTGGCATGAATGTGCTGCGGGGACTGTTTTTGTGTTTGCCCCACGATGTTGTTGATTCTCTTCGGATAGAAAGAACCTCTTGACAATATGCATCACTGACGATTTCTATGGCATAATGATGCATTGGATTGCAGATTTTTGTGTTTTTGTCGCATTTTTGGTTATGTTGTCGCATGTTTTTTGTAATAAACGAGTTGCAGGTTTTGTGAGAATCGAAAAAAGTATTAACTTTGTATCGAAATGCATCAATACAAGTATAATTTTATCAAAGCATAATTATGGGAATAGTAAGAAATCAAATTAACGCCAAAAGAAATGAGCCCAGAGCAACGTGAACAGCAGGCTGAGCAGCAGTCGTCGGCATTCTGGAGTGTCGTGGGACAGCTTGTCAGCACTACCGACTACACTGCCGACTATCAGGACAAGACCTTCGAGCCTACCATCGGTGTGGTCTCCGAGGACAATGCCAACGTGCGCATCGTGGCTACCAACGACTAGGCCTCGGCAGCACAGCGTTTTGCAGCACTCATCGGCAAGGAAGGCAGTTTCGACCTCAACACGACCGACTATGAGTGGAAGGATGAGAGTGTGGGTACACTGACCTATCATCAGACGCAGGACAATGCATCGCTGGCCACCGTCGACGTCAGCATACGCCAGTTGCCACACCTGCAGCAGATCATCTACTGCACCCCCGAGCAGATGGGCACCAACGCCAGCTTCAACGGCAACGCCTACTACCGCTTTGGCGACGTGGTGAAAATAAAAAACAACGACGACAAGTGGGAGTACTGGGTATGCGTGCGGCCTGCCTTTGGACCAGAAGGAAAGGGAACCTCACACTGGGTGACGCTGAGCCCGCTGCCAGAAAAGAATCTCTGCAGGATTAACAAGAACGACAGGGAGTATGTAGTGCCTACAGGCATAGGCACCGATACCGAACACATGCAGAACCTGGCCGAGATGCTTTACGCTATGTGCTATCCCAACATCTGGGAGACGAATGTGCTCAGCACACCAGCTCCTGGATTGTTCAGCAAGGGACTCAGGATGTTCCACGACTTCAGCCACAGCAAGGACAAGGAGATCTATCACAACCCGGGATTCTGGATTCGCGTCAACGATGCCTGGAATAGTCTCGATCTCTTCAAGACCATCTTCGGATTCAAATCCGACGACGAGCACTTCAGTAACATTTTCGACCCCAATGGTGGACTGCACCTGCTCTACAAGGGCCACTCGTGGTGGAGCAAGTCCTCGAACAATCTCACCCTCTATGAATATACCTACAGCGTGGGTACCAGCATGACTGAACTGAACATGCATAAAGCCACTAAGCGATCTGTTGAGGGCAACATGGCCGGCAATTACTTCAACCTGGCCGACGAATACACGCTGCAGGCACCCTATGTGCTCAACGAGCAGCTGTTCGGCAACAAGCAGCCCCGCTACGTCATCCGTCATGCCACAGGCGAAGAACTGGTGCAGTCAGGTGCGAAGTGGGATTACAAGCAGCCCATCAGTGGGGCGACACCGGTATATGTCTACAATCAGTTTTTCTATAAGGACACTACAAATAAGTTCTGCGATTTGACCAAGCAGGAGACGGATATCGTTGAGGACCCCACCAATTATGAAAAGCAGATCGTAAAAACCCAATATATAGGCGAACCTTTCTTCCAGTTAGGCGACGTGCTGGTCGACAGCCTGGGTAACAAGTGGATATGTACGCTTCCAGCAGGAGGATATTCTGGAGCTCCTTATAGCTATTTCATTAGCTTCGACGATGTAGTAGTGAAAAATCAGGGTGAAAAGAAAGTCAATATCATCACCGAACTTGCGATATGCAGAACGCTCCTTCCCCTCCTTGGAAAGATGGGCAATTATATAAATAGATTAAATGACTCCAGTTATATTGTTGACTTTGTAAACTTTGTCAAGAAACAGACTGGAGTGGACATGTCGGATTTCATAATTGCTCGTGATAGCACCGTTCTTGTCGATAACGTAAATGAGAAAAGGACTTGCTTCTTCCTTAATCTTGCCTATCGGGATATGTTTGATAATAGTGTGAGGCTCATGCGAGTCATACGCAACTCAGTGTCAGAAATCAGATCCAACCGACAGTGGCGCTACGACATGTTCAATATCTATGAAGGCTCCAACATGCAGCGCATGTCGCTTTCTGATGCCGCTGACCAGACAATGGTCGACAAGTATGCACGCGACAAGTGGACGGTCTTACCATTGGGGAAATCGAACAAGCGTAGCTATCGTACGACGGCAGAAGCATGTGCTACCGATCTGGCCAATTATCTCTGGAATGGTAACGGCTTCGCTACCGATGCACTGTCGATGTGGAACAATCGCGTGCTGGTGGTGCGTGGTGGAAAGGTCTACGACAGGGGTATCAATCATCATTCCATCAAGATCAACGACAAATTATCTGTCCGGAAACATATCGTAAGCGATGTACGCAAATATTCCTGGGAGACAGTGAGCACGTATGCCTTTGATCTTATTTCGATGGATTTATTCCAATTCAATGGTGCGCAATATATTATCCCTAGTTATTTGGAAGATTCGGACAGACCATGAATTTATTATCCTGAGTTCGGGATAGCCATTCTGTATAGATAAGCGTTTGTCTATGAGCATATATGCATAGCTAGCATTTCCATGTCAGTTATGCATATTTTCATGTAGTTCTTTCTATCCGGAGAGCATCAGTTGTCCGTCACCCTTTTCAATGCAGAAGTCATCATTAATGGCAGGACTTTTGTCAAAGAACTAGGTAAAGGATAGGAGTCTGCAGTATGCTAGCGTTACATTTGTTAAATATTATTACCGAATATCCTGAAAAACGAAAAAATTTTCACTACTTTTTTAGCAACATCTCATACAAATGACAGCAAAGCCTTTGTACAAAGGGGTTTCGTAGGGGGTGGGTGTTGCCCAAACACCTCACAAACACCTCATATAACACCTCATAAAAATCGTCCTTTTTAGCCCTGATTTTGCATTTTTGCAGTTTTTCATTCGAAAGAAGTCATCTTTTGAAGACCTTAAAATGTAAACTATTTTGAATATCTATATCAGGGTATTCTTACTGATTGTAAAATAATTTCACGCTGATAATCCTCCTGAAATTGTTACTACACTAGAAAAAACAATCTGCTAGGCGAGGGAGAAATATTTTCCTAACTAGGGAGGAATAAGGGCATTTTATGCCTCTTTTCAATGTAAAATATTTTCTATTTTCTTTATCCGTCACATGCTATTTCGCTATGAGGTGTTTGTGAGGTGTTTGTGAGGTGTTTGGGCAACACCCACCCCATCTGAAACCCCTGCGTTTATGGGCTTTTCCGGAGATTGTATGAGGTGTTGGGCATAAACAACTTGAAAATTTTTTTGAAAATAGGAAAAAAGTACACAAAATGAGGGTGCAAAGCAACATTTTCAAATGAGGAATATGCTTAAAATATATAGCTGTATGTCGGCATTTGGTGACTTCTTCCTAGTAGCAAATCTTTCTACATTTTATTATTGTCGGTTGTCTATCACCCTTCCAGCGTAAACAGTGGGGGTTGTCGGCTTGAAAGAAGAGGCCTGCATGGGAGAAACTCACACGGATTCCAACAGGCTCTGGAAGCAATAAGGCTGAAATTTCAGCTATGTGAAAGCTCTAGGTGGCGTGAGTGACGATAGCAATGTCGTCATGACCGATGCCTTCCCACTGCGATGAGAAATATGCTCCTGCTGTCATGAAAGGGAACTTGTCATAGATGATGTGTTTTAGCGTCGTGCTGCTTAGGGGGTGTGCTACCTTGTGTTATGAAAAAGGAAGGAAAAGTGATAGAAATGACAGTCTGAGCTTGCGTTTTGTAAATAATTTGCAATTTTTTTCCCTCAGCACTTACTTTTTGTTCGTCAGAGAGCAGAAAAATGGGCAATTCCTTTTGTTTCTCTCACTTATTTTGTAACTTTGCAGCCGATTTTCGTAAACAAAAGGTTTTTAGACTGATGAAAGTAGCAATTGTTGGCGCTAGCGGCGCCGTAGGGCAGGAGTTTCTGCGCCTACTTGACGAGAGAAACTTCCCGATGGACGAACTGGTGCTCTTCGGCTCAGAGCGTTCGGCAGGGAGCAAGTACTGTTTCCAGGGTAAGGAGATTGAGGTGAAGCTGTTGCAGCACAACGACGATTTCAAGGATATCGATATCGCCTTCACCAGTGCTGGCGCAGGTACTAGTAAGGAGTTCGCAGATACCATCACGAAGTACGGCTGCGTGATGATTGACAACTCGTCAGCATTCCGCATGGACGACGATGTGCCCCTGGTGGTGCCTGAGTGCAATGCCCAGGATGCTCTGAATAGGCCACGTGGCATCATTGCCAACCCCAACTGCACGACGATTATGATGGTGGTGGTGCTACAGCCACTGGAGCAGCTGAGCCATATCCGTCGCATCCACGTGGCCAGCTATCAGAGTGCATCTGGTGCGGGTGCCGCTGCGATGGCAGAGCTGCAACAGCAGTATAAGGAGATTGTGGAGACTGGCGAGGTGACGACAATCAAGAAGTTCCCCCATCAGCTGGCCTACAACGTGATTCCTCAGATTGATGTGTTCCAGCCTAATGGCTATACGAAGGAAGAGATGAAGATGTTCAACGAGACCCGCAAGATCATGCATACCGATGCCCGCTGCTCAGCCATGTGTGTCCGAGTCAGTTCCTTGCGCAGTCATAGCGAGAGTGTGTGGATAGAGACCGAGCGTCCACTGAGTGTGGAAGAGGCTCAGCAGGCCATTGCCCATGCCCAGGGCTGCCGTCTTGTCGACGATCCCACCACGCTGACCTATCCCATGCCGCTCGATACAGCCGGCAAGGACGACATCTTCGTAGGTCGTGTGCGCAAGGACCTGGCCGACGACAACGGTCTGACGTTCTGGCTCTCTGGCGATCAGATCCGCAAGGGTGCCGCTCTGAATGCAGTACAGATTGGCGAGTATCTCATCAAGGTGGGCAATGTAGGGCACTAACTTGACAATCCCCACATCTTATATATTATATAGCTGTCAGTCTCGAACAGGAGACTGACAGCTTTTGTGTTCTATCGTCTTATGATTTTCTTGCCATTTCTGATGATAATGCCTCGGTAGTTGTCGTCTACCCGTTGTCCTGACAGGTTGTAGCGCAAGCCGTTCCACTGCCACTTGTCAGCATAGGGAGCATCGATGCCCGAAGGCTCCGTGCATCTGAAGATAATCTTGTCGATGTTGCAATAGGGGCCGTCGATGGTGATGCGCAGCACCTGCTTTCCCTTCTGGAGCTCCTGTCTGAGGTTGCCTTTGAACGACTTGTAGGTGTTCCAGTCGTCACAGGTCTTATCGACATTCACCTTGCACAGCGGTGTCAGGTTGCCATTGTCGACAAGAGCCAGAGAGAAGGCCGATCCGGTAGAGCCCGACGAGGCCACCACTTCGTAGCTATACTTGCCAGCCTGTGTCACCTCCACGGTGTATTCCAGCCATTCGCCAGCCACTGTATATCCGATGGCATAGCCGCCATTGCCACTGACGATGTCCACGCCACCGCTATCCTTGCGATAGGACGAGGTGCCCTCGTTCTTCGTGTCGGAATCGTGGAAAGTCATGCCTTCGGCACCCTGGTCGAAGTCTTCTGCCTGCAGGGTGCCGGGCAATGTGACGGCCTTGAAGGGAGTACGGGGATTGTAGGCCGTGAAACCTCCAAGACGCTCATACTTTGTGCTGTCAGTAGCCACGACAACAGCTTTCAGTGTATGCTTACCCGTATATTCTGGTGTGTACTCAGTGGCATAGGGAGCCTCAGTCAGTGTGCAGAAATACTGGTTCTTCACATAGAGGTCAACGTGGTCGATGGTCTTCGTCTTCAGCCTTGCCCGCACCTCGATGGGTAGTGGCTCTCCCTTTGTTGCAGCCAGTGTGGCAGGCTTCACATAGACCG
This sequence comes from Prevotella sp., assembly GCA_024684515.1. Lineage (GTDB taxonomy): Bacteria > Bacteroidota > Bacteroidia > Bacteroidales > Bacteroidaceae > Prevotella. The sequence goes on from JAIKWS010000023.1 coordinate 48,876, forward strand.
AGGCCTCCTTCACCATACCCGGGAAGGGGCTCTTGGCCTGTTTGGCCTTGTCAGTCTGCATATATTCCCTCAGCCAAGTCATGGCAGGACGGTCCTGTCCGTTCTTGATGAGTCCAGAGTTGTCCACCCATGTCCGTCCGTGAATATATCCCCACAGTGTGATACCAGCACAGTAGTCAGCCTCCCAGATGACGGGAATCTGCTCTTTGTAGCGCTGCAGTTGCTCGCTGTCACTAGCCTTGTCGATATCATATTCCGTGCAGTACATGGGAATCTTCAGTGCGTTCTGTATCTCCTTCATTGCCGACTTGAAGGTGCTGATATTGATATCGTTAAGGTCGTGCGACTGGCATCCGTAGGCATCGATGGGTGCTCCGGCATCTCGTAGAGTTCGCACGAGGTCAATAAACTCGTTTTTCTGCCATTGGAAGGTGTTGTAGTCGTTGTAAATGAGAATGGCATCCGGCCATCTCTCGTGTGCCATCTCGAAAGCCTTGACAATCCAGTCGTAGCCGGTTTTGCCATCCCCTCCAAGGGCAGCCTTGTATGGTGCTGGCGCATGTCCTACGATGGCTTCGTTGACCACGTCTATGAGTTCCAGGTTGGGATAGTGCTTCTTCACGGCATCCAGCCATTCCACGATGGCCTTGTATTGCTGTTCGGTAGAGAGATTGTCCATCCAGCTGGGATATTGCGATCCCCAGATGAGGCAGTGGAACTTGAATGGGAAATGATGCTGCCTGGCATAGTTGGCAGCACGGTCCGATCCCCCCCAGTTGAAGGTTCCTCTCCGCTGACCCTCTATCGATGCCCATTTCGATTCGTTCTCAGCAGTAATCTGGTTCCACATCTCGTAGAACTTCTCATTACCATAGTCAACCTGATAGCTGGTGGTGATATTGCCAAGGAATTTGTCGGGATTGGTAGATAGTTGTGCCTTTGCGATGCTGGAAGCAGAAAGTGCCAATGCCAGTGCGATAGAAATCTGTTTGTAGCTCATAGGATGATGTTAGTTTCGTTTGAGCTGCAAATTTAGCTATTATTTCTGGTTTTGGCTTTTCTGTATGTTTCAATAATGTGAAGAATTTCGTCAAGACACAGTTTTTGTGCCTTTTGCCGCAGGAAAAAGGCAGCTATGCGGTCGGCAATGTTCTGCCGGATATAGGGATAGTAGAATTTCAGTTCCATATTGTGGTAGTTGCCTTTTCGTCCGATAATGGGCATGATATACTTTTCCTCATAGCCGTCAACGATCAGCAAGTGGCTGTCAGGGTCGCAGCGTACGGATAGCGTATCGTTCTGTCTGCTGCCATAATAGACGAAAGGTGTGCTGACGGTATCTGTGCGCCAGTTGACGGGGTTGATGCACAGCTGGTTGCCGGCACTGACGATAGGAATCTCGCAATCGGCCGACTTCACCGAGTTGAAGCAGATGGTGACCCCCGTGTCGGTAGCCCCTTGTGCCGGTTGCAGACGAGGTGTGCTGTTCATGTCGCTGGTGGTCACCCTGTAGCCAATGGTGTAGGCGGCAACCATTCTGCTGAACACACTATCTGGCATTTCCTTGATGATGTCGATCATGATATGTGCCCCCTGGCTGAATCCAGCTATGACGAAGGGCCGTCCGTGATTAAGGTGCTCGATGTAGTATTGCCAGCTACGCTTCACGTCGGCAATGGCCGGGGGAAGCCGCTGCAGTGCCAGTTCGATGCTGGTCCACGACTGCATGGATGCTTGGCGATAGTAAGGGGAATAGTAGTTGAAGCCACCAGAATAGAACGAATCCACGGCATGCATCTCCCGCAGCATGGCAAACCGCATCTCGTCATCGTAGGTGTCGGCATAATGGCACGTGTCACCCTTGCGCAGGTGATCACCTGTTTCGGTAGATATAATGTAGAAGATGTCGGCACTGGCCCCCCGCTCACGGGCATACCACTGGCAGGGATCTGAATAGTCTGGTTCGGGGGGAAGACTCCTGATGTCGCTATCGGCACTTGCGCTGGTTGTCTCGCGGCTGGTCCACGACAGGAAGGTGGCTGTCATTGCCAGTCCTGCCAATATCATCGCAAAGGCTCCTGCTCTTCTCATCGGCTACTACTTCATCAGCCACTTGCCCTGGTGCTCGACCATAGGCACTACTATCTCTTCCTTGGTGCCATCGCCATAGTTGAGCAGCAGGAATACCTGTATGACATGCAACGTGCTGTCGCTGATTGCCCTGGTGACCTGCAAGTTGCTGACTCCCTGGTGCTCGCGGTCTACTCTTTCCACATGCTGCCGGTAGTTCTCCAGCAACTGCTGGCGATAGCTGTCTGGCATCTGGTCGGCATGCAGCCGTCCGTCGAGGAACAGCTGGGGATGATTGCTGTAGAGGGCATCGTAACAAGTCCTGGCCACTGCGGCAGCTTTGTCCTCGTCGGTAAACTCCTTCCGATCCGAACAGGCCAAAGCCAGCAGTAGCAAGAGCATGTAGAGGATGCGTTTCATGCTATTTCTGACGGATAAATACATTGATGGGTGTGCCCGTGAGCGTCCAGTTCTCGCGGATCTTGTTCTCCAGGAAGCGCTTATACGGCTCCTTCACATACTGAGGCAGATTGGCATAGAAGATAAACGTTGGTATCTGTGTGTCGGGCACCTGACTCACATATTTTATCTTGATAAACTTGCCCTTGATGCTGGGAGGCGGTGTGGCTTCGATCAGTGGCAGCATCACCTCGTTGAGCTTGGTGGTTCCTATGCGCTGCTTGCGGTTGAGATATACCTGCTTGGCAGTCTCGAGCACCTTGAAGATACGCTGCTTGGTCAGTGCCGAAGCGAAGATAATGGGGAAGTCGCGGAATGGAGCCATGCGATTGCGGATGGCATCCTCGAAGGTGTCGATGACCACCTGCGTCTTGTCTTCCACCAGGTCCCATTTGTTGACCACCACCACGAGCGACTTGTTGTTTTTCTGTATCAACTGGAAGATGTTCATATCCTGTGACTCGATGCCTCGTGTGGCATCAATCATAAGGATACAGACATCAGAATTCTCAATAGCACGGATGGATCGCATGACGGAATAGAACTCGAGGTCTTCCGTCACCTTGTTCTTACGACGGATACCTGCTGTGTCAACGAGATAGAAGTCGAATCCAAACTTGTCGTAGCGTGTGTAGATGCTGTCGCGAGTAGTGCCGGCAATATCCGTCACAATGTTGCGCTCTTCGCCAATGAAGGCATTGATAAGACTCGATTTGCCAGCATTGGGACGTCCTACCACCGCAAAGCGGGGTATGCCCTCCTCAAGTTGATCGTCGGCTTTCTCAGGCAGCATCTCCAGCACCTTGTCGAGCAGGTCGCCCGTGCCACTGCCTGTGGCTGCACTCACGCAGTAGGGGTCGCCCAGTCCAAGCTTGTAGAAATCGTACTGCCCGTAAAGGTCCTTGCCGTCATCGGCCTTGTTGGCTACCAGCAGCACAGGGATCTTGGTCCTCCGAAGTATCATGGCCACATCCTCGTCCCAGTCCGTGACACCATTCTTGATGTCACAGAGAAAGAGCACCAAGTCAGCCTCTTCTGTTGCGATGATTACCTGTTTGCGGATTTCTTCTTCGAAGATGTCGTCGCTATTGACCACCCATCCGCCTGTGTCCACCACACTGAATTCGCGGCCATTCCAGTCGCACTTGCCATACTGGCGGTCACGCGTGGTACCAGCCTCATCGCTGACAATGGCTTGCCTGCTCTTGGTGAGACGGTTGAAGAGTGTTGACTTGCCCACGTTGGGGCGGCCTACGATGGCTACAAGATTTCCCATGTCTGTCGTCTTCTATAAAATTCGTAACTACTGATTGCGACTGCAAAGGTAGTCATTTTTCTTCGTATTATGGCTGTTAGGCGGAAAAAAATATTGTTTTTCAATAAAAAGGAGGTGAAGAAACGTAAAAGGTAGCCATGAATAGCTCCCCCCGTTTTCATGTTCCGTTAGCTCACTCATAGTGGGATTACGGCTCACTCATAGCGAGATTACGGCTCACTCATAGCGAGATTACGGCTCACTCATAGCGGGATTACGGCTCACTCATAGTGGGATTACGGCTCACTCATAGTGGGATTACGGCTCACTCGTAGTGGGCAGCTATGGTTGTACCGTTTGCGATTGCAAGGAGAGGGCAGTTGCTGACCACCTGTCGTCTACAGGCTATCTACGAAAGTGCGTGTGAGCTGAAACGACTGAGCCGCAACCTTTTGCCAGAAGTCGTGATATTGTGAGGCGTTGTTGTCACCCAAGGGCATATCGCTGACTACCCTGAAGGAAATGAAAGGTACACGAGCAAGATAGCATGTATGGGCAATGGCTGCCGATTCCATATCCACAGCCCTTGCATCAGGAAATTTGTCCACGATGCTGCGCATCTTCTCTTTGGAGTCAACAAACCAGTCGCCAGTGACAATCAGCCCGGCATGCAGCTTAGACCCCGATGCCTCTGGCGATAGCTGGAGTGCCTTCGCCAGTAGATATGGATCGGCCGCGAAACGTGCAGGAAGGCCTTGTATCTGACCATAGATAGTGCTATTGTCGATAGCAGTACCACAGTAGACATCGTGATATGCCAGTTCACTACTTACCACCACATCTCTAATCGCAATCTCGTCACCATGGCCTCCGGCACAACCACTGGAGATGATACAGTCGGGATGGTAGTCGCTGATGATACGTTGCACACCAAGAGCAGCATTAACCTTGCCGATGCCGCACTTCTCCACGATGACCTGACTGTCTTCGAAAACCTGACGAAGCTGTTGCAGCTCCTTATCCATTGCCACTACGATTCCTATTTTCATTGTCGTTATGCTTTGATTTTACTTTCTGATGGCCCTGTAACGGTTTCGGCAGTTGCAGCAATGGCTGTAGTAGGCTCGGCAGTTGCAGCAATGGCTGTAGTAGGCTTGGCAGTTGTGCCAAGGGGCTTACTAGTAACGGCGGTAGCTTCATCAGCGACCTCTTCCTTGGCATCGCCGTTGAATGATTTCTGAAAGGAGTTCCAGTCCTGGAAGCCAGCCAATAGCGACAGACGATCGAGGGTCTTGCGACTAGGCTTGCGCAGCACTTCCTTTTCAACAGCCTCTAACAATCGTTTTAGTTTCTTTTCCATTATAATAAACTATGGTATAACTCGTCAAAACGTCTGGCAGCATCTGTATTCTCGAAGCGGCGTATGTACTCCTGGCTCCGTGCGATACGCTGTTCCCGTCCTGGGGAGCCATAAAGCATCTGGCTGATAGCGTGTGCCATCGCCTGCTCATCGTCGGGATCGACATACAGGTTGTCCGGACCACCAGCCTCTTCCAGACACGACCCCGTACAAGCCACCACGGGCAGTCCCTGGCTTATCGCCTCTATGATAGGGATGCCAAAGCCCTCGTAACGAGAAGGGTAGACGAAACAATCGGCCATGCGATAGAGCGATGGCAAGTCCTCGTCGGGCACGCCATGCAGGATCTGTACACGGGATGTCAAGCGATGCTCGAGCAGATATTCACGAATGAAATCACTATATGCAGTCGGCTTTCCAACAATGACGAGCGACACATCGTCGGGCAGATGATGGAGAGCCCGTACTGCCAGTAGTGCATTCTTACGCTCTTCTATCGAGCCAACAGAGAGAATGTAGCGGTCGGGCAGCTCGTAGCTCTCACGCACCTTCCACATCTGCCAGGGGCGAGGCACTTCGGTGAAACGGGGTGCACAGCTCTGATAGATGACGTCGATGCGCGAAGCATCCACCTCTCCATACTCACAGATATCACGACGTGTACATTCGCTGATGGCCACAATGCGATCGGCCTCTTTCAGCGTCTGTTGAAACTTACGGGTATAGAGTTTCACGTCAACCTTCTTGTAGTATTCCGGGTGTCGGAGAAAAATCAAGTCGTGGATAGTGACTACCGAACGGATGCCACTTGAGGAGATTCCCTTTGGCAGTTCTCCCGTCAGCCCGTGATAGAGCTGCACATCATCGTGCACTAGTTGTCTGACGATGCCTCCCGATCGCCACAATGCCTTTCCCAGCGACGTGTGGGCAAAATGCGGAAAACAAAAGGTAACGTTGGGCCGCCCCACGATTTGTGAGCGCAGATGCGTCACACCGCCATCGGGTGCATAGAGCCTGAGGTCGAAATCATCTAGTGCTGCCAAATCGTTGACTAGCGTTCGACCGTAATTGCCCAGACCAGTTCCGTTGCGCACAATGCGCTTTGCATCGAAACCAATAATCATCCTTCCTGCCATAATTGGCTGCAAAGATAACTAATTTTAGGCAAAACGACCGTTCTTTAACTCCCTTTAACTCCTTTAACGACTCTAACTCCTTAAAAAGTTGTACCTTTGCAGCAAAATTGAAATAAAATGCAGAATTCATTAAATTATCTGGATAGAAATGAGTTCAATTTCGAACCCAGCGAGAAGGTGGTTAATGCCATTCGCAACTTCGACCCTAAGACCCTGTGCTTCTACACCCGTATCTATGATCAGGGCAAGAAAAGCGTTATCAGCGTCAAACTGAGCGAGATCTATGGTGTGCCGGAAGAGCAGGTGCTACTGGCCTACGGAGGCGAGGACATCCTGAAGAATGCCATCCACTACTATCTGATGAAAGGTGATAACAAAAAGATCCTGATTCCCGAGTTTTCGTGGTGGTACTACAACAAGGTGGCCAGCGAGTGCTACGGCACCTTCGAGATGTATCCCTTGCATGAACAAGACGATACCTTTGCCTACGATGTTGACGAGGTCATCGAATATACTAACCGCATTCATCCCCGCATGCTGCTCCTGGCATCGCCCAACAATCCTACTGGCAACTGTCTGTCGCCAGAGGAGATAGGACGTATCATGGAGCATATCCCCGACGACACGATGGTGCTGATTGACGAGGCTTATGCCAGTTTCATCACTACCGACACCGATTATATTGCCCCGCTGGTGAACAAGTACAAGAACCTGATTATCTCACGCACACTTTCGAAGTTCTACGGGCTGCCAGGCCTGCGCTGTGGCTTTGGCTTCATTGGTGCCGGCCACGACCACTTCGTGAGCTATATCAACAAGTACCTGGGCTACAACCGTTTCTCAGAAGCAGTGGCACTGGCTGCACTCGATAGCGACGACCACTATCGCCAGGTGGCCAACGATATGGAGTGGGGACGACAGCTCTATAAGCGCGAACTGGGACAGCTGCCTGGTTTCAAGGTGTATAAATCGGTGGCCAATTTCATTCTCATCAAGTATCCACTTGCCATCAAGGAGGAGCTGCAGAAGGCATTGGCTGCTGAGAACTACAAGATCAAGTTCATGACTGACAAGGGGCTGGAATCGTGCGTGCGTATTACACTGGGACGCAAGGAACAGACACAGGCCGTGTGTGACACCATTCTCAAGGTGATAAACAAATAGGATGATGATAGGCGTAATTCTTGCTGCAGGCATGGCCAAACGGCTGCGCCCCCTTACAGACCAAAAGCCCAAGTGCCTGCTGGAGGTGCGGGACAAGACACTGTTGCAGCGTACGGTAGATGCCCAGCTGGCTACAGGCATTAGCGAGCTTGTGGTAGTCACTGGCTATCGTGGCGAGATGATTCGTGAATTCCTCTATGCACATTATCCACAGCTCACTATCCATTTCATCGACAATCCCGACTACGAACACAACAACAATATCTACTCGCTGTGGCTGGCAGGACAAGTGGTAAGAGGCAAGAGCTTCCTGCTCATGGACAGCGACATACTCTGCGACCCTGCCACTGTCACGCTAATAGGCTCGCAACCCGACTCCGTGCTCGCCCTGAACCGTCATGAGTTAGGAGAAGAAGAAATGAAAGTGGTGGTTGATGACAAGATGAATATCGTAGAGATCAGCAAGACCTGCCAACCTAAGGATGCGCTTGGAGAGAGCGTAGGCATAGAGAAAATGAATGCCGACTACTCAGCAGCACTCTTCAAGGAACTTGACCTGATGATAGAGCAGGAGGGACTTATCGATATCTTCTACGAACGAGCCTTCGAACGACTCATCCCCCAGGGGCATACTTTCAGGGTGATTGACACTACCAACCTCTTCAGTTACGAGCTCGACACCCCCGACGATTATTACCACGCCCAGGAACTATGGCCAACTACGATGTAGACAAACTGCATCAGCGCATATTGCGCATTCTGATGGCGGTAGATGATTGCTGTCAGCAGCACCATCTACATTATTATATATGGGCAGGCACGATGATAGGAGCCGTGCGCCACAAGGGCTTTATCCCCTGGGACGACGATATAGACATCGCGATGCCCCGTCCCGACTACGAACAGCTGATCAGTCATGCTGCGGAATGGCTGTCGCAGCCTTTTGAGTTCGTATGTGCCGAGACCGATACCAGCTATCCACTACCCTTCGGAAAGGTTCAGGATGCCTCTACCACACTGGTAGAGCGCATACACCTTCACTATCTTGGTGGCATCTATATCGATGTCTTCCCTATCGACGGCGTTCCTTCCAACGCTTTTCTCCGCAAGTGGCATTTTGCCCGCTATGAATATTGGAAGCGTGTGCTCTATCTTATTCACCGCGATCCCTACAAGCATGGTCATGGTCCCTCTTCGTGGGCTCCCCTGCTCTGTAGGAAAGTATACTCGATGAAAGGGGTACAGGCAAAGATCAGGAAGCTGTTGCTGAAATACGACTATGCCAGCGCCACCCTCGTTGGCGACTACGATGATGGCTCACGAGGGGCGATGGCGAAATCTATTCTGGGCACTCCTACACCTTACGCGTTTGAAGGGGAACAGGTGCTGGGTGTAGAGCAATACGATGTCTATCTCAGCCAGAAGTACGGTGACTATATGACCATCCCCGATGGCAATCACCAGCGACAGCATAACTTCCATGTGCTCGATTTCGAACAGTCATATCGTCATTACCAAGCATGAAAGTCGTCATAGACCCTTCTTTCAGTTCACAGACCGACTACATCAGTCAGATTCCCAGCATGTTGCAGCGTGGTGAGGGGGAGGTGGTATACGACAAGCGCAACCGTGTGGTACGCTTCCGCCACGATGGACTGTCGATGATGGTCAAACGTTTCAAGCGCGTCAACTTCATACAGCAAATCGCCTATACCTTCTTTAATAAGAGCAAGGCGGAGCGAGCCTTCCTTTTTGCCGAGACGTATCGACAGCGGGGGATAGACACACCACAGCGGGTGGCCTATATGGAGCAAAGCTGTTGTGGGCTATTCTCCGTGGGATTCTTTATCAGCCTCGAGGCCAAGGGGACAGAGACTCATTTGTTGCTACGCGAAGTCCAGGATTTCTCCCATGACCTGGCGGATGCAGTAGCCCGACAGGTCATACTGATGCACAGTCGCGGCATCCTTCATGGCGACTTGAACCTCTCCAATTTCCTGTGTCAGGAGACGCCAGAGGGTTATCATTTCACCATGATAGACATCAACAGGTCGCATTTCACCGATGGGTGGCCAGGGGACGACCAGTGTATGGAGAACCTGGTACGGCTGACACATCGTCGTGACCTTTATGAATACTTGGTACGCAGTTATGCCCGCCAGCGGGGATGGAGCGAGGAAACGACGGCACAGCAGGCATTACTATTGTTAGACCGGTTTGAGAACAAACGATTCAAATTATAAAATAGCTATGGCCACTTACGACATCCATGACATACAGCAGCGCACACTGCCCATTCTTCTGACCGTCAACAAGGTGCTACTAGAGCATCATCTCAACTATTATATCTCTGACGGTACGATGCTTGGGGCTGTCAGACACAAAGGCTTCATTCCCTGGGATGATGACATCGATATTGCGATGCCCCGTCCTGACTACGAGCGTTTCCTGGAACATGGACAGGAATGGCTGCCAGATCCCCTTGAGATGGTGTGTGTGGAGAAAGACCCGCATCAGCCTTGCACGTTTATGAAGATCATCGACGGCAGCACCACGCTCATAGAACGCTGGAGCTACAATCAGCTGGGAGGCATTTATATCGATGTCTTCCCTCTCGACGGTGTGTCGGAGAAGAAGTGGAAACGCACCCTCCGCTTCCGTCTTTACCGTACGCTGAACCGCCTGACCTATCTGCGCAACCGCGATCCCTACAAGCGAGGGCATGGCGTCTCGTCGTGGCTGCCTCGGTTGTTACAGGCTACGGTGAGCAATGCCCGTCTTCACAAATGGATGAGAAGCCTGCAGACAGCCCATCATTTTGAATCGTCAAGACTGGTTGCCGACTATGACAGCGGTGAGCGAAGCGTGATGGAGAAAAGTGTCTTTGGAACGCCCAGGCCCATTCTGTTCGAGGGGCATGAGCTGATGGGGGTGGCGCAGGCCGACGAATACCTCACCCATCTCTATGGTGACTACATGCAGCTGCCTCCAGAAGAGAAGCGTCGTGTTCATGGCTTTGACTATGTCGACCTGGAAAATTCCTATCACGACTACCACGACAACCGCAAGTTCAAGTAAGGGGTAGCAATCCCAGTAGTTTACGGTATAGGGTGAGATACTCTTGTGTGTAGCGGTCGTAGTTGAACGACTGCGAATAGCGACAGGCCTCTTTTGCCGCCTCTCCGTCGCGATGCCAGTTCTCCAGTCCCTGTCTCACCACTTGCGCCATTGCCTCGGCTTCATAGTTGTCCCAATAGGAAGCATGGCCGGCACATATCTCAGGCAGACAGCTGTAGCGAGACGAGAATACCTTTGTGCCGAAGCGCATGGCCTCGAGTACAGGGATGCCAAAGCCCTCTAGCGTGCTGGGGAACAGGAACGCCTGAGCATGGGCATAGAGCCAGCATTTCTCTGCTTCGCTGATCTTTCCAGGCAGCATGATACGCTGACGGTCTTCAGGAGCTATCAGCCTGACGATGTCGTCGTAATAGTCCCAGTGATGGTCGCCACAGATATACAGCTTGTATTCTGGCAGATATTTCATCATGGGCACCAGCACGTGGAAGTTTTTCTTCCGTCTCACCTGTCCAATGGTGAAGAAGAACTTTTCGTCATCCCTGTCAATAAAAGCCGGTCGCTGTTGCTGGTTTTTTTCTATATCGTTGATGCCGTTGTAGATGACGGTGGGCAGCTGGCTGATGCCTCTGATATTGTTCATGACATCGGTTTGTACATATTTTGAGATGACGGTCAGCACGTCAGCTCTTCTGATATGTCTCTGTTTCAGTATCTTGTGTTTCCACAGGTGGATGCCGTGCTTCTCGTATAGATAGTTCAGGTCGTGTACTGTGAGCAGTCTGATGGCATGTCCGCCACGAGCCACATAGCCTGTTTGCTGGTCGGTGATGTGCCATAGGTCACAATGGTCCAGGTAGGTGGGCACCTCTTTTTTGAAATGTTCACATGTTATATAGTCCAGATGGTTGCCAAACTCCCCTCTATGCTTTTCGGGCAAGATGAATATGAAGTGCATGTCAGACAGCGCGGCAGCCTGCGTGGCCAGTCGCGGGGCATAGTTGCGGGCTATCTCTCCGAAGCCGCACATAGCATCATAGTTGGAGAAATCGACGATTATTGTCTTCATGATGTCTTGATGATTTTCGTATAGAATGTCTGCAGGCTGTCCCATACTCGTTCTGCGGTGATGAGGGCATATTGCTGCTCGTAGCTTAGTCGCCGTGCGTCAGCATCGATGTCGGTGGCAGCGATGCCTCGTGTGAGGACGTTGTCGTTCTCAGGCAGCCACGTCCTTTTGCTGGCCATTGGCGAGCAGACCACCAGCGACGGACGTCCCATGGCCTGCACGATGTGGCGTGCGCCTCCCTCATTGCCGAAGTAGAAGGTGCAGTTGGCTGCCATGGCTGCCAGGCTTCGCATGCTTTTTGCCTCGATATTGATGAAAATGTTGGGATGGTGGTCAAGTGCTGAGTAGATGCGTCGTGCGTTCTCTGCCTCCTGTCCTGGTGCGAAGTTGAAGATGATCTGCACCTCGGGGTGGGCATCGATGAATCGTCGCAGCACCTTTGTCATGCGGTCTTCAGCCCATGTCTTGCTGGCTATCTTGGCTGTCACGCCTGCCAGCATGACGGGCCGGCAGAAGTCGATGCCCTGCTGCGTCATATACTGTCGGAAGTCGTCTTTCTCCTGTGCTGTGATATGCAGGGTGATGGTTTTGTCCTGCGAGTGTTTGCCCAGCGGATCCAGGAGTGCCAGGTTGTGATCTATCATGCTCTCGTTGTCCTCGCAGCCCTCTTTGCGGTGGTTGAAGGCCAGCCAGGTATAGGGTTTCCTGATGCCGATGCGCCAGGGGCTACGTCGTGAGAAGAGTGCGAAGAGCATTGTGTTCACCGTCGACCGCATGTCGATGATGATGTCATAGTGAGTGTCATGCACAATACGCCACACCTTTCTTATATAGGTAGGCACGCTGTGCCGCTCGTCCTCAGTGAAGGTGACGATGCGGTCGACAGACGGATGTCCCTCGAAGAGGGGGGCTATTCTCTCGTTGAGCACGAAATGTATTTCTGCCTCTGGATACTGCTGGCGAAGGCTGTTCAGCAGGGGGGTGGAGAGAATGGCATCGCCCATCTGCCGGAATCTGACTACGAGGATATGCTTAACTTCCATAGACGCCTGGTTCTTTGGGAATGGTACGTCCATTCACGAGATCATATTTCTGGTCGAACTCCTCCTTCGTACGCTTCCAGCGGTTGTGGGTCCACAGATAATAGGCTGGCTGACGGCGTATGCTCTCCTCGAGCAGTGCGAAGAAACGCATTGTCACGGCATGCTCATCGAGCTGCCAGGGCTCACGGGATATCAGTCGGAAGGTGCAGATGTAGCGACCTCTGCACGGACGTTCCATGTCGACATAGAAGACGGCATTCTTCATCTTGCGCATGATGCGCTCACCCCCTGAGAATACGGGTGTGTCCTGGTTCAGGAAGCGTAGCCACAGGTGGATGTTCATCCATCGTGGTGCCTGGTCGCTGATGTATCCGAAGAGGTAGTGCTGTTGTTTGTCGCGCAATGTCAGCAGATGTCGCAGAATGTCTTTCTTGGGGATGCACGACCCTCCATGAGCCGAACGGATGTCGATGAAGAGACGGTCGAAGGCATCGCTATAGAGGGGATGGTAGATGAGTCCCATCACGGCATCGGGATGGCGTTGGAAGGCCAGTCCTGTGGCCGACAGCCACTCCCAGTTGCAGTAATGTCCCAGGATGGCAGCACAGTCCTGTCCCTGGTCGAAGCAGTGCTCCAGCTGTTCAACACCTCTGAATTCAATGCGCTTAAGCAGGTTCTTGTCGCTGATGGTGAGCAGTTTGATGGTTTCAACACCATAGTCACAGAGCCAGCGGTAGAACTGTCGCTCGGTCTTCTTCAGTTCTTTCTCGCCTTTCTCTGGAAACGAGGCCGCCAGATTCTTCCTCACCACCTTGCGTCTATATCTCACCAGATAGAAAATGAGCACGAAGAAGCAGTCGGCCAGCCCGTAGAGTATCCAGAACGGCAACAGCGACAGCAGCTTGACGATGCCTCGGAGCAGGGGGTAGGAGAATTTCTTCATAGGCTTCTACCAGACACTTGATATATCTTGCGAAAGAGGAAATACATGGCCGTGCCCACGAAGAGGCCTGCAATGGCGTCGATGGCATAGTGGGCCTGGATGTAGAATGTGGCGAAGAACATCAGTACCGACAGCACCAGCACGGGTACGTACAGCCATCGTGAACGTGCCTCCCACGACAGCCACAGCAGCACTACCGAGATGCCTACATGGCTAGAGGGGAAGGCAGCAGTGGGCCGCTCACCTGCGTTGTGGGCCTGCTGCACCAAATCGTGGAACAGCCCACCTTCGGCACCTGGAATGGGAAGCGACTCCTGGCACAGCTCGAAATAATGGTAGATATTGGGAAAAACGCCATGCGATATCTGGTCGATACCCACTGCCTTGAAATAAAACTGCGGGCCTGCTACGGGCAGGAAGATGAAGATGACATAGAACAGGAAGAACGATGCCAGGATGACGAAAGCAGCATAGGCAAAGCGGTCGTAGTGCTTCCAGAAGTAATACAGTGCCACAGCGGCTATCATGGGATAATAGCTGAAATATCCCAGGCAGAGCAGCTCGCTAAGCAGTGGTGAACTGTACTGCTGACTGAACAGCAGCGCTGGCTGACAGCCGAAGAGAGATTGCTCCCATCCGGCAAAGAGATAGTCGAGGTTCAGGAAGATGCGGTTGAACTCATAGGTATCGGGATACCACCACCCAAGCAGGCACAACTGTCCTGTCACCCGCAGCACCATCGTGAGCTTCGTGGGCTTCAGACGGTAGAGTTGCCACAGCCCAAGGGTCATCGCCACGGCAATAATCCTGCCCGCCAGCATGGGAACGGGATCCACCAGACGGCCCCACAGCAGCAACATCAGCAACAGCGTGAAGGCTGCGTAGGACAGCATGGCCCATTCAAACAGGCACAGTCTGCGACCACTGTCTACAACCAGCCGTTGTCCTTGTACCATCTGATAGTCATCTTTACACCCTGTTCCAGCTGATAGAGGGGCTCGTAGCCTAGCTCCTTGCGGGCAGGCTCGATGTCGCACCGCCAGTTACGCTGTTTCAGGATATGATATTTGTCATTGTTCAGTGCCGAGATCTTTCCCGTCAGATGTCCCCACTTGTCGCCAAGGAAGGTAACTACCCGCAGCACCCATATCGGTGCCTTGATGCGTATCCACCACGGATGTCCCAGCTCCTCGCGGATGAGGTCGCTGAACGTGGTCGACTGGTACACCTCGCCATCGCTGAGGAAATATTTCCTGCCCGTCTTGCCCCAGTCGCAAGCTAGAAAGACCGCCTGCACCACATCGAGGACATAGACGAAGGTGATGTCCTGACGCTTGTAGCCAACGGCAAAGTCGGAATGCTGCTTGATGCTCTTTGCCATCAGGAAATAGTCGCGCTCACGGGGGCCATAGACGCCTGTGGGACGCAGCACCACATAGGGAAACTCGCCAAACTGTTCACGATAGGCACGGCTCTCGTTGGCTGTGTTCAGACCATCCAGCCAACGCTCGGCCTCTAGCTTGCTCTTGCCATAGGCCGTGTTGGGACGAGGTGTGTCGTCCTCGCGTATCTCTGTATAGGGCTGTTGCTCGCGTATGGCACCAAAGATGCTGAGCGAACTGATGTACACAAAGCGCTTCACACCCATCTTCAGAGCCATCAGTGCACGCACCAGATTCTTCGTGCCCTCAGTGTTCACACGGAAGAAATCCTCCCTCTTCAGGCATTTCGTCACGCCGGCAGCGTGCACCACATAGTCGAAATCATGACCCTGCAGCTGTTGCTGCAATGCCTCCTGGCTCGACAGGTTGAGCTCGATGAAGTTGATGCGCTCATCCTTCAGAAACTGCTTCGAACTGCTGCCTCTGACGGCTGCCCAGGTCTCCATGCCCTGACGCAGGGCCTCCTCTACGATAAACGAGCCAATGAATCCACTGGCTCCCGTCACTAGAATTTTCATAGTCTGCTTAGCATAATTTGGCTGCAAAGTTAGTGATTATTTTGCATAACACCAAATTTTTTAGTCGATGAGATGGATGGAGGGCTTTCATTGGCTGGAGAACATGGCTACAGGGGGTGTTATTTTCCCAGCCTGGGAATATTTTGTTCCCAGCTTGGGAATATTTTGTTCCCAGCCTGGGAATATTTTTTTCCTAACTAGAGAAATATTTTTTCCTAACTAGAGAGATGTTTTTTCATATCTAAAATAATTATTCTGTGCGTTTCCACTTCGTTGCAAGGCTATCTAGAAGGGCTTTTTTTACGAACATATGTTCATCGGCCAACGAACATATGTTATTTGGCTCACGAACATATGTTATTTGGCCCACGAACATATGTTATTTGGCCCACGAACATATGTTCATCGGGCAACGAACATATGTTCCTTGGCACATGAACCCCAGGTCCGCTTTTTGAAGGGGATATTTTTGGGAAAAATGGTGGGTAAGGAGTAGTGCTCCAGCAACGTATTGCAGCCAATGAAAATGTGTTGACGATGCTTTTTCTTAACGATAATGAAAGGACGTCATGATGAAAAACGGCAGTTTTTCCGACTTAGGAGTTCTGTTATGAATCACAGACAAAAGATTTATCAGTTTTTATTTGGAAGGTATCATTTTTTTTACTATCTTTGCCCTGTACAAATTAACACACTGATTAACTTTAAAACGTAAAACTATGGAAGTAGAGAGAATCATGCAAGCCCTGGAGCGCAAGCACCCAGGAGAATCAGAGTTCCTTCAGGCTGTTCGCGAGGTTCTGGAATCAATAAAAGATGTGTACAACCAGCACCCGGAATTTGAGAAGGCAAAGATTGTAGAGCGCATTGTAGAGCCTGAGCGCATCATCACTTTCCGTGTACCCTGGGTTGACGACAAGGGCGAGGTGCAGGTGAATATCGGCTACCGTGTGCAGTTCAACAGTGCCATTGGCCCATACAAGGGCGGATTGCGCTTCCACCCATCTGTGAACCTAAGTATATTGAAGTTCCTCGGCTTCGAGCAGACGTTTAAGAATGCCCTCACCACGTTGCCCATGGGAGGTGGCAAGGGTGGCTCGGATTTTGCTCCCCGTGGCAAGAGCGATGCTGAGATCACGCGTTTCTGCCAGGCTTTCATGATGGAGCTCTATAAGGTGATAGGTCCCGACATGGATGTGCCGGCTGGTGACATCGGTGTTGGTGGACGTGAGATTGGCTATCTCTTCGGCATGTACAAGAAACTGACCTCGCAGTTCCATGGGGCCACCCTGACTGGCAAGGGCATGGAATGGGGCGGCTCTATCCTGCGTCCAGAGGCAACAGGCTTCGGAGCCTTGTATTTCGTCCACCACATGATGGAGACCCATGGACTCGACATCAAGGGTAAGACGGTGGCACTATCGGGCTTTGGCAATGTGGCATGGGGAGCAGCCAAGAAAGCTACTGAGCTAGGGGCAAAGGTTATCACCATCAGTGGTCCTGACGGCTATATCTACGACCCTGCAGGCCTCGATGCCGAAAAGATCGACTATCTGCTGGAACTGCGTGCCAGTGGCAATGATGTCTGTGCACCCTATGCCGAGGAATTCGAGGGGGCTACCTTCTTCGAGGGCAAGAAGCCATGGGAACAGAAAGCAGACATCTACCTGCCCTGTGCCACCCAGAACGAGCTGAATGGCGAGGATGCCGACCGCATACTGGCACACAAGCCCCTGTGCGTAGCAGAAGTCAGCAATATGGGATGCACGGCTGAGGCTGTGAACAAGTTTATTGCTGCCGGACAGCTCTTCGCTCCTGGCAAGGCTGTGAACGCAGGTGGCGTCGCTACTAGCGGACTGGAGATGACACAGAACTCCATGCGCATGTCGTGGACAGCAGAGGAGGTAGACCAAAGGCTCCATCAGATTATGGCCGGCATCCACCAGCAGTGTGTCAAGTACGGCAAGGAGCCTACGGGATATATCAACTATGTGAAAGGTGCCAATGTGGCGGGCTTCATGAAGGTGGCTCATGCCATGATGGCCCAGGGAATCGTGTAATAATCCCGTCTCATGGCATGGGCAGTCCCGGCTAATCCAGACAGCAATAGTGCCATGATGGCTCAAATAGTATAGCATGAACAGAGAACCGTTTACTATCACCCCTCCCTGGCGACACATACTAGCAATATGTGTCCTTGTAGGCACCATGGTAGCAACCCCTTCCCCTCTCCATGCGCAGCAGGTGCAGAAGGGCATTGCCAGCTACTACGGCAAGCGAGCCACAGGCCGCCTGACCAGCAGTGGCGAACGGCTGCATCACGACAGCCTGACGTGTGCCCATCGCACCCATCCCTTTGGCACGATGCTGAAGGTGACCAATCCTGCCAACGACAGCGTCGTCGTGGTGAAGGTCAACGATCGCGGTCCTTTTGGACGAGGACGAATCATCGACCTCTCATGGTGTGCTGCCCGTCAGCTGGGCATCCTCCGCCAGGGCATAGCCCCTGTGGAGGTGGAGGTCTTCACCGATTCTGTCAAGAAGAAGTAGGATGTCCTGCAACAAGTCAGCTCCCTCACGAGAGAAAAGTGTTTTCCTCATGAGGGAGCTGTCGTGATATAGCGAGCTGCTATCGTGCTCCTGCAGTATGCTTTGCCGTACGCACTGTGAACTGCCTGGTTTGCGACATCACGACATTGTTGCCCTGAGCCACACCAACCCGCACTTGTATCTGTCCGTTGCGCAACCCCTTGTCGGCAGTGAGGCTGGCGGTATAGCGAATGGCTTGGTGAGGGGCTATGCTCTCAATGCGCAGGTTGGGCGAGATATGCACATGCTTATTGCCCGTGGCCTCTTCCACGAGCGGGAAGATATCGTAGATAGCCTGGTTGCTGTTGTTCAGTATCTCAAACATCACCTTGCAGGTCTCGCCTCGAGTGAGCACGCCATCACGCTGGTCCTCGTAGATGCCAGCATTGCGAATGATGATGCCCGATGCCCCAGTGACATTGAAAGATGCACGATTGTTGTCAGTATTACCATTCCCATTGTCGAAGGTGATACGATCGTCACCCCGCATCTGCGGGTCGAAGCCACTCTGGTCGTAACTGCCCTGATTGTAGCTCTCGTTCCCCTGGTTGTAGGTGCCATAGTCACGACTCCGCTGTGACTCTATACGACGCTGGCGGGCTGTTGCTCGCTCTTCGTATTTCTGTTGCTGTGCCTTGTCGGCAGCATGTCCGATGGCGGCACCAGCAGCGGCACCACCCACAGTGCCGATGATGGAGCCTATCTCATGGCCGCGCCATCCACCCGCGATGCCTCCAATAGCCGATCCTATCATGTGGCCAAACTGGCTACCCGTGTATGCTCCTGTTGCCTCGTAGCTGCCACAACTGCTGAGCAATATTCCTGCACTGAGCAGGATGATGAACATTCCTTTTTTCATATCGCTTCTGTCTTTAAAATGGTTCTCGCATGCAAAGTTACGACTTTTTTGGGGGAATGGCAATAGGAAAATCCCTAAAAATGAATAGGGATTCAAGAAATAGTTTGTTGCTTTTGATGTGCATCACTGACTTTTTGTTTGGAAATAAAAGAAAAAAGATGCTTTTCTTTCTGTTTCTCTCACTTATTTTGTAACTTTGCGGCCGTAGCCATATCCGTTTACAACAGTAATGATAAATAGTAGCACCTTGTCCATCAAGTCCGGATACCAGCTTACCACCCTGGCGTCGTCCCTCCACTTCGTGGTGGACGGGCTTTGTGCCTGTTGCCTGTTCCTGGTAGCCGATGGTGCTAATATAATAGATGTGGCAGGAGTCATCATGGTGTACAATGTGCTGGCATTCCTGACGCAGCCATTAACAGGTATGCTTGCCGACCGCCATCCCCACCATCAGATGCTGCTGCAGGGAGCTGTCGTGCTGCTCTCGCTTGGGGTGATGTCAGGCTCGCTATGCTGCTTGTCGTCCTCGCTGGCCTTCTCCTATCTGGTGGCTGTGCTACTTGGCCTTGGCAACTCGCTGTTCCATGTGTGGGGTGGCAAGCGTGTGGCCACGGTCACTGGCAACGATATCCGGGCTCTGGGCATCTTCGTGGCGCCTGGAGCCTTAGGACTGGTTGTGGGCATGCTCTTCCGTTCGTGGTGGCTGTTGTATGTGTTGTTGGGAGTGCTGGCACTGCTGACGGTGTGGGCATCATTCATCAGTCCTGCTCCGCCGATGGCTCGTGAAAGCGTCGTTCGTCCTGCCCCTGTGGTATGGCTGTCGATAATCGTACTGATGGCTATTGTGTCTGTGCGCTCGTTGCTTGGTGAGACCTTCTCGGCCGACCTTACCGCCTGGGGTGTCACAGCACTGGTTGTTGGTGCCGTCGCCATGTTGGGAAAGATGGTGGGTGGCTTCGTGGCCCGTGCCGCAGGCATTGGCTGGGCACTGGCACTGATGGTGACAGGTGTAGCCCTTTGTCTTTTCTTCCGCCATGCTGCCATTGCCATGTCATGGGCAGGTCTGCTTGTAGTGAACATGACGATGGCAGTCACACTGTGGCTGGCCAATCATGTGCTACAGGAACGTGAAGGACTGGCATTCGGGCTCCTGGCGGCCTCGCTCATGCCTGGCTATCTGCTGGCACAGCTGTCAACCAGTCAGGGAGGGGATGCCGGCATGGAAATAGCGTGGTTGCTGATGACGCTGGTGCCTACTATCATCATCGAGCTGATCGTGCTGTGGGCACTGCGTGAGAAGCGAGGAGAGGTGCTCTGGTCGGCAGTAGTGGTGAACATGCTCACCAATGTGCCACTCAACCTGTTTGTCACCTATATCAGTGATAGCCTGCTGACCATTGTCGTTGGCGAGCTACTGGTTCTTGTCGTTGAAGCTTTGTGGTATGCCTACTTCGTCAGAAACTGGCGACAGGCATTCATCTACAGTTTACTGTGCAATGGCATCAGTTTCTTCACAGGGCTGCTGGTACAGTTGCTCATAGCCCTTGTTCACAGCAACACATGATTTTAGAATATTCAACTATTATAAACAAAAAACTTCAGAGCAATGTTAAGACTATTATTAGACGTTCTGCCTTATGACCCAGATCAACATGAAAGAGTAATCAGAGAGTATCAACCTTTAGTAAACGATACCGTCGACACGCTGAAGGCTGTTGGCCAGCAGGTGAACGACGGCATCTCTGCCGGAGGTGGCGGCAGTCATAGCACCCCTTACATCCTGGGTGCTATCCTGGCTGCACTGATTGCACTGGGTTTGTTACTCCTCATGGTGCGCAGCTATCGCAGGCGTGGTGACCAGCAGCTGGGGTTCACCAGGAGCTGACGAAGTTTGAAATCGGTCATTAGACTGGGCAGAGGCTCTGTTCTAATGACCGGTTTGAGTTAAAACTTCAAGTGTTTCTGCTGTCCGGCCTTGAGCTTGATAGTGCGGGTCGTTCCGCTGCACACGATGCTGACGGGACCTGTTTTCCGTGCACTGATAGTGGCCTGACTGACCTTGCCGTTATGCCACTGCATGCTCACCTCGTAGCCCCCACGTGCACAGAGTCCTTTCACCTCACCATCAGCCCACTGGGCAGGCAAGGCTGGCAACAAGTTGATGGTGACCCCGGCTGCTGAGATAGAGCTTTGCAACAGCATCTCGCAGACGCCTGCCGTGCCTCCGAAGTTACCGTCTATCTGGAAGGGGGGATGGGCATCCATCAGATTGGGATAGGTGCCACCGCCTGGACGACGGCGGTCTGCTCCCTGATAGTTGTCA
Source organism: Prevotella sp. (assembly GCA_024684515.1). Taxonomy (GTDB): domain Bacteria; phylum Bacteroidota; class Bacteroidia; order Bacteroidales; family Bacteroidaceae; genus Prevotella. The sequence goes on from JAIKWS010000023.1 coordinate 70,181, forward strand.
GGGCTGACATAGGTCAGCAGTTTCTGATAGATGTGATAGGCCTGGTCGGCACGATGCAGACGTGCCCAGAGATTGATGCGCCAGCCCGTGCTCCAGCCTGTGGTCTGATCACCCTTCTGTACCAGTGTCTTCTCACAGGCCGTGCGAATCTTATCCAGCTCCTGCTGGCTCATGACTTCCGCATGGTTCAGATGATGTCCTGGATAGAGTCCGATGAGATGACTCTGATGGCGATGGTGCGGATCATAGTCACGCCAGTCGTAGTACCACTCGTTCAGGTCGCCCTCACTGCCAATGGTATAGGGATGCAGGCGTGACAGGGCTGATTGTAATTCATCAACGATGGTGTTGTCACCCACCAGTCGTGATGCCTCGAGGGTGTTGATCAGCAGTTCGCGGATGATGGCCATATCAGCCGTGCTACCATAGCAGGTCATGCCATGATAGCCCTTGTCGTTGACATATTCATTCTCTGGCGAGGTGGCAGGAGCCGTAATCAGCTCCTCTGGTTTGTTGGGATTGGGGATGAGCCACTCGAGCATGAACTCTGAGGCCCCCTTCATCAGTGGGTAGGCCGTCTGCCGCAGGTAGTCGATATCCTGAGTGAAGAGGTATTTCTCCCATAGTGTCTCCACTAGCCAGGCGCCACCCATGGCCCAGTTGGCCCACTCCGGCATCTCGTTCTTCTCTCCCACAGGATTGGCCATTGCCCAGATATCGCTGTTGTGACCTGCCTGCCAGCCACGGGCAATACCATAGTAGTTCCTGCTGGTATGGCGACCGTTCTCTGCCAGTGCCTTCAGGAATCCGTCCATGGGCATTGCCATCTCTGCCAGGTTACAGCAGAAGGCTGGCCAGTAGTTCTCTTCCAGGTTGATATTGATGGTATAGTTACCTCGCCAGGGAGCCCACTGATGGGGGTTCCACAGTCCTTGCAGGTTGGCAGGCACGCCAGGTGTACGGGAACAGGCGATGAGCAGATAGCGTCCATACTGGAAATAGAGTGTCTCCAGATAGCGATCGGCTATCGTGTTACCCGTATTGTAAATTTTCAGCAGGCTATCGGTAGGAAGCGATGATGGCTCGTCGGAGAGCTTCAGGCAGACACGTGAGAAATACTTGCGATGATCACTGACGTGTCGCTCCCGTACCTTATTATAAGAAATGTTATGCGTGTGCCAGGCACGGTTGTTGGCCTGTTCCACATAGGGTGCTCCCTGTCTGACGGGGTGCTGGTCGTAGCCATTGAAACTAGTAGCATTGACTACCCATATCGTAGCCTCGCTGGCACCTTCCAGCACCAGTGTCGAGTCGGTGGTCGTCACACTGCCACCTTGGTTCTGCAGCCGCACGATGGTGCAGAAATGAATGCTCTCTGCCGGGTCGCCACTGGCATGTCCCATCATGGTCAGCTGTTGTGGGCTTACCCTGACATGATGGGGCAGCAACGTGCTAAGACCTAGCGTGAGATCCAGCTGTCCGGCTTTCGAGGCACTGAGATGAATGGCGATGACGCTGTCAGGGGCTGATACCAGGTATTCCCGTTTGTAGCTGACACCTCCCTGCTCATAGCTGACGCAGGCAAGGGCGGAATCGAGACTCAGCGTGCGACGGTAGTTGCTCACAGGCAGCGTTTCCGGAGTTGTAATGTGCAACGTGCCCAATGGCTGATAGTGGCTGGAGTTGTGTCCTTGTACATGTCGCTGTAGCGAGTCGGCCAGCGCATAGTCCTCGGCAAACAAAGCTTTGCGGATGTCGGTAATCCATCTGCTGGCACCTGCATCCTCTTGACGGTCGATAGGCTTTCCCGTCCACAAGGTGATATCATTCAGTTGGATGATGTCATTCTGGGGATGGCCATATACCAGTGCTCCCAAATGGCCATTACCCAATGGCAACGACTCTTCAAAGAAGGTCGCTGGCGAGGTATACCACAACTGCATAGGGGACTGCTGGGCATAGGCGGTAGCAGCCGCCGCAGCTATGGCTATAGTGAGGAGTTGCCGTCTCATGAAACTTTGGTCTTAGATGGTTTGGTAGCACGGATAAAATAGCAGATGAGCAGTACATAGGCAATGAGTGCCACCACTTCCGACAGTGGGTTCATGAGCCACTCGTCACTGATGAAGTCCAGTCCGCCGAAGCGCATCAGCGCACTTACCACACCTAAGAGGGCACCGCCGGCAATGAAGCCGCTGGCAATGAGTGTGCCCCGCTCACCACGGGCATCGTTGACGGCCTTGTCCTTTGAACGCGTGGTGACATACCAGTTGATGGCTCCTCCCACCAACAGAGGGATATTCAGCTGTAGGGGGATGAACATGCCCAGTGCCACGGGCAAGGCAGGCACCTTACATAGCGTCAGCAGCAAGGCGATGGCAGCACCAATGCCATAGAGCAGCCAAGGAGCACCCTCGCCACTCATCAGAGGACTGATGACGGCAGCCATCGCATTGGCCTGTGGGGCAGCCAGCTCGCCAGAGTCGAAGCCATAGGTCTCGTTGAGGAGCATGATGACACCTCCCACCGTGGCAGCAGATACCAGTGTGCCAAGGAACTTCCACGACTCCTGTTTGCGGGGGGTCGTGCCCAGCCAGTAGCCAATCTTCAGATCGGTGATAAACGCTCCCGCCATCGACAGGGCTGTGCACACCACACCACCCATGATGAGTGCTGCCAGCATGCCACTAGGTCCTTTCAGTCCCACGGCTGTCAGCACCACCGATGCCAGGATGAGCGTCATCAACGTCATGCCACTGACTGGGTTGGAACCCACGATGGCAATGGCATTGGCTGCTACGGTAGTAAACAGGAAGGCAATGAACGCAACAAGCAGAATGGCTACTACGGCAAACAGGAGATTGTGCATCACACCCAGCCAGAAGAAGATGAACGTGATGAGCAGGGTCGTCAGCGAGGCGATGGCGATGAACTTGAACGACAGGTCACGCTGTGTGCGAACCGTCTGTTGCGATGCTCCTGCCTGACCGCCTTTCAGCTCTTTGCCAGCCAGTGATACGGCATTGCGGATGATGCCCCACGAGCGTACGATGCCTATGATACCTGCCATGGCGATGCCACCGATACCTATTGGACGGCCATACTCCACGAAGATGGCATCGGCATCCATGCCTGTCGTCAAATCGGAGAAGAGCAGCCCCATGCCTGGCACAACGAGCCACCAGATGGCCAGTGAGCCAAGACAGATGTACAGTGCATACTTCAGTCCGATGATATAGCCAAGACCTAGCACGGCAGCACCTGTGTTCACCTTGAACACCAGCCGTGTCTTCTCGGCAATCATATCGTAGCCATTGATGATGCGGGTCGTCACCACCTCGTTCCACCAGCCAAACGTGCTGGCGATGAAATCGTAGAGACCGCCTACGATACCTGCGATGAGCAGGGGCTTGGCCTGTTCACCACCCTTGGATCCCGATACCAGCACCTGTGTGGTGGCCGTAGCCTCGGGGAAGGGGTATTTGCCATGCATGTCCTTCACGAAATACTTGCGGAAGGGAATGAGAAAGAGGATACCCAGGATACCACCCAGGGCAGAGGCCATGAATACCTGCACGAACGATGCCGACATCTCTGTGCCATACTTAGCCTGGAGGATATAGATGGCTGGCAAGGTGAAGATAGCACCTGCCACTACAGCACCTGAACAGGCACCAATCGACTGGATGATGACGTTCTCGCCCAGAGCCTTCGAACGCCTGGCGGCCGTGCTCACACCCACGGCGATGATGGCGATGGGGATTGCGGCTTCGAACACCTGGCCAACCTTCAGGCCAAGATAGGCGGCAGCGGCAGAAAACAGTATCGCCATCACCACACCCCATGTCACCGACCACGTGTTCACTTCTGGATACTCGCTGTGCGGTGACATCAGCGGCTCGTATTCCTCTCCTTTCTTCAGCTCGCGGAAAGCATTTTCCGCCAACTGTGTCTTCATTTCTTCCATATTAAGATGATGTTATCGTGTTTGCGATTTTGCGCTATCAGGCCGCAAATATACACAAACTTTCCCACATCTACAAGTTTTTCCAGTGAAAAGCGACCCTCACCATCCCAAATAAAGGGAACTGACGATTTTTTATTTTGAAAAATAATACCCTTTTCTCCTTGCATATACCACAGAAAAATGCTACCTTTGCACCGCAATGATAACACTGATCATAGGACTACTGATACCCCTATTGGGCACCATGCTCGGCTCTTCCTTTGTCTTTCTGATGAAGGACCAGATGTCTGTACGCTTGCAAAAATCCCTGCTGGGCTTCGCATCTGGTGTGATGGTGGCAGCATCAATATGGTCGCTGCTCATCCCCGCTATGGAGATGTCGTCCCACGAGGGTGCTTTGTCGGTGCTGCCTGCTGCCGTCGGTTTTCTGCTGGGTATGGGGTTCCTATTATTTATCGACGAAGTGACGCCTCACCTGCATCTGAGTTCTGATAAGCCTGAGGGACCACGTTCACATCTGTCGCGAACAGCCATGCTGGCTCTTGCCGTCACCATCCACAATCTGCCTGAGGGCATGGCCGTTGGTGTGGTCTTTGCAGGAGCAGAGAATGGTGCAACGGGTATCTCGCTGACTGCTGCTGTGGCTGTCTCGCTTGGCATCGCCATACAGAATATCCCGGAGGGTGCCATCATCTCCATGCCTATGAAAGCTGCAGGCAACAGCCGCTGGCGATCTTTTCTCATTGGATCGCTCAGTGGGGCCGTCGAACCAGTAGGAGCCCTTGCCGTACTATTGCTGGCATCGTGGCTTATGCCTGTGCTGCCCTATATGCTTGCCTTCGCTGCTGGTGCTATGGTCTATGTGGTTATCGAAGAACTGATTCCTGAGGCTTCCAGCGGACAGCACAGTAATCTCAGCACCATAGGTTTTGCCCTTGGCTTCGTCCTTATGATGGTGCTCGACGTCGTCATGGGCTAGCCGTTCGCCTCCTCATTTCCTCCTGTGTCCAATAGTATGCCCTGCAGCATGTCCAGTGGTAAGTCCTGCAGAAGTCCTATTATATGTCCAATAGTATGCCCAGCAGAATATCCTGCTGTGCAGTATGTCCTGCAGTGTAGTATATCCTTTAGCGTGTCCTGTGTTTTTCCCGCATGAATCCCTTTCCCTGGTGCCCCCAAAAAAAGCCCGATAGAATCGGACTTTGAGTTGCGGAGGCAGGACTCGAACATGCGACCTCCAGGTTATGAGCCTGGCGAGCTACCAACTGCTCCACTCCGCGATGTTTTCTTGTTTGCGGGTGCAAAGGTACTGCTTTTTCTTGAGATATGCAAATTTTTTCTGCATCTTTTTTCATTTTCTGCAGTTTTTCATCTGTTTTCTTGTATATTCCAAATAAAAGAAGTACTTTTGCACACGATATATGCAGTGTGCAACACAAAAGAAAGACAAGATGTCAATATCAAAGACAAGGCAACTGCTGGTTGACGTGGCACGCCAGCTCTTTGCCAAGAATGGACTTGAGAACACCACGATGAACGATATTGCTTTAGCTTCAGGCAAGGGACGTCGCACGCTCTATACCTATTTCAAATCGAAGGATGATATCTATTATGCCGTCATTGAAACGGAGCTGGAGCGACTCAGTGACAAGCTTGATGAGGTGGCGGCACGGAAAATCAGTCCACAGGAGAAAGTCATCGAGCTCATCTATACTCATCTCAGCATGATTCGTGAGACGGTAGTGAGAAATGGCAACCTGCGTGCTGAGTTCTTCCGCAATATCTGGATGGTGGAAAAGGTGCGCAAGCATTTCGACCTCGCTGAGGTGGAACTGTTCAGGAAGGTCTTCGCTGAGGGCAAGGAAGATGGTGAATTTGACATCGAGAACGTCAATCTTGTGGCCGACATCACCCACTATTGCATCAAGGGGCTCGAGGTACCTTATATATATGGGCGCATTGCTCACGGCATGCGCGAGGAGGACACCAAGCCGCAGGTGGCCAAGTTTGTCTATGGCGCACTGGGAAAGCATAAACTTTAATCAATCATAAGAAAAAATGGGACTATTAGAAGGAAAGACTGCACTGATCACTGGTGCAGCACGCGGTATCGGAAAGGCTATCGCACTGAAGTTTGCCGAAGAGGGATGTAACATCGCATTTACTGACCTGGCTGTGAATGAAGAGACTGAGAAGGAGATTGCTGCCAAAGGCGTGAAGGCCAAGAGCTATGCCTCGAATGCTGCTGACTTCCAGCAGACTGAGCAGGTGGTGGCACAGGTGAAGGAGGAGTTTGGAGCCATCGATATCCTGATCAACAATGCCGGTATCACCAAGGACGGGCTGATGCTGCGTATGACAGAACAGCAGTGGGATGCCGTGATCAGCGTCAACCTGAAGTCGGCATTTAACTTCATCCATGCCTGTGTGCCCGTGATGATGCGCCAGCGTAAGGGCTCTATCATCAACATGGCTTCAGTGGTTGGCGTTCATGGCAATGCCGGACAGGCCAACTATGCTGCCTCAAAGGCTGGACTCATCGCACTGGCCAAGAGCATAGGACAGGAGATGGGACCCAAGGGCATCCGTGCCAACGCCATTGCACCTGGATTCATCGATACGGCGATGACGCAGGCTCTGTCTGAAGAGGTGCGCAAGGAGTGGTGCCAGAAGATTCCCCTTCGCCGTGGTGGCACCGTGGAGGATATTGCCAACTGTGCCGTATTCCTGGCCAGCGACATGTCGAGCTATATCAGCGGACAGGTCATCCAGGTCGATGGTGGCATGAACATGTAATTCACAAGCGACTAATGATAGGTGAATCATGGATAAGACAAACACAATCGTAGGTAAGAAGATTAAGGGTATCAGAGAGTCGAAGAATCTCTCTATCGAGGAGATTGCGGAACGTAGTGGACTCACCATCGAACAAATTACGTCGATAGAAAACGACCAGAACCTGCCCTCGTTAGGACCGCTGATTAAGATTGCTCGTGCTCTGGGCGTTCGACTGGGCACGTTCATGGACGACAACGATGCACTGGGACCGGTGGTGTGCCGTGCTGCAGACCGCGAGCGCGACAGCAGCATCAGCTTCTCTAATGGGGCTACCGATGCCCGCAAGCACATGGAGTACCATCCGTTGGCACAGCAGAAGGCAGGACGACACATGGAGCCATTCGTCATTGACATCAACCCTGAGGAGACACCCGACTTCCAGTTGTCTGCTCACGAGGGTGAGGAGTTCATCTATGTGATGCAGGGTGAGATAGAGATTGTATATGGCAAGGAGAAATACACCCTCAGCGAGGGCGACTCCATCTTCTACGACTCTATCGTGAAGCATCATGTGCACGGTGCACCAGGCAAGTCGGCAAAGATCCTGGCTGTGGTATATATTCCTTTTTAAACTGCCCTGACGGATGGAAAAGAAAAGGACTTACCCTGCCGAGACGGGCAGTGCCGGCTACACGCTCTCTGAACGTACGCTCGGGCAGTGGCTCGAGTATTGGGCTACGACGACTCCCGACAAGGAATATATCGTCTACAGCGACCGTGACCTGCGCTTTACATGGGCAAAATTCAATGAGCGTGTCGACAACCTCGCCAAGGGACTCATTTCCATTGGCGTGAAGAGGGGATCGAACGTGGGGATATGGGCCACCAACGTGCCCGACTGGCTCACGTTCCTCTATGCCACTGCAAAGATCGGGGCTGTGCTCGTCACTGTCAACACCAACTACAAGCAGAACGAGCTCGAGTACCTATGCAAGGACAGCGATATGCACACACTCTGCATCACCGATGGCACCTGGGACTGCAACTATGTCGATATGACCTATACCATGCTGCCCGAGCTGAAGACTTGCGAGCGTGGACACCTGAACAGCGAGCGATTCCCGTTCCTGAAGAATGTCGTCTATATCGGCATGGAGAAATACCGTGGCATGTTCAACACGGCCGAGCTCTTGCTGCTGGGACAGAATATCGAGGATGAGACGCTCGACGAGATGAAGGCTCAGGTCAGCTGTCATGACGTCTGCAACATGCAGTACACCAGTGGCACCACAGGATTCCCCAAGGGCGTCATGCTGACGCATTTCAATATTGCCAACGATGGCTATTTCACTGGTGAGAACATGGGTTTCACGCAGGACGACAAGCTCTGTGTCTGCGTGCCGTTGTTCCACTGCTTTGGCGTGGTGCTGGCCACGATGAACTGTCTCACCCACGGCTGTACGGAGGTCATGGTCGAGAAGTTCGACCCGCTCGTGGTGCTGGCATCCATCCACAAGGAGCGCTGCACAGCCGTCTATGGCGTCCCCACGATGTTCATTGCCGAGATCAACCACCCCATGTTCTCAATGTTCGACATGACCTGTCTGCGCACGGGCATCATGGCGGGAAGCCTCTGTCCTGTGGAACTGATGAAGCAGGTCAGCGAGAAGATGTATATGACCATCACCAGCGTCTATGGACTCACAGAGTCGTCGCCAGGCATGACGCAGACCTGTCTGAACGACTCGTTCGAGCAGCGCTGCACCACCGTGGGCCGCGACTATCCCTTTGTCGAGGTGAAGGTCATCGACCCAGAGACGGGCGAGGAGTGTCCTGTGGGTGTGCAGGGAGAGATGTGCTGTCGTGGCTTCAACGTGATGAAGGGCTACTACAAGAATCCAGAAGCTACTGCCGAGGTCATCGACAAGAATGGCTTCCTGCATTCGGGCGACCTGGGTGTGAAGGACGAGGACGGCTTCTACAAGATCACTGGACGTATCAAGGACATGATCATCCGTGGTGGTGAGAATATATACCCCCGCGAGATTGAGGAATTCCTTTACCACATGCCTGGCATTCGCGACGTGCAGGTGGCTGCCGTGCCTTCCAAGAAGTATGGCGAGGCTGTGGGTGCCTTCATCATCCTCGAGGAGGGTGCCAAGATGCTGCCTGAGGATGTGCAGGAGTTCTGTCGTGGCAAGATTGCCCGTTACAAGATTCCCAAGTATGTCTTCTTCATCGACCAGTTCCCGCTGACGGGAAGTGGCAAGATCCAGAAGTTCAAACTCAAGGAGATGAGCCTGGAGCTCTGCCGCCAGCAGGGCATCGAGGTCATCTAGGCCTCGTCAGACTCCTATTCCTATGCAAGTAGTCTACGAGGACAACCATATCATCATTGTCAGCAAGCAGAGTGGGGAGATCGTACAGGGCGACAAGACTGGCGACCGTCCCCTCTCTGATATAGTGAAGGACTATCTGAAGGAGAAGTACCAGAAGCCGGGCAACGTCTTCCTGGGTGTCACCCACCGACTGGACCGTCCTGTCAGCGGACTGGTGGTCTTTGCCCGTACCTCAAAGGCACTGAGCCGCCTCAACAGGATGTTTGCCCAGGGCGAGGTGCACAAGACCTACTGGGCCATCGTGAAGAACGCACCGGCAGAGGAAGCAGCCACGCTGACCCACTGGCTCGTGCGCAACGAGAAGCAGAACAAGAGCTATGCCTATGCCAGCGAGAAGCCTGGCTCGAAGAAGGCAGTGCTGAACTATCGCACCATCGCCCATAGCGACAACTACACGTTGGTAGAGGTACAGCTGCTCACCGGCCGTCATCATCAGATTCGCTGTCAGCTGGCTGCCATAGGCTGTCCCATCAAAGGCGACCTGAAGTATGGGGCGCCACGTTCCAATCCCGATGGCAGCATCTCACTGCTCTCGCGGCGTGTTGAGTTCGTCCACCCCGTATCAGGAGAGACCATCACCGCAGAAGCCCCCCTGCCCAGCGATCCACTGTGGCAGGCATTCAGACCATAACTCACACCACAGACAGACGAGGGCGTACCAGCAAGGCACGCCCTCGTTTTCTTATCACCTCCACGTCAGAGGTTTTCTTGTCAGTCTTACTTTGGCTGCTTGCCGATATAGGCGAGGATACCTCCATCAACATACAGCACATGGCCGTTGACGGCATCTGAGGCATGCGATGCCAGGAATACGGCGGGACCACCCAGCTCACTGGGATCGAGCCAGCGTCCGGCAGGTGTCTTGGCGCAGATGAACGAGTCGAAGGGATGACGGCTGCCGTCAGCCTGACGCTCGCGCAGGGGAGCTGTCTGTGGGGTTGCGATATAGCCCGGGCCAATGCCGTTGCACTGGATGTTGTACTCACCATACTCCGAGCAGATGTTGCGCGTCAGCATCTTCAGACCGCCCTTGGCAGCTGCATAGGCACTCACCGTCTCACGACCCAGCTCCGACATCATCGAGCAGATATTGATGATCTTGCCCTCCTTGCGCTCCATCATCTCAGGAATGACGGCACTCGAGCAGATGAATGGTCCCACGAGGTCGATGTCGATGACCTGCTGGAACTCGGCACGCTTCATCTCGTGCATGGGGATGCGCTTGATGATACCGGCATTGTTCACCAGGATATCAATCTGTCCCACCTCCTTGTGGATGGTCTCTACCAGGGCCTTCACAGCCTCCTCGTTGGTCACGTCGCAGACATAGCCCTTCACATTGGTGATGCCTGCCTCCTTGTAGTTATCAATACCGCGCTGCAGGGCAGCCTCGTTGATGTCGTTGAAGATAATGTTCTTGATACCTGCTGCAACAAAAGCCTTTGCAATGTTGAAGCCAATGCCGTAGGAAGCGCCTGTGATCCAGGCGTTCTTACCTTCCAGTGAAAATAGGTTTGCCATAATACTTTTTTAAATTGAGATTGGTTTATAATAGTTGTATGTCTATTTCAGATCGGTGATAGCATAGAAGTCCTGATCGCCATAGTCCAGGTTCTCGCCACCCATGCCCCAGATGAAGGTGTAGTTGTGCGTGGCTGCTGCACTGTGGATGCTCCATTCGGGCGAGAGCACGGCCTGCTCACCGCTCATCCAGATGTGACGCGTCTCCTGTGGCTCGCCCATGAAGTGGCAGACAGCCTGGTCGGCAGGCAGCTCGAAGTAGAAGTAGGCCTCCATGCGACGGCTGTGGGTATGAGCGGGCATCGTGTTCCATACCGAACCCGTGGCCAGCTCTGTCATGCCCATCTGCAGCTGACAGGTGGGTAGCACCTGGTTGACCAGCATCTTGTTGATATTACGCTCGTTGGACATCTCCAGGCTACCCATGTGGGCCACCACGGCATCCGCCTTCGTCACCTTGCGACAGGGGTATTCGGCATGCGCATTCGTACTGTTGAAGTAGAACTTCGCAGGACGGCTACCGTCGACCGACGAGAAGCGCACCTCGCGGTCGCCACGACCTATATAGAGGGCCTCCTTGAAGTCCAGCTCAAAGCGGTCACTGCCTACCTCAACCACGCCAGGGCCACCTACATTATAGATGCCCACCTCGCGACGCGTGGTAAAGAAAGGAGCACGCAACGGGGCGATGGCCTCGAGCGGTAGCGTCTCGCCAACGGGCATGGCACCACCCACCACCATACGGTCGTACATCGAATAGACCATCTCCACCTCGTCGGCCACAAACAGCCTTTCAATCAGAAAGTCACGACGCAGACGGGCGGTATCATAATGGCGGGCATCTTCAGGATGCGCAGCATAGCGCAACTCATAGTTTGTCTTCATTCTTTCAGCAAAAGATTAGTCCGGCTGCAAAGATACAAAAAACTTGGCAGTTTACGACTATAACAGGCGACTTATTTTTCGTTACTTAATATTTTTTGGCAATAGCGAGAGAAAAAATCTCTAATTCTTTTAGTCCCTTGGCCTTGTAAAAGCGGCATGCAAATCTTTCTCATCCATCTGGCTGAGACCATGCGGTAGAAGCATGAGGTCTTCCTGTTGAGGGAGGAACTATAAGGCAACAACAGACTGCAAATATCCGTGGCGATTGTATCCAGGAATTAGGTGCTGGGACTGCCTTGCATGTGATAATTGCTGTGGGAGGGGACATGCGACATACCGTTTATATCAAAAAATATTGCATCTCCTTGAACATAATTTGGTTGTTTGACAAAAAACGACTAACTTTGCACTCAAAAGCTTGTGCAGACAGCGTCTGCAACCGAATATGAAGAAAGCCTTCAAGTGGATAGGAATTGTACTGCTCAGTCCCCTTCTGCTGTTCATCATCCTGGCAGTGCTCCTCTACGTGCCTCCCATCCAGAACTGGGTGGTGCAGCGACTGGTGTCCTATGCCTCGGAAGAGACGGGCATGGAGATTACGATAGCACATGTAGACATCGACTTCCCCCTGGACCTGGGGATAGACGGCCTGCGCATCGTACAGGGAGCTGATACCATTGCCGATGTGGAGCGTGCCGTGGCCGATGTGCAGTTCTGGCCACTTCTGAAGGGCAATGTGGTGCTTGATGGCCTCGAGTTGCGACAGGCGAAGGTCAACACGCTCGACTTCGTTGGTGACATGCGCCTGCAGGGCGTGATAGGCGAACTGACACTCTCCTCGCCAGGCATCCACCCAGGACAGATGGAGATGGAGCTGCTGTCACCGCGTCTGAAAGATGCCCAACTATCTGTCTTCATGAGCGATACAGCCGCCATCGACACGTCGACCACCGGCTGGCGCATACATATAGACCGTTTCGACCTGGAGCGGACACAGCTCTCGCTGGTCATGGACTCAGCAGCACTGTTTGGCGATGATGCCAACCGTATACAGGCTTACATGGGCACTGCCAGTCTGCACGATGCCCATCTGGACCTAGGCCTGGGACGCTTTGCCTTTGGCAAGATAGACTGGGACGGCGGACGGCTGAGCTACAACCACGAGCTGGCAATCAGCGACCTGTCGCTGGGCCTCGACTCCCTATATTCCTATGGCGACGAGCTGCGCCTGGGCATCGCCCACGGCAGCATGCGCGAGGACTCCACGGGTATGCAGCTGACCACCCTACAGGGACGTATGTCCATGAACGGAGAGGCTGTCAGCCTGCACGATTTCGACGTGAAGACACCGCACTCACATCTCGCTGCAGATGCCGACCTCAACCTGACGGGCACCAGCGATGTGACGCTGAATGGCTCCATCGGTCGCTCAGACCTGATGGCATTCTCGCCCGAACTGTCCTCCCTCCCCGATGCCCCACTGCTGTTGCGAGGTCACATGACGGGCACCACAGAGGCGATGGATATCGACCAACTGACCATCGACATGCCCGCCGTGCTGCATGCAGAGACCAGTGGACAGCTGGGACGTCTCGACGACATACAGCGGCTGCTGGCACAGCTGGAACTGAAGGCCACCCTCTATGACGGCACAGCCCTGAGCCGTCTGCTAGACCTTCCTGCCGGCTACCGCATACCGCACGGCCTGCAGCTGGCAGGAACGCTCGCTGCTGACGACGGCCGCTACCATGCCCGTATGAAAGCCCGTGAGGGCAGTGGCCAACTGGATCTCGACGGCACCTACAACCCACGGACAGAGAGCTATGCCGCCACCCTTGAGGTCAGCGACCTGAACCTGCGTCACTTCATGCCCCACGACTCTATTGGCAAGCTGACAGCCGTAGCGACAGTCAGTGGACGAGGAACCGATATCCAGGCCCGTGGCAGTCAGATGGATGCCGACATACAGCTGTACCATCTGGAATATGGCGAGATGCAGCTCGACAGCGTGCTCGCCGTCGCCAGTCTGAGAGACGGTGTGCTCACTGCCAGTGGCGACCTTGCCATGTCTGACATCGACATGCAGGCGCTAGGCCTCGGCACGATGCCCTCCACGCTGGCACTCACAGGCAGCATAGACCTGGAGAGCGACCTTCGAAACAGGCATAAGCTGTCGGCACTGCTCAGCCATATCACCATCCGCGACACCCTGGCCACCCACTATCCAGAAGACGTGGGCCTGCTGCTCAAGGTGGGAGAGGACACCACCACCGTACGCATGCAGAGTGGCGACCTCATCCTGAAGTTTGAGAGCGGTGAGAACTACGACCGTCTGCTGACACAGCTGACGGCCATCACCGACACGCTGACGGCACAGATGGCAGAGCGCACCATTGACCAGCAACAGCTGAAGCGGCTGTTGCCCACCGCCCATCTCTATGTCACCAGTCAGCAGGACAACCCACTGGCCGATATCCTGCGAACGTCAACAGGCATCGACTTCCGCAACCTGGACATCGACATCACCACCTCGCCATCGACAGGCATCAACGGTACGGCACGCCTGGACCGTCTTGTCGCCGATGGCATGCAGTTTGATACCATCCGCGTGAATCTGGCAGACAAGGGACGGGGACTGACCTTCAACGGACGTGTCGCCAATGGCCGCAAGAACCCGATGGCCACCTTCAACGTGCGCATCGACGGGCTGTTGCAAGAGCATGGCACCAGCTTTGGCGTGCGGTATTTTGACGAGCAAAACCAGCTGAACACCCGTTTGGGAGCCAGGGCGGAGATGATGCCCGAGGGACTGCGCTTCCAGCTCATGCCCAGTCAGCCCACGATAGGCTACAAGCTCTTCGACCTGAACGATGACAACTTCCTGTTTCTCGACCATCGACAGAAGCTGGAGGCCAATATCGACCTGAAAGCCTCAGACGGCACACATCTTAAAATATATACCGAGGACCAGGACAGCACCATGCTGCAGGATATCACCATCAGTGCCCACCAGCTGAACCTTGGCGAACTGACCCATAGCCTGCCCTTCCTGCCCGCCATTGCCGGCACGCTGGAGGGCGACTATCACCTGCTGATGGACCAGGAGCACAGCATCTCCGTAGCCAGCGACATGACCATCCGCGAGATGGCTTATGAGGGGAGCTACATCGGCAATCTAGGGTCGGAGTTCGTCTACCTGTTGCGTGAAGACGGCACGCACGTCGTCGATGCCACGCTGTTGCTCGACGATGAGTCCATCGGTCTGCTGCAGGGCAGTCTGCTCAACAACGGCACACTCGATGCCAGCGTAGAGCTGACGAGCATGCCCCTGAGCATTGCCAATGGCTTCATGCCCGACCAGCTGTTTGGCTTTGAGGGCACCGCCAATGGCACCCTGAGCCTGAAGGGCTACCTCTCGTCGCTGATGACCAACGGCGAGATAACATTCAGCGATGGTTATCTGCTGAGCGACCCCTATGGCATACGGATGCGCTTTGGCGACACCCCGCTGTCCATCAAACGCTCACAGCTGACGTTCAACGACTTCCAGCTCTTCGCCACCAATACCAGTCAGCGTTCGCAGGCCGCCAGCAGTCCCCTCAATATCAATGGCAGCGTAGACCTGCTGGGCAACGAGCAGGAGTCAATCAATCTGAGACTGACAGCCCGCAACTTCCAGCTCATCAATACGCGACAGAAGCGGGAGTCGGTGGCCTATGGAAAGATGTTCGTCAATTTCTTCGCCCGTCTGAGTGGCTCGCTGGAGGAGTTGCGCATGCGTGGACGTCTCGATGTGCTTGGCAATACCGACCTGAACTATATCCTGCTCGACTCGCCACTCTCTACCGACAACCAGATGGACGACCTGGTACAGTTCACTGACTTCAGCGATACCACCCAGGTGGTGATTCAGCGGCCAGAGAGCGATGCGCTGAACATAGACGTCACCCTGAGCATCGACCAGGGCGCGCACCTGCGGTGTGCCCTGAATGCCGACCAGACTAACTATGTAGACCTGCTGGGCGGCGGTGACCTGCGCATGCGTATGGATGACGACGGACTGAGCCTTACCGGTCGCTATACGGTGGAAAGCGGCATGATGAAATACTCACTGCCCGTCATCCCCCTGAAGACCTTCACCATCAAGGAAGGCAGCTATGTGGACTTCACAGGACAAGCCGACAACCCCACGCTCAACCTCACGGCTACAGAGCGTATCCGCTCCACGGTCACGGGCGTTGACGGACAGAACCGCAGCGTGAGCTTCGACTGTGGGGTGGTGATCACACAGACACTCGAGAACATGGGACTACAGTTCACTATCTCTGCCCCAGAAGACATGCAGATGCAGAGCGAGCTGGCCGCCATGAGTGTAGAACAGCGCAGCAAGCTGGCCGTGACGATGCTCACCACTGGCATGTACCTCTCTGACGGCAATACCAATGCCTTCTCCATGAACTCGGCACTGAGTTCGTTCCTGCAGAACGAGATCAACAATATCACATCGGGCGCCCTGAAGACCGTCGACCTGCAAGTGGGACTGGACAATACCACGAATGCCAGTGGCGAGATCCATACTGACTACTCTTTCCGCTTTGCCAAGCGCTTCTGGAACAATCGACTGAACGTGCAGATAGGTGGCAGGGTGTCGACAGATACCGACATGCAGGGACAGAACCGGTCGTTCTTCGACAATGTCACCATGGAGTATCGTCTGTCGCCTACGAAGAACCAGTATGTCAAGCTCTTCTACAACCAGAATGTATACGACTGGCTGGAGGGCTACACAGGCGAATATGGCGGTGGCTTCATCTGGAAGCGCAAGCTGGACAGGCTAATTGACATCTTCAGGTCCGACAACAGCAACATGCCCACCCGCCAGTCGCCAAGACCCAGTCGTACCGACACCATCGTTCCACCCCAAGACTCCATCCATCATGACAGTATCCAATAGCATCCTCCGTCTGCTGGGAGCGGCCATGTGGCTGCTGGCCGTCTCCTGTTCCACCACAAAGCATATCCCCGATGACGACCAGCTCTTCATCGGACTGGAGAAGATTACCTATACCGACTACGAGAAGAACGACCACGCCAGCGAGACCATCGAAGAACTGGAGGCAGCACTGGCCACTGCCCCCAATGGTGCCCTCTTTGGCTCGAGCTATCATCGCACCCCGTTCCCCTATGGTCTGTGGATATGGAATGCCACCACGGGCTCGCATGGCGTGCTGAAGCAATGGCTTAACCGCTCGCTGGGCAAGGCACCCGTACTGATGAGCCAGGTCAACCCGGCGCTCAGGGCACAGGTAGCCCGTCAGGTGCTGCGTGCCAACGGCTATCTGCATGGCGACGTCAGCTACCGGGAGATTACACAGAAGAACCCCAGGAAGGCCAAGATTGCCTATACCGTGCACATGGACACCCTCTTCCGTGTTGACACCATGAGCTATGTCGGCTTCCCCAGCGATATGCAACAGCTCATCGACTCCACGCGCCAGGATGCCAGCATCACTGCCGGCTCGCCCTTCAGCGTTTCCGCCCTCGACGACGAACGCAACCGGCTGAGTCAGCTCTTTCGCAACAATGGCTACTACTACTATCAGCCAGGCTATGCCTCCTATCTTGCCGACACCCTCGCCACCGCTAACCACGCCCAGCTGCGCCTGCAGCTTGCCGACTCGTTGCCCCAACGGGTGTTGCACCCCTGGTATATCGGTACCACCAGCATGCGCATGCGACGATCGCTCATGGAGCAAGCCGACAGCACCGTCAACCGTCGCTATCTGTCTATCATGTTCCACGGCAAGCATGCCCCCATACGTCCTGGCGTAGTGCTCCGCAACCTGAAGCTGCGGCCACGGCAGCTGTTCAGCTACGGCAACTATCAGGAGTCTATGCAGAAAGTCAATGCGACAGGGGTGTTCAGCAGTGTCGACTTCCAGTTCACCCCACGCGACCATGACACCCTCGACCTGATGCTGGACTGCATCTTCGACAAGCCCTACGACTTCTATATCGAGACCAACTTCGTCAATCGTACCATCGGTCGTCTGGGTCCAGAGCTCATCATAGGCCTCACCCGTCGCAATGCCTTCCGAGGCGGTGAGAAACTAGATATCAACCTGCATGGATCGTACGAATGGGAGACAGGAAGCAAGGGTAGTGACATGAACAGCTATCGGTATGGTGCCGATGCCGCCATCGAGTTCCCACGCATCCTCTTCCCCAGCTTCAGACGCAAGACGCAGGGCAACAGGAGGGAGCCCATGACCGAGAAGCGGCGACGGCAGCTGCGCAGACGCTTCTACTCCACGCCAACCACTATCGCCAAGGTGTCGGTCGACGTGGTGCGACGGCCCAGCTACTACAAGATGCATATCGTCAGTGGCGAGTGGACCTATCGCTGGCAACCCTCAGAGACCAGCCGCCATGAGCTGTCGCCACTCACGGTGAAATACCAGTTCATGAACAGCCGTACAGAACGATTTGAAGAACTGCTCTACAGCAATCCCTATCTGGGTACCACGATGGAAGACTACTTTATCCCCAAGATGCGCTATACCTATACTTATGGCTCGCCATCCACGTTCCGCAACCCCTTGCGTTGGGAGACCACCCTCGAGGAGTCGGGCAACCTGACCGCCCTCTACGACGTTGTCGTCCAGGGAAATAAATGGAATCAGAAGGACAAGACACTGTTCAAGAATCCATATTCGCAGTTCCTCAAGGTAGAGACTGACCTGACGAAAACCTGGACGCTGGGACCACGATCGAAGCTCGTCGGGCATGTCAATATGGGAGCGATGTGGAGCTATGGTAACAGCAGCTCAGGACCTTTCAGCGAGCTTTTCTATGCCGGTGGTGCCAACAGCATCCGTGCCTTCCCAGTAAGAAGCATAGGCCCAGGCAACTTCCCAGGAATGGGAAGCGACAGCGGATTCTCCTATGTCATGCAGAATGGCGACATCAAGCTCGTCATGAACCTGGAATGGCGGCAGCGGCTCTTTGGCAATCTCTATGGAGCTGTCTTCCTCGATGCCGGCAATGTGTGGAGCCAGGAAGACCGCACTATAGGAACCGGCGATTTCGATCCTTCTGACGACGAGGAAGAGCAAATGGCTATCACAGCATTTGTCGATGCCTGGAACGAAGTATTCTCAGACAATAATTTCCGCCTGCGCAACCTATTCAAGCAGCTTGCCACAGGCACTGGCGTGGGACTCCGCTACGACCTCGACTTCCTGGTGCTGCGTGTCGACTGGGGATTCGGTCTCCACCTGCCCTATGACACAGGACATGGAGGATACTTCAACATTCCTAAGTTCAAGGACATGCACACCCTACATATCGCAATTGGATACCCCTTCTAATTTTTTTTCTATCCCTACGGAGATTTTTTTCTCTAGTGAGGCAGCGATTTTTTGAGTACAGTGGAAATATTTTTTGAGTACAGTGGAAAAAGTTTTCGAGTGCAGTGAGGAAAAAACGGTGTCAAGCAAGACGATTGGCCTACCTGTTTGAGTTAATTAATGTGAAACAGTTTGTAGTACACAATTAAAAGTGTACTTTTGCCAGATAATCGCATGAGGTATCCATTGGCAAGGTTTCAACATTTGTATCAGATGAATCATCATTTGCGTCAGCCCTTCGTGAGAAGTTTTTCGTAACTTTGCAGCCGGAAAAGAGGAACAGGAGCGGCAGGTGCCTGACGAATGACATGCTGCAGCCCAGCTATAACGACTATATCTACCCATTCACTAACTAATAATAATTGTTTATGAAGAATTGTTACTTAAAATTTTCAGCTATTGCCATTGCAATGCTTGCTGTACAGAACATAGAGGCCATCAACGTGCCCTATGCCCAGTCGCCAGTCGACGGGAAGACGTATATGCTTGTGAGCCGCATGAAGCCCGCCAGCTATACTGTGCCCACCAGCTGGGACGGATCGCTCTACCTGCAGGGCTACAATCTGCAGAATATCACCGATGCGGCTATCACTGCAAAGAAGAACGATGACGGCTCATGGTACTTCTACAAACAGACGACGACCACCTATGATGATGGTACGACGGAGACGGCCGACACCTATCTGGGCATTCCTGGTGGCACGAACAACGTGCGCATACAGGAACTGGCACCCGTCACCTGGTATGTGGAGCAGAGTGACGTGACCGATTACTTCCTGTTGAAAGCAGGACCTGGACAAGGTAACGAACTGACAGAGAATGGCTATCTGCACCTGAACAACGGTGGCGAATACCTGGTCATCACAGAGCCATCCAGCCAGTGGTTCCCTGACCTGTACGGGGGCGTGCAATATCTCAACGACGAGGAAGGCAACCCCATCGAGGCTATTCTTGACGAGTACGGCTTCCCCATCCCCCTGAACACCATATCACGCTACTGGACCTTCGTGGAGCTGGACGATGTGCCTGCCTATTCACTGAAGGTGCAGCTCTATGCACTGCTACAGGATATCGAGGACAACTACCTCGTACAGACAGATTATCAGGCTGGTTTCCAGGGAGCCATCGATGCCGCCTTGCCCTATTATAACAAGGAGGAGTTCACTCAGGAGGACCTGGATGCTGCAAAAGCTATCATCACAGCCAAGATGAACCTCTACAAGGAAATACAGACCGCCCTCACACTCCTTGCCAGTGGCACACCCAGCAGCATGCTCAGCGATGCTATCGCAGAGGCTACCAGGACCTTTAACGAGAGCAACGACACCGCTGCGCTAGAGGCAGCACAGCAAGCACTGAAAGAGGCTGAGAAGACCTATGCAGAGAGTTCTGGCGAACTGACACCCCTTATCACGAACAATAGCTTTGAGGACCTCTCGTCACAGGGAGGTGCTATGTCCAGCTCTGTATCCGATGCTCCCTTCGGATGGAATGTCTTCGTCAACGGACAGCAGGCACAGACAGCCAGCGAGCTACGGGCAGCCGGCATTACGGGATGGCATGGCGTGAACGACGATGCCGATGGTGCCAAGGACGGCAGTTATGCCTTTGGACTGTGGAATGGGGGCATACCAGAATACGAGGTGTCGCAAACCCTCACAGGACTCGAGAACGGTAGCTATACCATTGCTGCTGCTGTGATGGTTGGTGCCAATGGCAATGGGTCAAGACGTACCACACAGCGTATCTTCGGCAATCTGAACGCCAAGTATTTCGGAGCTGACTACAACTACGACAGTGCCTTGCTCGACCAGCGAGAGGTGTATGCCTTCGAGGGACTCGAGGAGCCACAGACAGACCGTCAGCTGCAGGAGATGACCGTCAGGGCATTCGTCTATGACGGCACGCTGACCTTCGGACTGCGTACGAATGGCAATATTGCTGCAGCAAAACGAGAGAGCAGCAACTCTGCAGGTGGCGACGGATGGTTCAAACTCGACAACTTCCGCATCTTCAAGGAGGGATATATACAGGATGATGCCCTTGAGATATACCAGCACTTTGCCAGTCTGATTGACAACCTCTCTGGCGAGCAGATGCAGGCCTCTGTGAAGGAACAGGCTGTAGCTGCTACCGACATCAAGATCAACACCGGCAGCACACAGGACGAGATTATCAGTGCGATCATCAAGCTGAAGGATCTTTACCCCACCGTACAGGCTTCCGTGACCCTCTACCAGAACCTGCTGGCTGCCATCGATAACGGTACGATGGCACTGATTGAATATGAGCATAGCGCCAGTGCTGACGACTTCAGCGACCTGCTCATGGAGGCTGAAGACATGTACGAAGAGGCTGTGGCCGGTGAGGAAGAGGTCAACGATATCATCAGGAAGATAGAAGAAGGCATAGAAGAACTCAAGGCTACGGCCATCACCTTTGGCGACATCACCTATCTGCTGAAGAACCCAAGCTTCGAGGATATGAGCAACCAGGGCAACTCACCCAGTGGTGGCTCTGCCAATCCTCCCGCAGGATGGACATTGACACTCGACGGTCAGCTCGTGACCTCTGCTCCCGCACTGGCCTGGTGCGGCATCAACGAGGGCGATGCCATCAGTGTGATGCTCGAGGATGGTACAGAGGTTACACATCAGTATACCGACGGTACTCATCTGTGGGGCATCTGGGATTCTAATATCCCTGAGGTGGAACTGAGCCAGAGCTTCACCAATATGCCTGCAGGCACCTATACCCTGCAAGCCGATGTCATGGTACAATACAACTGGGCTGGCGACTGCACCACCACACAGCGAATCTTCGCCAATAACTACGTGCAGATGTGGGGTGCAGAAAGCTCGTACAGCGAGCTGAACCTGCCTGCCGATGCCACTAGTGCCACGGCACTCACCTATGCCGGCTACTACTGTGCTCCTGGACAGGAGGGGCTCGACAATAGCGACCTGCTGCACCCGATGTCTGTGACCTTCGAGGTTGGCGACAATGGCGAGGCCAAGATTGGCTTCCGCACCAATGGAGTCAACATCGACGGATTGAAATTCAGCGATGGCGAGGGTGCACTCAACGGACAGGGGTGGTTCAAGGTGGATAACTTCCGACTGAGCTACGATAGTGCGGAACTGACCAGCGTGAGCGGCATCAGGCAGCAGAACGAGGGCACCACCACCTTCTACACTATCGACGGACGACAGCTGCTGAAGCCACACCGGGGGCTGAACATCATGAGGACGGGTGAGAAGACCGTGAAGATCTTTGTGAAGTAAGACAAGCATATCTATCATCAGCGACGGCAACGAGTCATCTGTGACTGCGTTGCCGTTTTTCTTGATTGGCAAGGCTATGTCCTAAGAACTCAGGCTTCTATTTGTTTCGTTCTTAGCAGCCTTTTAGCAAGTCTTAGTAAGCTACTAATCTCGAACGTTGTCCGCTATTTGTCCGCTACTTGTCCGCTACTTGTCCGCTACTTGTCCGCTATTTGTCCGCTACACAGCGGACAAATAGCGGACAAATAACGGGCAGATACCGCGCAAGTACCGAACAACGTTCGATGTTAGTCGCTCTCTAGGCGCTGGGAGTAGCCTGCCAGATGCCTGTTTAGATGCTTTAACTTCTCATGCAGTCTCACCTACGGGCAACGGCTTAATTCAAGTTTCTGTACGTAAGGGCAGTGCTTGTCTCACCATCCTATGCATAGTTCTTTTAGTGTCGCTCCTTGTCTACTGTGATGGCTATCCATTGCCTAATACCCAACAGCGGAATAATTCGTCATAAAAATGATTGAGCCCACTAAGAAAAGGGCTGTTAGACGATGCTCGTGGCGAGCATACAAAAAAGCCCTGCATCCAACGTATTGAAGCAGGGCTTGTGGAAAAGCAAACGCAGATTACTTACGCAGACCCAGTGATTTGATAAGGGCACGGTAGCGCTCAATGTCTACGTTATAGAGATACTTCAGCATCTTACGACGACGGCCAACAAG
Source organism: Prevotella sp. (assembly GCA_024684515.1). Taxonomy (GTDB): domain Bacteria; phylum Bacteroidota; class Bacteroidia; order Bacteroidales; family Bacteroidaceae; genus Prevotella. Next base: position 93,140 of record JAIKWS010000023.1, read on the forward strand.
CTTGGTCAGCGAACGGGCAGTGCCGTAGTCCTTGTGATTCTGCTTCAGGTGCTCCGTCAGGTGCTTGATGCGATAAGTGAAAAGGGCAATCTGGCTCTCGGCAGAACCAGTGTCAGTAGCTGACTTGCCATACTGTTCGAAGATCTCCTTTTTCTTTGCTTGATCGAGATACATAAATGATAGATTAAATTGGTTGTTTGCTCATTACATCCTTCCATCGCTGACAGCCTTTAATCAGAGCCGCTTTACGATGTCGAATGCTTCGGGGTTTCCGAAAAGCGCTGCAAAGGTACTGCTTTTTTCGCAGCTAACCAAGCTTTTTGTGATTTTTTTTGTCATAACACCCTATTTCTTACCCTATTATAGCTTGGGGGATGATATTGAAGACAGGCATGAATTTGGACACGGGCATGCTGGAAGAAGGGATGCGGCTATGTGAGAGAGGGAATACTGTGAGAGTTGGACGACTCGGATTCGAACCGGGAATGACAGAACCAAAACCTGTAGTGTTACCATTACACCATCGTCCAAACAGACTGATTTGCGGCTACGGACAGTCGGTAGCTGGTGGCATCGAGCATAACCCCGACAAGCTAAGAAACGACTGTGAGCTGAAAATCGGGTGCAAAGGTAGTGCTTTTTTTTACGAACACCAAATTTTTCTGCATCTTTTTTAGCGGAGAGTCCTTTTGCGGTCAGAGCAACCTACGTTGACATACGGGGACATAGCGTGTCAGTGCGATGTAGGCTAAACCAATAAGCAGATAGAGCATGGCTACCTGCAGGGCTGAAGGATGGAGACCGCCGATGGAGGCAAGTGGGAGGTGGGAGATGCCATCTAGAATACTGTTGAGCAGGCCTGCCAGCCACAGGAGGATGCCACCGAGTGAGGGAAAGAGCAATGTGAGTACACCACCCAGCAGGATGATGGTGGCAAAGGGCATCACCACTAGGTTGGTAAGCAGAAACCATGTCGGGAACTGTCCGAAATAATAGGCCACGAGTGGTGCCGTGCCTAGTTGTGCTGCCAGCGACACAATCACTAGGTCGTAGAGCCATTTCACGGGACGATGGGTCATCATCCATTTCGTGGATACACACTGTTCGAAAAGGGGAACGAACAGCAGGATGCCCAGCATGGCCATGAACGACAGCTGGAAGCCTACATCGAACAGTGAACTGCTGTCGGCAAGGAGCATGACGATGGCCGTGAAACTCAGCACTCCTAAAGAGGCATGACGACGACCACCCAGCGAGAAGAGGGAATAGACGGATAGCATGATGGCAGCACGCACCACACTGGTAGAGAGACCGGTGAGCAGGGCATAGGCCCAGATGGCCAGTACCACGACGCTTTGTATGAGCCACGACCGTCGGCGGCCTAGCGTCAGACGGGTCAGCAGCAGATAGATGATGCTCAGGTGCAGGCCACTGAGGGCCAGGACATGAGAGGCACCACTGCTGGCATAGGTCTGACGCAGCTCCCTGGTCAGCAGCGACTTGTCGCCCAGCACCATCGCAGAGATGATGGCCTGTGCATCACCATCACCAGACTGTTGCGACAACCGTTCGAGCAAGGGGAGACGCCACTGGAGGGCACGGATGCGCAGACGTTGCCAGCGAGACAGCAGGCTGAAACCCTCACCACCAGCATGCCAGTCGCCACGACGCACAAACTGACTGTCGCTGATGCTCACCAGTAGATTGTCACCTATCTGTAGATGCCGGCTATGCTCGTCAGTCCAGAAATAGCAGCGACGCTGTTCGTCTGTAGCAGGCAACAGCAGTTGTATCATCACCGTTTTGGGTCGTTCGACAGGCATGGAGGCAACAACGGCCTCTGTCCATACACCATCAGCTACCTTCGCTGACTGCTCAGGAGCACAGGCCATACCCAATACTACGCAGCACAGATTGAGGGTAACAGACTGAGCCAACGGACTCTTGCGTAGCAGCCAGGCAACGACCAGCAGCACTGCCAGTAGACATGCCAGCCAGCCATCAGCCAGCAGACCACCGATGGCGATGCCCAGTGCCAGACAGACTGCCAGTGGCAACAGCGGACAGTTTGCAAAGAGGGGACCTCTGGTCATAGATAGGACATTGTTTCATTTGCAAAGATAAGCATTTTCAGCGGTTCTTACAACTCAGAGGGGGTAAAAAGCGTGAAAAACAGGAAAAGTAGACAAATAGAAACTATTTGGAAACGATTTTTCTTGCGGGGACGTGTTTTTTATTGTACCTTTGCATGCGTATAAATATGTACCTAATATAAAAATACAATGAAACTGACAAGAATGTTTGCTGCTGTGGTGCTCTTTTTTGCAGGAGCAACAGCGATGACGGCTCAGATGCAGATGCCGCCAATTCCTATTGACAAGGCAGTACGTATTGGCAAGCTGGACAACGGCCTTACCTACTACATCCGCCACAACGAGTGGCCAGAGCATGTGGCCAATTTCTACATCGCACAGAGAGTGGGATCTATTCAGGAAGAAGAGGACCAGCGGGGACTGGCACACTTCCTGGAGCATATGGCCTTCAATGGCTCTGAGCACTTCAAGGGCAATGATCTCATCGAGTTCACACGCTCGCTGGGTGTGGAGTTTGGTAGTGACCTGAATGCCTATACCAGTATCGACCAGACCGTCTACCGGGTGTGTAACGTGCCTACTGCCCGCCTGTCGGCCCTCGACTCGTGTATGCTTATCCTGAAAGACTGGTCCAACGGACTGTTGCTCGAAAAGGACGAGATTGTCAAAGAGCGTGACGTGGTGCACAACGAGTACCGACTGGGTGACGGTCCCTCGCAGCGCATCATCACACGTGCCCTGCCCAAGCTCTATCCAGGATCAAAGTATGGCGTGCGCATGCCTATCGGCCTGATGAGCGTGGTGGACAACTTCAAGCCCAAGACCCTGAAGAAATACTATCAGAAGTGGTATCGTCCTGACAACCAGGCCATCATCGTCGTGGGTGACATCGACGTTGACCATTTCGAGCAGAAGGTGAAAGAGCTCTTCAGTGGGATCAAGGTCAGCCCGAAGGCCCCAAAGGTAGTACCCGAGGAAGTGCCCGACAATGAGGAGGCTATCTATATCTTCGAGAAGGACAAGGAGATGCGTGTGAACCAGATTATGGCCATCATGAAGCACGATGCCACCAAGCCCGAGGAGAAAGCCAATATGGACTACCTCATCGAGGTGTATGTGAAGAGTGTCATCTCGAACATGTTCAATGCCCGTATGCAGGAGATGACCAACGATCCAGAATGTCCTTTCCTGCAGGCAGCAGGCAATGATGGCAAATACCTGCTCTCGTCGACCAAGGATGCCTTCGAAATGGATGCTGTTCCCAAGGAGGGACGTGACATGGAGACGCTGACCGTACTGCTGCGTGAGGCTCGCCGAGTAGCAAAATTCGGATTTACCGCTACTGAATATGAGCGTGCCAAGGCCGACTTCCTCAGCTCGCTTGAGAAGCAGTTCACCAATCGTGCCAAGATTACCAACAGCCAGTATGGTGATGAATATCGAGACCATTTCCTCACTAACGAGCCTATCCCCTCGATAGAAGAGCTCTACCAGACCATGCAGATGCTGGCTCCCAACATCCCCGTGGAGGTCATCAACCAGGTGCTGCCTGAGATGATTACCGACTCGGACAAGAATCTGGTGGTGATGGAGTGGGCACGTGAGGCTGACGGGCTGACTTATCCCACTGAAGACGACATGCGTGCAGCTGTGGCCAAGGCCCGGGCTGAGGAAATCGCTGCCTATGTGGATAATGTGAAGGACGAGCCACTCATAGCACAGCTGCCTGAGAAGGGTACCATTGTCAGCGAGACCACCGACAAGACCTTCAACTATAAGGAGCTGAAGCTGTCGAATGGGGCCACCGTCATCCTCATGCCTACCGACTATAAGGACGACGAAGTGCAAATGCGTGCCTGGGCCTATGGTGGCAATAGTGCCTATAACACGCCAGAGGATATCTGTAACCTGAAACTCTTTGGTGATATCATCAGTATCAGCGGACTGGGTAACTTCACCAGAACAGAACTCGAGAAGGCACTGGCAGGAAAGAATGTGGGGGCTTCAATCTCGCTGGGCGACACCCGACAGAATGTCGTGGCGCATGCCACACCAAAGGACCTCGAGACCATGTTCCAGCTCGTCTATCTCTACTTCACCAATATCAGTAAGGACGAGAAGCAGTATCAGAACACTATCAATATGCTTGACATGGCACTCAAGAGCATGAAGCTCTCACCCGACCTCGTCTTTGCCGACTCTCTGTCGAATACCGTCTATTCGCACAACCCACGCTATACGATTCCCAAGCCCGAGGATCTGCAGACGCTCAGCTACGACCGCATCATCGAGATGGCCAAGGATCGTACCCGCAATGCCGGTGCCTTCACCTTTACCTTCGTTGGCAAGTTCGACGAGCAGACCATCCGTCCACTCATCGAACAGTATATCGCCAGTCTGCCTGCTACCGGTGAGCCTGCTGACAAGTACAGCAGTCTGCAGACACTGGCCAAGGGTGAGGTCAGGAACCATTTCACCCTGAAGAGCGAGAGCCCGAAGGCTGTCGTCAGAGAGATTTGGTGGGCTGACGCTCCTTACACGCTGGAGAATGCCATCAAGGCTGATGCCGTGGGACAGATCCTGTCGATGGTCTATCTGAAGACCATACGTGAGGATGAGAGTGCTGCCTACTCTTGCGGAGCATCCGGAACTCTCGATCTGGATGGTGACAAGAGTAGAATCATGATCACCGCCATGTGTCCCATGAATCCTGACAAGAACGAGATTGCACTGCGACTCATCCGCGAGGGCATGGATAATGCCTCTAAGCAGATTGATGCCGACCAGCTGCAGAAGGTGAAGGACTTCATGCTCAAGCAGGTCGATCTCGATGCCAAGACCAATGGCTACTGGATGGGGGCTATCGACAAGATGCGTACCTATGGCGTGGACGTCTATCACGACTATAAGAAGATTGTGGAGGCTCTCACCCCAGAGGCAGTGAGCAAGTTCGTACGCGAAAAAGTGCTCAGCAGTGGCAACCACATCCAGGTGGTCATGATGCCCGAGGAATAAGGGCTAGAACTTCCAGCGGAGTTGCAAGTCCAGGTCGCTCTGATGACTATGCATGATCTGCTGCAGTCCACTGCTTATCGTGGAACGGTCGAAATAACGGGTATAACCCAGACGCATATTCAGGCTCAGGTGCGACGAAATGTCCGCCTGGGCCTGAATGCTTAGTCGCAGGCCCTCGCCATAGTAGGTGGGGAAATAGAATTCGTGAGGCAGCTGTCGCTCGTAGATGTAGATGCGGCTCTGGTAGGAATCGGTATCAAACCATGCTGCCAGTGCACTGAGATGTAGCGATGGCTCTGTAGGTGAGGGGGTGTGGAAGGTGACCAGCTCACTTATCATCCATCCTCGTTCGGTCTGCAGGGTGCTGCTGGTGGTCATGTCTAGCTGCGTCTTCATTGTCCACTGGCTGTGCTGATAGGTTGCCGAGAAGCGTTCACGATGCTGGTCGTTGGCAATCAGGGCTGTCTTCTTTTCATTGTCTTTCTGCCGGAGATGTGAGCGGTGGCGGGCTAGAAATGTCCAGTGCCGGTATTGCCAGGTAGCCTGTGCAAGGAAATCCCAGCTGTGTGACGATTCAGATACCTGGTAGCGTGCCCAGGGGAAATAGGCATAGTCGGCATAGCCCTGCAGCCGCAGGCGTGCCAGCGGGTTCCAGGTGGCTCCCAGATAGATGCCGCTCTCGTTCTGTGTGCGTGATCCCTCACCGAAGCTGTGACCATAGAGCGAGCTGTAGCGATAGCTGTAGAAGCGTTGCAGGGCCAGCATGCTGATCCGTGACGAGGGTTGGAAGCTAACGGCATTGATGGTGGCAAGGGCACCATGACCATCGGTAGCCGTCTCGCCATTCAGTGCGAAGCGATGATGCAGGTAGGCATAGTCAGCACCGATATTCAGGAAATGTCGCCCATGGGCATAGTGACGGCGGTAGAGGGTCTGTCGTTGTGGTTCCAGCGAACGGTCGAGTGTCGAGTAGACGGCGGTGGCACCCATCCTCAGGGCCCCCCATCTGTACATGAGATGTGTGCCGCCTGCAGTGATATGAGTATTGTTTTTCTTTGCCATTTCTGTAGGAGTACGATGATAGCCGCTGACGAGTAGCGTCTGGGCATCGCCGTTTTTTGTCAGGGTGGCATCAATGGCACGGTGGGAGGCAAAAGCCGATAGGTATAAGCGTGGTGACAGTGGAGAGGCGTTCTTACGTGAGAGGGTGATGGTGGCGGCACCTCCGTGGAAATAGTCGCCTTCGCTACGCGAGCTGTGAGGACGGATGGTGGCTGGTGTACGTCCGAGATTCTGAAGTGTGGCAAGCTTTCCCAGCTGGAAACTCTGGCCGAGTACCAGTCCCATGCCTGCTGCCAGTTTGTATTTTCCTACCACAAGGTTGTCCAGGCGTCCAAGCTGTCGTACCTGCAGGTAGTAGGAATAGCCATCATAGCCCCAGCGGTTGCGGTCCGACAAGAAGGGCTCACCGGCATCCTGTGCACCTATGAGTCCCCATCGCAGGTGTTGCCCACTGCTGAACTGATAGCGCATGGTGTGGCGATAGGGATAGCCCAGGTAACCGTTCTTATCGCCCTGACGTTGATAGAATGGGATGCGGATAGTGCCTGTCAGCGTATGATGCCCCCAGTGGAGGAGGCTGTCGAGACGAGGAAAATGATTGTCGGATGGTGGTTCGCTCTCCTGGCTTACGAACACGAAGAAGGGGAGCAGGGACAGTTGTGGGTGGTCTAGTGAGCGTATCATGCGCAGCTCGCCCAGTGATCGTATGGGACCATAGCGGAAACGGTAATCCTCGAGGTCCATCACCTGTTGTGAGGAAAGAAAAGGCAACTGCTCGAGCTCCTCACGTGAGCAGCTGTTGAGGTCTAAAGGATGGCTGGCCAACTGTTCGAGCAGCTCATAGCTGTCAGGAAGCAGTTGGCCAGCCTCTTCGTCATAGTCATTGTCGTCAATGGCCATCATGTCGTCATAGACCTGCTGCCACGACTGACCCCTTGCAACCCAGGGCAGCAATACTATTAATAATAGTACGACACGGCGCATTAACTATTGTGGTTGCTGTGGCTGCTGAGGAGGATATTGGGGTTGTTGTGGCTGTTTTGGTTGCTGTGGCGGGTATTGCGGCTGTTGTGGCTGCTGGTACTGCTGTTGCTGCTGTGGGGGATACTGCGGCTGCTGTGGGGGATATTGCGGCTGCTGTGGCTGCTGGTACTGCTGCTGCTGCGGTGGGTATTGCGGCTGTTGCGGCTGCTGATACTGCTGCTGTCCATATTGTGGCTGCTGATACTGCTGCTGTCCATATTGCGGCTGCTGGTACTGCTGCTGGCCGTTGTAGGGCTGCTGGTAGCCTGCATTAGGCTGACCACCGGGATACTTGGGTGAGGGGCCATATTTGTTGGGGAATGGCTGACTGTCCTGAACCCAGAACACAATGAGTACGATGCCAATGATACCCGATATCATCAACAACACGCCTGCTATGGTGAAGAACGTGTCTGCGGTATCGATAGCACTAAAAGAAGAGGCATTTCTAAGAATGATGCCACCTATGAGGGACAATAGCAAGGCCACGGCATAGACGCCATAGAAGATCCATACCAGCGTGTGGTCCTTACCCGTGTCGTGTAGACGACGCATCATGAGCGGAACAGTGCAGAGGCCAAGCAAGAGGCTCAGGATATAACCAATGTAGGGAATCAGACTCAGGATGATGCTGGCAATGCCAACTACCAGCATGGTCCACCAAAACTCTGAACGACGGGAGCGTCCATTCATGTCGGTTAAGCGACTATAGGCCAATTGCAGAGCAGGCCCAATCTCTAATTGCGGAACAGGATTTACCATAATTTTTGTTTTTATTGGTTAATAATAATGTATAATTTCAAAACTTATTTGCAAAGATAGCAAAAAAGATGATACGATGTAAAGAAAATGAGTTAAAAAATGCTAAACGGCAATGATTCAGCTGTTGGTCACTTTGAGTCAGCATGATGTCGCAGCCTGATAAGCTATCGGGCTATGCATTGGCCGAACTGAAAATCAGTAGGGACCATGCACAGCCCGACAGTCATTACTGGAATGCTAAGCCTAGAAGTGGAAGTTGAAGCCTAGCAGGATGTTGTAGCTATCGCAGTCGAGTCCGAAACGTGTCAGTTTCTCGTCGCTCTCCTTCTCCTTGGCAGACATATAGCCCAGGGAGCCAAGCTTGGCAGTTGCACTCAGCCGATTGCTAAATGCAATTTCGATACCTGGCCTTACGGCAATCTCGAGCACATCGAGCTTTCCATCGCCACCACCGGTGCCAGCAGCAGCGGGCACATTGTCGGTCTTCACATTGGTATAGCCTACCGATCCCTCTACGAACAATTTTGCGCGATCGCCCAGCTCCAGCACGTTATACCGGATATAGGGAGCAAAGGTGAAGCTGTTGAGCTTCAAGCCATCCTCATTGATATCGGTATACGCACTAAGCATCGTGTTCATCATTGCCTTTACATCGGTAACAGTCAGAGAGCCGAAGGCGGCATAGCCATGTGAGTATCCAATCTGTAAGCCTATCGATACGCAGTCGTCAAGCTGATAGCCAATCTCTGGCAAAATCTTGTAAGACGAACCATCCTGATCGGCACCACCAGAGATCTTGGAAGATGTGAATCCCAGTGAGCCACCAACATAAACCTGTGCATTGGCACCCATCGTTACAGATGCCAGCAGTGCTACTAAAGCGAATAGTTTTTTCTTCATAATAGTACATTATTTATTGTTGAACAAAAAAAATCGTATCATATACGCTAATTTGTAAAGAAATGATGTCGCAAAGATACAATTAATTTTTATATTTGCAAATAATTCTTTCAAAAAAATATCAAGAAAATCCCTTTTTAGTTATAAATAGGCATTTTTGAGATAGAAAATGCAAAAATGACATATCCGGATGGAGCAGAAAGTCAGGGATTGTCCGCCAGTAGTGTTGCCATGTCACAAAGTTCCTTGTACCATTGCTGTCCGAATCTCCTCTCCAGAGGTGCTTGTAGAAACTGGTAGACTTTCAGGTGTAGCTTTCTACCTTTCACCCGTCCACATTCGCAGACGTCCCATCGATGGTAGTTCAGTCCTATGGTGCCATCGCAGAACGTTTTCTCCCGTATGGGATATAATGCACAGCTGATAGGTTTGCAAAAAGAGCTGTGTCCCTCACGATAGGCCTTTTCGAGTGCGCACAGACAACAATGGCTAATCTTAGTACCATCGTCCAGCTGCAAGTCGTCATAGCATGTGAAGACACAGTCCTTGCCACCGACGATGCTCGTCACCAGGTCACCCTCCTGATCGGTATATGCCACCCCCTGCCGGTCTATCACAGCCTGTGCCGATGCATGCAGGTCGTTCCATACCTCATCCACACAGTTCTCCAGTTGCATCACCTCGTCAAGAGTGACGGGAGCGCCGGCATCGCCTTCAATGCAGCATGCTCCATGACAAACCTCGAGGTCGCAGCAGAACTCTTCTGTCAGGATATCGGCCGATAGCAGGACATTTCCAATCTGTAGGATGGGGGGAATCTTCATGTATGGGCAGTTGTTATAGATGTTCTTACCAGTTGATGGGTGTCATCCCCTGTTCTTGCAGATACTGGTTGCATCGTGAGAACTGATGCTGTCCAAACCATCCCCCTCTATTAGCAGAAAGTGGAGAAGGGTGTACGCTTTCGAGCACCAGATTGCGGTCTTTGGGAATCATCCATGCCTTGCCGCGTGCATATCCTCCCCAGAGCATATAGACGATATGCTGTCGCTGCTGTGCCAAGGCTGTGATGGCAGCATCGGTAAACTCCCTCCATCCTAGTGTCGAGTGGCTATTGGCATTGTGTGCTCTCACAGTCAGCGTAGCATTCAGCAGCAGCACCCCCTGTTGTGCCCATCGTGTCAGGTCACCACTGGTGGGAATGGGTGTGCCGATATCGTCGGCTATCTCCTTGAAGATATTCTGCAGCGAAGGTGGGAATGTGACTCCCTGCTGAACGGAGAAGCTCAGTCCATGTGCCTGTTGTGGCTCATGGTAGGGATCCTGTCCGATGATGACGACCTTTACCTGTTCGAAGGGACAGAGGTTGAAGGCGTTGAAGATGAGATGCCCTGGGGGATAGCAGGTGGCCGTCTTGTATTCCTGTCGCACCTTCTCTGTCAGCTGCAGGAAGTATGGCTTTTCGAATTCCGCCTGTAGGTGTTGCTTCCACGATGGTTCAATCTTCACATTCATAGTTGCTATGGCTTAGCGTTTCTGGGAGCGAGCACTTTGTGGTAGTCGCTTGGAGACTTCAGTAGCTCTTCAGCCTCGAGCAGCTGTTTGTCGTAGTTGAGGCCAGCCTCTGTAGCCCCTTTCTGATAATAGTAGGCAGAGATGATATCCAGCTCAAGGAGTTCCTGTACCAGTTTGCGGTGCTTGTCGAGTTCTGTCCCCACGTTGTGCGTGAGCTGGTTGCCCAGTGCGTCGAATGTGTCTTTTGCATTGTCGTAGAATCCCTCCAACTTGGCCGTCTTGACCAGCTCATCGAATTGCTTCCTGCTCATGTCGTCGTAGGTAAATCCGCTGTCGATAACCCTCTGTCTGAACTCCTGCCATTCCTGTTCCGTGAGGTGGAACTCGCAAGGTGCTGCTATCGAGTCGTGTCGAGCCAGATAGTCCACCTCATAGTCGAAAGCCACTTCTGTAGAGTCCATACCGCTGACGGAGAGATAGTAGGCGATGTTGGGCATCGTATCGTTCTTCACCTCGATGTCGGGCTTGATGCCTCCTCCATCGCGTACCTCCCGTCCATTGCGGGTGTAGAAGACATGTGTCAGTGAGTCGGGTATGCGTTCTGTGTAGGCAGCACCGTTCTCGCGATTATAGTTGATGGCCTGTATGCATCGTCCCGAGGGGATATAGTATTTCGAAGTAGTGATCTTGACGTTTGCCTGATAGGGTAGGTCGAGTGGTATCTGTACGAGCCCCTTGCCGTAGGTTCGTGTTCCCATGACCACTGCTCTGTCCAGGTCCTGCAGGGCTCCGCTAGTGATCTCGCTTGCCGATGCTGTCTCGCCATTGACCAGCACCACGATGGGCATCACCGTGTCTACGGGTTCCAGACGTGTGGAGTAGCTATGGTTTGCCTGTTGTACCTTGCCACGGTTCTCGACCACTTTCTCTCCCTGTGGCACCCATATATTGACAATGTTCACGGCTTCCATCTCACTGCCTCCGCCATTGCCTCTCAGGTCGAACACCAGTCCTTTGGCACCTTGTTTCTTCAGTTCGATGAATGCTCGTCGTACCTCTTTTGCACATCCTTCAGAAAACTGGTTCAGTCCGATATATGCTATGGAGTCTGGCCGCATGCCGTAGTAGGTCACCTCCGGCAGCTTGATGTTCCGTCGCGTGATGCGGAATTTCATCTCCTTGCCCGTTGACGGACGTTTCACCTTGAGCACGAAGGTGGTGCCAGGGTCTCCTCTGAGATGGCTGCTGACATAGTTCACCGTTTTGTCCGTCATCATCGAGTCGTCGATACTGATGATGATGTCCCCCTTTTTCACCCCAGCCTCAGCCGCTGGCATGCCCTCATATGGCTCGTCAATGACCACTCGCTTCAGCCGTTGGTGGTATTTGACCACGGCTCCAATGCCGGCATACTTACCTGTGAGCATCATCTCCAGCTTCTTAGCTTCCTCTTGCGGATAGTATTCCGTATAGGGGTCCAGCGAGCGAAGCATGCCATTGATGCCAGCGGTCATTGCCTGCGAGGGGTTGAGGGTATCGACATAGAAGAGATCCAGCTGGCTGTAGAGGGCATTGAAGATTTCCATGTTCTTGCCCACTTCGAGGTTATGGTTGCCCTGCCCCCTCGTATTCGTGCTGAAGAGGGTTGCTGCGAACGACAGTGCCAGCACTATCATCCACCTGTTTCCTGTGGTTCTGTTGCTATAATACATAATTGGGCGCAAAGATAGTGAATTATTCTGAATTGACCAAAGGAATCACATAGAAAAAGGGGGAAGATAGCCGCTCTTCCGACCATACTTCTCCCCTTGCTGCTATCCGTGCCTTATATCGTGGCAGGAAAGGGCAGGGCTAGATGATGCCCAGGCTTCCTACCACGTAGAGCAGGGCATAGCCCAGCAGCATGCTGATGAAGCCCACGATAAGTCCTATCTTCGACATGTCCTTCTGGTCTACCAGATTGGTGGCATAGGCCAATGCGTTCGGTGGTGTGGAGATGGGTAGCACCATAGCGCTAGAGGCAGCAATTGCCACACCGATGAGCACGGTTGGTGTGCCGCCTATGCCATCCAGCTTGTCGCCCATAGCACTGCATACCACTACCAGGATAGGCATGAGCAGTGCTGCTGTCGCCGAGTTGGAGATGAAGTTTGACAGAGCATAGCATAGCATGCCCGACATGATGAGGATGAGTATCGGTGACAATTCTCCAAAGGGAATACTCTTTACTGCCAGCGATGCCAGTCCCGATGCGTTGAGAGCATAGCCGAGTGCAAATCCGCCAGCCACCATCCAGATGACGCTCCAGTTGATTTCCTCCAGGTCACGTCTGTTGATGACTCCAGTCAGCGAGAAGATCACAAAGGGGATAAGTGCCACGGTATAGGAGTTGATGCCCGTGACGGAGTCCAGCAACCAGAGTAGTACTGTGCCGATAAATGTGGCGATGACAATATAGGTATGTGCATCACGCTTCATCTGACCTTCTATCTTCAGTTCTATGGTCTTCTGCGAGAATGGGAACAGGCGTTTGAGCAGCATCCAGCTGATGAAGAGCAGTATGATAACCAGCGGGAGCATGAACATCATCCACTGACCAAATCCCAGTCCCAGGTTCAGTCCCTCAGGGTCGTTGAGGTATTTCAGTGCGATATTGTTGGGTGGTGTGCCAATGGGCGTTCCCATGCCACCGAGGTTTGCAGCTATGGGTATGGAAAGTGCCATTGCGATTCTGCCTTTCCCCTCGGCGGGCAACTGACGGAAGACGGGAGTGAGGAAGGTGAGCATCATGGCTGCCGTAGCCGTGTTCGACACAAACATCGAGAAGAGTCCCGTCACCAGCAGGAATCCCAGCAGCACGTTCTCACTCTTACGTCCGAAAGGCTTCAGCAGCGACTTTGCCAGCTGTGAGTCCAGCCCCGTCTTCGTGGCTGCGATGGCAAGAATGAAACCACCGATGAAAAGCATGATGACAGGGTCGGCAAAACAGGCCATGATGCCTTTGAACGACAGGAGGTCTCCCACCTCACCTGGGTCGCACATCCATTTGATGCCCGAGTCGCTGGCAAAGATGAGCAGCAGCCCCATGATGGCCACCGAGGTTGCCCATGAAGGCACCACCTCTGTAATCCACATCAGCGTAGCAAAAGCGAAGATGGCAATGATTCGCTGCTGCACCACATTCAGACCATCGATGCCAAAGGCACTAGTGGGCAGATTCCACAGCACCAGTGTGATAATAAGCACGACGACGGCTTCTACCACCTTCTTGTGAACCCTAGCGGGCTCGAACCATCTCTCAAGATTCATGCTGTGCAATGAATCGACAAGATGGAATCCATTGAAATTCTTAAACATAGTTCGTTATTCCTATTTTTATTACCATATTATTTGCTCGTGACATAATGGCATACCAAGGCATCTTGTGCCTCACCCTATAACATACCATTCTCGCTGTGCCTAGTGCGTCATACATCGTGACGTATGGGCTGACTTCCAAACGAAGGCTGGTCTTCTGACTTTCCTCCACCAGGAAACGCCTTCTCATCCTGAAATACGGACAATGGCATTTAGTTTCTTGGTAAAACTGGAGTTCACAGCTGCGGGACAGTAGGAGATTTCCACTCACTTTCCCAATTAAGTGCGGTTAGGCACACCTCCATGGGCAACGCGATTTCGTTTTGCGCATGCAAAGGTACATATTTTTATAAAATAATCCATAGCTTTCGCTAAAAATTATTATCCCATTTGTTGCAAATTATTGTGAAAAGTATCCAAATGACACTTTTTAGTGACGAAATGTCCGTTTTTAGTTATCCTCCTATGCTTTTATGCACCGCAAGGCATTCAAAAGACTCCCATGCCATATCATAAAGATATGTAACAAAGCAGATAGTTACATCCCTTGGAAGTCGGGGTAGATTTCTAATAGCGGGTCCATGACAAACTGCCTCTCGAGCATGTGGGGGTGGGGGATGGTGAGGTCTGGCTCGTCGATCAAGAGCTTGTCATAGAGCAGGATGTCGATGTCGATGGGTCGGTCGTGGTAGATGCCATCGGCACCAGTCTTCTTTCGTCTTCCCATGAGTCGTTCGATGCGCTGGGTGACACGTAGCAGCTGTCGTGGCGTCAGTGTAGTGCTGACGCAGACGACGGCATTGGTGAAGAGATGTTCGGACTGAAATCCCCAGGGCTCCGTGACGTAATAGGCTGACTGGCGTTCAATGGTTCCAATCAGCCTGGAGATATGACGGCAGGCCTGGCTGAGCTGCTGGGCACCGTCGCCAAGATTAGTGCCTAGTGCTAGGTATACCGTATGGTGCATTGCAAAAAATAGGGATCAGTCGTCGAGTATGAGCATGGCGTCGCCATAGCATCCGAACATGAAATGGTTGCTGAGTGCCTGGCGATAGGCTTCTGTGCAGAGGTCATAGCCAGAGAAGGCTGCTGTGAGCATCATCATCGTAGACTCGGGATGGTAGAAATTGGTGATCATGGCATTGGCGAGCCCGAACTCATACGGAGGGAAGATGAACTTGTTGGTCCAGCCGTTAAACTCCTTCAGCAGTCCGTCGGTGCCTACTGACGACTCTGTGGCACGTGCCGTACTGGCTCCTACGACACAGATCTTGTTGCCTGCCTGTTTGGCTAAATTCACGGCTTTGCAGGCTTTCTCGTCGATGATCACCTGCTCGGAGTTCATCTTGTGCTTGGTAAGGTCTTCGACCTCGATAGTATCGAAAGCCCCCAGTGAGCAGTGCAGTGTGATGAATGCATTCTGGAATCCCCGTATTTCCATCATCTTCATCAGCTCGCGACTGAAATGCAGTCCTGTTGCTGGTGCTGTGACGGCTCCTTCGTGGGTGGCATAGATGGTCTGGAAATTATCCATGTCATCGGCATCTGCAGGCCTACGGTCTACGATATATCTTGGCAGTGGTGCTGATCCTAGAGCGAAGAGCTCTCGCTTGAACTCGTCGTGAGGACAGTCGTAGAGGAATCGCAATGTTCGTCCCCTGCTGGTGGTATTATCAATAACCTCTGCCACCATAGGTCCGTCTCCGTCGAAGAAGAGCTTGTTGCCAATGCGTATCTTGCGTGCCGGCTCAACGAGCACATCCCACAGCCGCAGCTCCTCGTTCAGCTCGCGTAGTAGGAATACCTCTATCTTGGCGTCTGTTTTCTCCTTCGTACCAAACAGTCGGGCAGGGAAGACTGCTGTATCGTTGAAGACAAAGGTGTCACCCTCGTTGAAATAGTCTACGATATTTCGGAATATCAGTGGCTCTTCTGTGGGATTGCCGTTTATGTCTTGCTGGAAGAGGTCAATCTTCTCACTTTTACGATGCACCACCATCAGTCGACAGCGGTCTCGCTGATAGACACGTTCTATGGTGCCGTCTTCATTGTTAAATACACGATGTGGAGGATAGAGTGCTATCTGATCCTCGGGCAGCTTGAATTTGAATTGCGATAGTTTCATCTATATATTGACAAATTTTCTGTTCACGATTTTCTCACGGGCATAGTGATGTCCTGCGCATTCAGCCAGTTGGGAAACTCTTCTAGCGTCAGGCACTGGTCTATGCCAATCTCGCCAAGACGGGTGCGGCAGAGGGCTGTAAGGAAGGCACCACTGCCCAGTGCACTGCCAATGTCGCGGGCCAGTGCCCTGATATAGGTTCCCTTGCCACATACCACGCGGATGCTCATCTGCATGGTGTGGGGGTTGAAATCGGTCAGCTCCAGCTCGTCTATGCGTAGCGTCTTAGGCTTCAGCTCAACCTTCTGCCCCTGTCGCATCAGCTTGTAGGCACGGTCGCCGGCAATGTTGCAGGCTGAGTATTCGGGTGGTGTCTGCTCAATCTCACCAACGAAGCGTGGCAGTGTCTGCTCAATCAGCTCACGAGTGATGTGGCGTGTGGGAAACGTCATGTTCACCGTATGCTCACGGTCGTAGCTGGCTGTGGTAGCCCCCAGCTGCAGGGTGGCAGTATACTCCTTCGAGGCATATTGCAGCGACTCAATACGCTTGGTGGCACGTCCCGTACAGAGAATGAGCACTCCTGTGGCCAGCGGGTCTAGCGTCCCTGCATGACCGGTCTTTACCCGCTTCACCCGCATCTTCTTCGAGATGAGGTAGCGGATATGGGCCAGGGCACCAAACGACGACATGCCATAGGGCTTGTTGATGTAGATGAATTCTCCCTCCAGGAAATCCATGCGATGCGGTGTTATACCAGACTATAGATAATGGCAATGGCACCTACGATGGCACAGTAGATGCCAAAATAGACCAGCTTGCCACGTTTTACAATGTTAATCATCCAGCGACAGGCAAAACATCCACTGACAAAGGCTGCCACGAAGCCGATGAACATCGGGAAGGCATCTACACCTCCAAAGGCTTCCTCGCCGCTGATGAAATCCTTCACGCTAAGCAGTGCCTGTCCCAGGATGGGGGGTATGACCATGAGAAAGGAGAACTGAGCCAGGCGTTCTTTCTTGTTGCCCAACAGCAGTCCTGTGGCTATGGTGCTACCCGACCGTGAGATGCCAGGGAGCACGGCAATGGCCTGTGCAATACCCATGATGAAGGCATCGACAGGCGATAGGTGATCCTTCTTGCGTGGACGGGCATAGTATGTGAAGATGAGCAAGGTGGCTGTTACCAGCAGACAGCATCCCACCAGCAGGATATTGCCAGTGAACATTGCTTCTATCTGGTCCTTGAACAGAAAGCCAACCACACCTACAGGAATCATCGATACGAGGATGTTCAGTACGTACTTCGTCTCTTCGTTCAGCTTACACTTGAAAAGACCCTTCAGTATCCAGTCTATCTCCTTCCACAGGATGACCAGTGTGGAGAGTACTGTGGCAACGTGGAGCATCACGTCAAAGGTCAGGTTCTCTTCTATATTGACGCCGAGGATGGCGTTGCCCAGTTCCAGGTGACCGCTGCTGCTGACTGGCAGATATTCGGTCAGACCCTGGATGATGCCTAAAATTAGTGCTTGTATCCAGTCCATGTCTTATGCGTCCTTGTTGACCTCCTTTTTGAACAGACTTTTCTTTTCCGGATTGTGGATGACGGCATAGATCAGCGATACGAAGCCAATGAGGCACACCACTGGGGCTACCTTGATACGCATCGTACTGAAAATGTCGGGGTTGTAGGCTTCACTGGTAGAGGAGCCACCGGACATGAGTATGAAGCCGATGAAAACGATCAGCATCCCTATGCCCAGCAGGATGAAATTCATCCGTCCAAAAGCTAAATTCTTCTTTTCCATTATCTTGTATTAAAAATGTTTGCAACTAAAAGTGACTATCGGCTATAGAGCTCGCCTGCTGTCATCTTCAGGAATTTGTTTACCGACATCAGGGTGCAGATGAGCATCAGGATGAAGCCTGCCACGAACACGCTGGCTGCGGTGATGAGCAGTTCTGTCTGGCCTATCAGCGTCTCTGAACCTGGCTGGTAGCGATAGAGCAGATACACCAGAACGCCAAGCACGGCACAGGCCAGCAGCGAGGCTACGATACCGATGAGGATGCTCTTCGTGAGGAACGGCTTCCTGATGAGCGACCAACGGGCACCTACCAGTTTCATCGTGTGGATCGTGAACCGGCGGGAATAGATACCCAGTCTGACACTATTGGAGATAAGCGAGTAGCTGACGATGATCAGCAGTATACATAACACCAGCAGTATCATGCTGATACGCTGCACGTTGCGGTTCACATCGTCAATCTGGTCTGCCTGATAGGCCACGTCATCAACACGGGGGTCTCTTTTCAGGGTGTCTGATATCCTGTGAAGGGAGTCGGTATTGGCATAGTCGGCCTTCACCTGTACCTCTATCTCGGCACAGAAAGGATTTACACCGGCAAACTCCACAGGATTGGCACCCAGCTCGGCAGTCATCACCTGGAGGGCTTCCTCTTGGCTGATGTATTTCGTGTGCTTCGTATAGGGCTGTGACTGCAAGTGCGTTATCAGTGCCTGTCCATCGGCAACGCTTACTGTATCGCCTAGCACGAGGTTTATCGCCATGTTCTCCTTAACATAGGTCGACAAATTGCGGGCTGTAAGCACAGAAAGCACCACCAGCCCCAACAGGATGAGTACCATAGTTGTGCTGATGCATAACGTTACGACCTGCATACCCTGATGGCGGCCGGTCACTTTTCTTCTTCTCTTCATTTGTCAACTGTGCGTATTACGCCAATTATGCTGCAAAGATACATCTTTTATTTGACGTTTTGTGGTTGCAAAACGAGTTTTGAGGCCTATTTATACTTATTTAACAGAAAGATTGGCAAAAACCATCTTCCTACCGACGCAAACATCAGGGAAAAAGTGTACCTTTGCACATTGGAAAATAATCCGCATAGTGCATGGCTATATGGCAGAAAGCGGAGATAATGGATGTTTAATCGTTAAAAGTGAAGAAAAGATGATGGTTTATGTGATTATCGGTGTGGTGGTACTGCTGCTGTTGCTGCTGTTGGTTGTCTACAACAGCCTGGTGTCGCTACGCAACAAGGTGAACGAGGCCTTTGCCACGATGGATGTGTTCCTGAAGAAACGCTTCGACCTCATACCTAGTCTGGTGGAAGTGGTTAAGGGATATGCACGTCACGAGACGGATGTGCTGCAACAGGTGACACGTCTGCGTACTGCGGTGAGTAGCAATGACCGTAGCGGACAACTGGAGGGAGAGGTGCGCATCAGCGATGCACTGAAGACAATCTTCGTTGCCGTTGAGGCTTATCCTGAACTGAAAGCCAACAATAGCTTCCTGACACTGCAGGAGCAGCTGGCTAAGATGGAAGACGAGATATCACTGTCACGACGTTACTATAACGGCAGTGTGCGGGAGTATAACAACAAGTGCCAGATGTTCCCACTTAATCTGGTGGCATCGCTATTTGGCTTCAAGACGGCACCCATGTTCTCCGTGAACAGTGATGCTGAGCGACAGGCAGTCAACGTTAAAATCTGAATAATCATGGGCAGACATAGGATAATATGGCTGGCAGCACTGCTGATGCTGTGCGTGCATGCCACAGCTGACAGAGGGGGCTATCACTATCGCAACCTGGTGATAGACGCCACAGTGGGCAAAGACAACACATGGAGGATTACTGAGACCTTCGACATCTTTTTTGACGAGCCCCGTCATGGTTTCTATCGTTATATACCCCGTTCGTTCAAGCTCAACCATAAGGTAGATGGAGAAGTGCATGAATTCGTCTACGAACAAGATATCGATGACATCAGTGTAGACAATTGGAATTTTACCACTGGCGATAGCAACGACGAGTTCTTTATCATCCGTATTGGCGATGCCAACCGCGAGGTAGAAGGCCTGCAGCAATATGTGATCAGCTATACGTTGACCTATCCCGATGACCGTCTTCCTGATCAGGACTACCTCTTCCACACCATCGTGGGCACTGAGTTTGAAAGCCTCATCGATCACGTGGAGTTCAATATCGAGTTCGAGAAACCCCTTCCTGACGATATCGACGACCTGTTGGAGGTCTATTATGGTGAGTACGGTGGAACAGACGGTAGCAATCCCAGTCTCGTTTACCAGGTTCAGCCATCTGAAATAGCCGGACAGGCAGATAGTGTGAAGGCACGACACGGCATCACCCTGTATGCCGACCTTCCAGCGGGGTACTATGAGGGTGTGAAGACGGTGAATTATCTGTGGCTCTATCTCTTCCTGGCGGCTACCGTCATCGTGGCATTGCTCATCGGCTTCTTCCAGATGCGGTTGCGTACTCCTCATGTGACAAAGGTCATCGAGTTCTATCCACCTGAGGATATCAGCAGTGCCGAGGTGGGCACCATCATCGATACGTCTGTCGATAGTGTCGACATCGCATCTCTCATACCCTGGCTGGCAGGCAAGGGCTACATCGGTATACAGGAAACGAAGAAAGGACTGATATTCAAGACTTCCGACCTACATCTCACTAAACTCAAGGAACTGCCAGACAATGCTCCCAGCTATCAGCAACAGTTCATGAACCTCTTGTTCGGAAAAGGGAATGAGGTGGACATCAAGGAGATTGGTGAGAATCCCACTAAGATGGAGAAAATCAAATCTTCTCTCCGTAAGAAATTCACTAACGACCAGGAACTCACCAGGCTGCAGAAAGCCTTTGGCCTGTACTTCCTGCTGGCTCTCTTTGGCACTTTGGTGCTGGGCACAAATACCGTGGTCACCACCTGGAGCTTTGAAACCATCGCTGGTGGCTTCCTCTGCTTCGGACTGCCCTGCTTCTGTGCTGCTGTGCTGAATGTGCTGAATCGTGGTCAGGCCTTCATGCGTTCTATCGGCTACCATACCATCCTCGTTATTGGCAAGGCCATACTCATGCTGGCATCCTGGGCATTGTATTGCTTCTTGTACATTGAGTATGGTGCACCTCTCAACATGTGGGCAGCACTGGCATTCTATATCGTGGCCTTTATCCTCGTCGAACTGGCAGGTCGCTTTATGGTCGACACTGATTATCGGGCACAGATGATGGGACGTCTGCTGGGATTCAAGGAGTTTATCAAGACAGCAGAAAAAGAGCGGTTGGTACAGCTACAGGCTGACGACCCACAATATTTCTATAAGGTGCTGCCCTATGCGATGGTGTTCAAACTGAGCGATAAGTGGGCAGACCTATTCAAGGATATCGATGTGCAGAAGCCCGACTGGTATGACTCGGCAACACCACTCATGGGTACTGCACTCACTCACAATATGGTGCATAATTTCTCCTCAACGGTCAGTAGTGCCATTACCACCATCAGCCATAGCTCTAGCAGCGGTGGCGGTGGCGGCTTCTCTGGCGGTGGTGGCGGTGGCTTCTCCGGCGGTGGAGGAGGCGGTGGCGGTGGAGGCAGCTGGTAACAGCTTTTGCCCCCATCTCTTCATCAACATTTATTTTGCATATCATGAGTACAATCATCTATCCATCACCCATCTTTGGTCCTGTGCACAGCCGTAGGCTGGGTGTGTCACTGGGCATCAACCTGCTGCCTGCCGATGGCAAGGTATGCTCGTTCGACTGTGTCTATTGCGAGTGTGGCTTCAACGAGCAGCATCGTCCACAGCTGCCACTGCCCACACGGGAGCAGGTAGCCTCAGCACTGGAAAGGAAACTACAGCAGATGCAACAGGAAGGACGTATGCCTGATGTGCTCACCTTTGCCGGCAATGGCGAGCCTACTTGCCATCCCCACTTCCCAGAGATCATTGCCGACACCATCGTGTTGCGCAATCAATACTGTCCACAGGCCAAGGTGTCTGTGCTGAGCAACTCAACCCTCATCCATCGTCCTGCTGTTCACGATGCACTGATGCAGGTCGACAACAATATCCTGAAACTCGATACGGTCTCTGCTGACTATATCCGGCTTGTGGACCATCCGCAGGGAACCTACGATGTAGAGAAAATCATCGATGGAATGGCCTCTTTTCATGGACACGTCATCATTCAGACGATGTTTATGCAGGGGGATGTGGCTGGCGAGTCGGTCGACAATACAGGCGACGGATATGTGCTCCCCTGGCTCGATGCTGTGGAGAGGATAGCACCACAGCAGGTGATGATCTATACCATCGATCGCGAGACTCCTACTCCTGGTCTGCTGAAGGCCACTCCTGCCCAGCTCGATCGCATTGCCGATCTGGTTCGTCGTCGTGGCATCCTCTGTAGCGTCAGCTATTAGGTGGAGAAATAGTGTTGGTGACTGATGGGCATACCAGAATTGCTGATAGCACTGCTGCTGGGATGGCTGCTCGACTGGCTGTTGGGTGATCCTGCCTGGCTGCCACATCCTGTGGTGGGCTTTGGGAAGATGATATCAGCAGGTGAGCATCGCCTGAACAGGGGTGGGCATCGACGGCTGAAAGGAGGACTGCTGGCTGTCGGACTGATAGTGCTGGTGTTTGTGGCTACGTGGCTGCTAGGCAGGTGGCTATCGTCTGTTCCTGCTCCTATCGAAGGGGTGGGGTGGAGGCTTCCCTTCGACACCATCATCATCTTCTTCTGTCTTGCTGGCACGACCTTGATACGTGAGGTGCGTGCTGTGTTCCTGGCCCTCGATCGCTCACTGGATGAGGGACGACGGCAGGTGGCTCGCATCGTGGGTCGCGACACAGGAGAACTGTCGGCACAGGAGGTGCGTACGGCTGCCCTGGAGACACTGGCCGAGAACCTCAGCGATGGTGTCATAGCACCCCTGTTCTGGCTCATGCTGCTGGGCACACCAGGCATGCTGGCCTATAAGATGGTGAACACCCTCGACTCGATGATTGGCTATCGCACCGATCGCTATCGTCTGTTTGGTACTGTTGCTGCACGTATAGACGATGTGGCCAACTATATTCCTGCTCGTCTGACGGCCCTGCTGATGATAGTGGGGGAGAAACTGAGAATGAAAAGGTCTGAAGGATCATTGATTAGCTTCGTACTACGATATGGTCCCAGGCATGCCAGTCCTAATAGTGGGTGGCCGGAAGCGGCATTGGCAGGAATCCTCAACTGCCGCTTTGGAGGTCCTCATCATTATTTTGGACAGCTATTCCCCAAGCCTTATATTGGTGAGCATGATCGACAACTGACCACTGCAGATATGCGTCATGCCGTCGTTGTGAACCGTTTGGCAGAGGTGCTGATGGTGATCATCGTATCCCTGGTCATCTATTTCTGCGTTGGAAAGGGCATATTTTGAGGCTGGGATTTGTCTATGTCATCAAAAATGATTAATTTTGTACCCGTTAAGAATCAAATATCGATGGGAAGAAATACATTATGTCTGCTGGCACTGCTAGTGCTGGTTGCATGTGGTCGACAGGCCAGGACCCAACAGGGCAAGGAGGGGCTCTGTGCCACAGGTGTGAAGATGGATGTGAGGTATGCTGAGGGATTCACCATCAGGGACTCAGCAGCAGTGCGACTGGTGACGGTGCAGACTGGTGAGCGGTTTGCCCTCGTGGGCAGCGATACGATGGTGGTGCCACAGGGATATGTGAAGGTGGTAGTGCCTATACATCGTTGCATCTGTATGACGTCTCTGCAACTGTCGAATTTCACCAAGCTAGATGCTCACGACTTCGTGACGGGCATCACGGGTACGAAGAACCTCTTCAACGAGGATATACGCAAGCGGGTGGACGATGGACGGATAGTGAAGATTGGCATGGAGGGCAATTTCGACCCAGAACTGGTGATGGCAGCACAGCCTGACGTGATCTTCATTTCACCCTTCAAACGGGGGGGCTACGATGCCATCAAGGAGAGTGGCATCACGATGGTGCCTCATCTGGGATATAAGGAACTGTCGCCATTGGGACAGGCAGAATGGATCAAGTTCATTGGCATGTTCATAGGCAAGGAGGCAGAGGCCAATGAGGTCTTCGAGGGCATAGAGGAGCGATATAACGGTCTGAAGGCCAGTGTCGACTCGTTGCTGAATTCACTAAGTGGCGTGATAGAAGGCATACCCACCGTGACCAGTGGCGAGATGCACTATGGCATGTGGCATGCTGTGGGGGGGAAGAACTACCTGGCACAGATATTCCGGGATGCTGGTGCCCTCTATGTGGTCGAGGATGATGAGACGGCAGGTGAGGATATCGAGTTTGAGAAGATGTATGCCCTATCGGCCAATGCTGACTACTGGCGCATCCTGAATAGTTTCGATGGTGACTTTACCTACGATGACTTGCGAGCCAAGGAACCGCGAAACGAACTCATGAAGTCCTTCCGACAGCGGAAGGTCATCTATTGCAATATGAAGCAGACTCCCTACTACGAGATATCACCAGTAGAGCCCGACATCCTATTGAAGGATTTCGTGGCTATCTTCCATCCTGGTTTGGTGGATTCTGGCTATCAACCTAAATTCTATAGGTTGTTGAAATAGCTGTCGTCTCTTGCAATAGATAGTAGGTGTAAGATATTTTCAATATACGGTAAGGACCTCTTTTTTGCTCCCATACTAGGGAAAACTATTTTCCTGGGCAGGAAAAAATTTTTTCCTAACTAGGGAGAAAAAGCGGCCTCGTGACTGCTTTTTCCAAATGTAAAGAAAAATGATTTCCTTGCAGATGACATTGTCACCATCAACGAATCTGCTACCCCTATCTCCTGCCTCTTTTTCTCCAGCACGAAACATATCATGAAGTAATTGAAACAAAATTTGGATGGTCTTTGGAATATATGTCCTATCTTTGCATCGTATTAATGATTTACCAATAAATAGAACGAACTTATGACGCAGAAAATCATCTTCGCAATGGCTGTTTGTGCCCTGTCGATGGTAGCTGGCCAAGCCCGTGCTGACAAATGGGTGGGCACCTGGACCACAGCTGAACAACTGGTTGAACAACATAACCTCCCTCCTGCTCCTGGATTGTCGGGCAACAGCCTGCGGCAGATAGTGCAGGTGTCAATAGGTGGACAGACGATGCGACTGAAGCTGTCGAACGAATTCAGCTCTGCTGTCACGGAAATCAACTCTGTGCAGATAGCAACTGCCCTGTCTAGTGGGCATAACGCAGATATTGATGAGGCAACAGCGACCAGTGTCACCTTCAATGGCAGTACTTCCGTGAAGATGGCGGCTGGACAGATGGTGACATCCGACCCCATCTCCTTCCCCCTGTCTCCTAGGCAGAATGTGGCTATCACAATCCATTATGGCAACTGTAGCAACTCTGTTGTCACGGGCCATCCTGGCAGCCGCACCACCAGCTATCTGGCTGAAGGCAATACAGACGATTTTACATCGGCAGCCAAGACAGAGCACTGGTATTCTATCTGTGGCATTGACGTGAAGGTGAGTGACGACTATAGGGCTGTGGCTATCCTTGGCAACTCCATCACGGACGGAAGGGGCAGCACCACGAACGAGCAGAACAGATGGGCTGATAACTTCTCGAGGATGTTGTTGGAAAACGAAGCCACCAACCACGTGGGTGTTCTCAACCTCGGCATTGGCGGCAACTGCGTGCTCAGTGGCGGTCTGGGACCTACGGCAGTGAGTCGTTTTCATCGTGACTGCATTGAACAGGCTGGGGTGAAATATATCATCCTCTTCGAGGGGGTTAACGACCTGGGATATAGCAGAAATGGTGAGCAGACGGCTGCCAACATCATCTCGGCTTATAAGAACATGATTGACGAGGCTCACAAACAAGGCATCTGGGTATATGGTGCCACCATCACTCCATTCAAGAACAGCAGTTATTCTTCTGATGATCACGAGACTGGCCGTAGGACTCTCAACACGTGGATACGGACGGCTGGCTATGTCGATGGTGTAATAGACTTCGACAAGATGGTACGTAATCCCTCTGATACGACGGCATTGCAGAGCCAGTTCCTATACCAGAACGACTGGCTGCATCCCAATGCATTGGGATATGAGGTCATGGGCAATGGCATAGACCTGAACCTCTTCACACGTACTGACGACCCAGAATATATTGACCCAAAGGCAGGAACAGAGCAGGTATGGATAGAGGCTGAGGAGATGATTGACAAACAGATAGGAACTGATTTCAAGATTGTGAATGATGCCAGGGCCTCAGGGGGCAAATATCTGGAGACGGTGGTCAACAATACCTCCTTGCCTGCTAGTGAGTCAAGTTTTCTGCATGCCGATTTCACCGTGTCACAAGAGGCTCAGTTCTTCCTCTATGCCCGACTGAACTGTCCCACCTACGACGATGACTCCTATTACATCAAGATTGATGATCTGGGTTACTATCGTGCCAACGGCCTGTCTACGAATGGGCAGTGGCAATGGCTTGACCTTGGTTCTTATGTCGACGATGCTGGCAAACCGGTCTTCAACCTGTCGCCTGGGCAGCACAGGCTGTCTATTGCCAGTCGTGAGAATGGTGCTTGCATCGACCGCATCTGCATCAGCAGCTACGCACAGGCTCCCACGGGTCTTGGTGACAAAATAGAAACAGGTATCCTCTCCCTGAATAATGTCCTGCAGACCAGTAGTCCTGTCTACTCTCTGCATGGTCATCGCCTATCGATGCCTCAGTCTGGCCTGAACGTCATAGGCAGCAGGAAAATACTATACAAATGATCTCCGCATGCTGCGATGCCATCGCAACCATCTCCCCTCTTTCTCCATACAAAAATCCTTCACCCCAGCGATGCCCGCCAAGGGTGAAGGATTCATTTTGCCTTTCCTCTCTTACTCCTCAGGATACATGGAGTGATAGAAGTCTACCACCTCTGCATTCTTGGTGTGGTTCTTATAGAGAGCACGGATGTTGGCATACTCCAGCATTCCCTTGACGAGGGCATCAGAGCCGCTATCCTTAAACGTGTTCTGGTCGATGTCATAGCCCAGATGGCTGAAATACATCTTCCAGGAGGTATCTTCCACCTCACCGTCTTCGTTCACCTCGAAACCATTGTCCCAGGCATCATCATCACCAGCCATATCGTTATGGGCATGGTCACCGGCGATTGACATCAGGGGAGCACAGTAGACAAGACCACTGCCCATGCCCTTCTGTTCCATACGCTCGCGGACCTGTACCTTGAAGTTGTCTGCCATATCTACGGTACCTACGAAATAGTTGTTGTTGATAGCCTGCAGGGCTTCTTCCAGCTGGGTATAGCGGACGTTGGCCTTGTAGGTGTCGTACTCGTCGGGATTACCATGACCCATGAAGAGCATGGCACCCTTGGCGGCATACTTCGAGAAGTTGGCATTCAGAGCCTGAGCCAGTGTCCTGGTATCCTGCTCGGTGTACATCAGTGGCATACCGAGTTTCAGCACTACCTTCGACATATACTTGTCGTCAAGGTCGCCATTCGAGTTGTTGCCAAAGTCCTTCATGGCATTCACCACACGACTGAACTCCTCACCAGGGATGACCTGCATGCTCTGAACGATAATCTCTGAGTACTGCACACGTCCGAAGGCCTCAAGCCAGTACTTGGGCTCGTAGAACGAACGCTTGTCGGTATTCTCACCTGCCATGGCACGGTTGATGCAGATGGCAGAAGAGAAACTCAGGTATACATCATAGCCAGGGAACTCACTAGCATATTCTGAACGGGTGAGGTCGAAGGCATCGTAAGCCTGCTGCCACGTAGAGCCGAAGGCAACGAGAAGAATGGCTTTCGAGTTCTTCTTCTGTGAACGTACGGTCTGCTCTACTTCATTCTGATAACGTTCCATGTTCGACTGTGAAGCATTGTCGTCATCGTCATCGCTACATGCCACGAAGGCACTTGTAGTCATCATGGCCATCATGGCCACCATTAGAAACTTAATCTTGTTCATCATCTTGTTGTTTGTTTTTTGAATTAGACTTATTGTTAAATTTCACTTGCTTTCCTTTCTTCAGCTGTAGGGTTAGCGTAGCATAGATGGTGCGACCTGGCGTGGTGGTGCCTAGGTGCAGACCATGGGGGGTGCGGTCACAATAGTTGAAAATATTGTCGATGCCGGCCTCGATAGTGGTCTGAAGACCCTTCACCAGCTGACGGCCAAAGGTGTAGTTGCACGACAGTCGCCACAGCTGATAGCCCTTGCCATCACCATCTATCTGATAGTGACGCTTGCTGGACATACGACCGTAGATACCAATACCATAGGAGCTCTCTCTCTGCTCACTGCGGCTGGCATGCTGCCAGGTGACAAAGACATTGCCCTTATGGTGGGCCATACCGTCGATAGTGACATTGACAAGACGGTCGTGGTTCGTATCGTAGACATGGGCATCGGTATCAAGATAGCTATAGCCAAGACCGGCAGTGAACTCCCTGTTGCTATAGCGCAGGCTGACATCAACACCACAGGTGCGGGCATCTTCCATGTTCATATACCGACGTACCTTGTTCAATAGCTCACCATATTGCTGACGGTATTCGGCTGGGGCCTCCGTGCGGGGGATGGTGACCAGTGCTATCATGTTGTCTACCTGATTATAATAGCCCGTGACGGTCAGGTTCAGACCACCCCACGTATACTCTGCATTCAGGGAGTAGTAGTTCGATGTCTGAGCATCTAGGTCGGGATTGCCCAGGTACATGATGATGGAGGTCATCTCACGGACGTAACGATAGTTCATCTCCTTCAGTGTGGGGGTCTTGAAACCCTGACTCCACGAGGCTCGCAGACGTAGGCTGCCTGCTGCCAGCATGGCCGACAGCTTGGGGGTGAGACGGAAACCGAAACTCTCATGACGATTCAGACGCAGGCCTCCTGTGAGATGGGTGGCTATTTTCCCATACTGACCGAGCCATTCATCCTGTACATAGAGGGCTTCTGTATTGTCTCTGGCTGTCTTGTCGGCAATGCTCGTGGGAGCCTTCAGATAGTCGTAGCGTGCTTCAACACCGGCACTGAGACGGTGGTCGCCTGGAAGGGAGAAGATGCCTTTCAGATGGGCCATCGTACGCTCCTGGTTGCTTTGGAGGTTCTCCTGACCGGCAAAATAGGGGAAGTCGAGGATGAGACGACCCTGCTCGTCAAAGCCTTCTGCCAGTGTGGTAGAGGTGAAGGCATGATAGTAGGCATGTCGGTTCCAGTCGATATCCAGGGTCACGGCATCTGTCTTCGTCTCTGTCAGCCCGTGCTGCCACTTGCCTCCTAATGATGCCGAGGCATTGCGGTATTTCAGGTCAAAGGTCTTCACGTCGTACTTGGCATATTTGCCCTGTGGCCTGTAGATACCCTTGCGATAGTAGGTGCCACTGGCGTAGAGCTCTAGCTCTGGCATCACGGACCACGACAGCTGCTCTGATATCTGCCAGTTCGTATGCTCATTCACGGTCTTGCTACGTGAGTCGGTGACGGGGGTGGCTGACGAGGGGGTCCACTCGGTGGCGGTGTTCTGCCAGCCATCGCTATGCTGCAACTGGAAGTTGGTATAGCTCTTCACGTCCCCAAAGGCCAGACCTAGACCATTGTGCTGTCTCAGGTCGTTGTAAGAGCCATAGCGGGTGGCGTTTTCTAACATGAAGGCATCATTGTGTTTCTTCGTGATGATATTGACAACACCGGCAATGGCATCACTGCCATAGAGGGCACTACTGGCTCCCTTCACAATCTCTATGCGATCGATATTATGCGGGTCTATTAGCTGGAGGTCGTTCTCACCTCCTACATCACCATGCAGACGCTTGCCGTCTACGAGTATCAGGATATAGTTGTTACCCAGACCATTGAGCTGCATCTGACTGCCCATGTCTCCTTCGTTGAAGGCAAACGAAGCTGACAGACCGCCAAGGATGTCCTCCAGCGAGCGACCACCATACTGACGCAGCTGCCTGCCGCTGATGACCTCTGTCTGGACAGGGGCATTGCGCAACAGATGCTGGGTGCCGGTACCGGTGACCACAACCTCTCCCAGGGAGTCTTCCCTCAGGGACTCCTGTGCAGCTGCGATCATCGCTAAGGCTGAAAGAACAATGGTTGTTATGCTTGTGATAAATGTTTTCATAGCAAAAAAGACAGAAGATGCTATCTCACGACAGTATCTTCTGCCAAAAAGACTTATATAATAATACACGTACTATCTTGCACATAGCCGGAACACATCGATCTTGTCTATGACAGGCCCGAACGATAGAAGACGCACACACAATGGCCGACGCCAATGGGTCGTTGTAACTGCTTATCTTGATGTTCTTTTGCATTTCGCACTTGGCGGCACCTTAGTCCCGAGGTGGACGCTTGTTATGTTACGACTGGCAGGTTTCCTGGCTCTCTCCTGAAAATCGGCCTTCCCAATAGTCCTGTTCTCAACGCATTGTCTCACAGCGAGACGGCTTGGACGGACTGTTCAGTGGCTTGTTATCGATTTCCAACAATGGAGATGACAGTAGCGGGTACTGCTCAGGATTCTCACCTGATTCCCTCTCTGACCTATGCCGCTAGGACACAGGGCATCACCAAATCGGGTGCAAAGATACTGTTTTTTTTCTTTTCTACCAAAGAATTAGGCTAAAATCTTACCGTTTATGTTCTATTATCGCCTCTGACGGAAGAATTCTTGCATCAGTTCTCGGCATTCATCTTCCAGCACACCTCCTATCAGCTGTGCTTTCGGGTGCAGGGCATGTGGGGCATATTGTTGGAAACCGCGTTTCTCATCCTTACAGCCATACACCACTGCTGGCACCTGGGCCCATCCCAGTGCACCGGCACACATCGTACAGGGTTCTACCGTGACATACAATGTGCAGTCAGTCAGGTATTTGCCTCCCAACTCGTTGGCTGCCATTGTGATGGCCTGCATCTCTGCATGGGCAGTAGGGTCGCAGAGGGTCTCCGTCAGGTTATGGGCTCGCGCCACCACCCGCTCCTTGCATACCACAACGGCGCCAATGGGCACCTCTCCTTTCTGCAGTGCCTTATGGGCCTCGGCCAGTGCCGCCCGCATATATTTCTCATGTCGTTTGTCTTCTTGTTGCATATACATCTCTTATATTATAGTTTCTGCATCCATTTTCTTTGTTTAGTATGTGCCCCTCTTTTATAGTCCTGTATGCTGTGGTTGTGCCGCAGCCTCTCTTTTCTTTGCTTCCCGGTTTCCCTTTGTGCCATGCGGTTTCCCCGCATGGATTCCTCTTCACTTGTACATCTCCTGCAGCACCCCCAGCGACTTCAGTTCTGGAAAATCCGGCAGGTGCAGTCTATAGTACGTCAGCATGATCTCCAGTATCCGTGTCCTCTGTGCATGATTCAGTTTGAACAGATGCATTGTAGGATAGTCCATGCGCATAAGCAGGCTGATATGTTCCGCCTCTTCCGGCATGAGAAAGTCACGATGCAGTGGTGGTGCTTCACAAAACTCTGCTCCTCGTAGGTCGAAATACGTCCCGGTGCTCTCCAGATTAGGGAAAAATCCCAGAAAGCGTGACAGGCGCATGAGAAAAACCAGGTGGAAATTGGCTACAGACCCCTGTGCGCCATCTATCCATGCTATACTACTGCGTACATAGTCAAAGAGAGGTGCATTCTCCTGCTCTCCTTTCAGGGCGTGATAAAGAAACTCCGACACGAAGAGGCCTATGGAGAGCTTCTTCGGGTCGGAGAGGAGTGAGGGCAGAGGCAGCAGGAGAGAGACATCGCGCAACTTCTGTAGTTGCGACTGCTGACGGACGTCTGCCTCCAGCAACAGCAGCGTCAGGGGCTGAAGGTATTGTTTCTTGATCTTCGCACGTTCCGAACGGGGCATGGGCACGATGAACGACAGACGACCCTGTTCTCGTGTGAACATGTCTACGATGATGCGCCCATCGCCATACTTGAGCGCATGCAGCACGATGGCCTCGGTCTTCAGAAACATCTTAAAGGGTTACCTCACAGCCTATGCCCAGCACTCGGTTGGTACGGGTGAAGCTGTCATGCAGACCGGCTGCTGGATAGTCCTTGCGGTCATAGGTCTCGTAGTTGGTCTGGAAATAGGCAGCCTTCAGCGTCACAACATCCGATAGCTTGTAGTTGGCACCAAAGCCAAAGCTATAGCTGTCTACAACAAATGACATGTCGTTCATATACTCGTCCGACAGACCATAGCGGGTCAGCTGACCTCCAGCAGAGATGGTCATATGATCGTTGATGTCCCACTCTACACCTCCCAGATACTCGTTGGTGTCGCCATCCAACAGCTCCTGGGTGTTATTATACCATGTGGTATTCTTGTCGAAGAAATGATGATAGCCTAGGTTTACACGTACCTCCGGATTGATGCTCCACTGCGCACCTACTGCCAGCATGGCTGGAGCATCCTCATCTACTTTCTCGCCATCACGGAACTTATTCACGGCGGGAATCTCGGATGCCTCGTCTAGTGTGGACTTGTTCTTCATACGCATCTGGGTCTTGAACTCGTATTTCGCAGCCAGGTTGAAAGCGCCAATCTTGTAGTCGATACCTAGTACAGGGGCGATGCCAACACCACTCTGGTCGCACTGCAGGTTAACACCTTCATTGTATTTCTGTAGTACGTTCAGGTTCTGTAGCGTGCCTTCCAGCTGTGCCTTCTTGGCTGTCAGCTCTGCATACTGGGGTAGGGCGGTAGCCCCGGCTGCCTCTAGCTGTGCCATGCCTGCGTTCACCTGGGCCAGACCGCCGCTGACAGTGGTAGTAGCCTGATGCATGAAACTGCTGAAGTCGACATAGCCACCTGCGGTATTCACCATGATATTGCTGATCTTGGCCTTGTACGAGGCACTACCATAGAGCAGACGCAAACCACCATATACCGACAGGTTGGGGTTGATCTTATAGGCGGTACCCAACTGGAAACCGAAATAGTACTGCTGGCCTTGCATGTAGCCTTCCATATCATAACCCTGGGCACCCAGCGGTTGCAGACCATGGGCAATATTACCCACAACACTCTCAAACGAGCCTAGCCCATTGTCAAATTCGCATTTGCCACCTCCACCGGGTATGGAGAAGTTGAACTGCAGACTCCAGTCGCCTTTATTATAAGCGGCTTGCAGAGAGGGGATGACGGGAGCGTCTGCCACACCCTCATATTCTTTAGTGGTCTGTCCGCCATTCTTCCTTCCCAGTGCAAACAGGGGATTGGTGGTGGTTACGGTACGCGTCTGATGGGCATACTGCCAGTTGAAACCTAGATGCAGGCCCTCAGGCAGGAAGGCTACACCTGCTGGATTGCTATACACACCATCCAGGCTGATGGCACCATCACGGGCTGGGTTACGAAGAAAGTCGATACTCTGATTTGTGTTGGTCAGAATGCCACCTGCTGTTGCTTGTGTGGCTACTGCCAGCATCACGCTGGCAAGGAAGAGTTTTGTTTTCATTGTCTGAGCCCTCCAAGCCTGGAGGGTAGGACTGGACAGGCGGTTACCGAGTCCGTTTTTTTTTTGATGATGTTGATTCTCATGGGGCTGCCACGCCTGTTCAGCACCCCATCCCCATCCGCGGGGATTTGCGGCTGCAAAGGTAAACAGATAATCCCATAGTTTTGCAATTGTGTGCCCGCACTTAAACATTATTAACACAAAAACTGCACATTCTTGCACAAATCGTGCAATCTGTGCACTATTTTCTCCCCTCTCTCCTTTTCACCTTTCCCCTTCATGGTTCATGGTTCATGGTTCAGGGTTCATGGTTCAGGGTTCATGGTTCAGGGTTCAAGGTTCACGATTCAAGGTTCAAGGTTCACGATTCAAGGTCCAAGGTTCACGATTCAAGGTTCACGATTCAAGGTCCATGATTCATGGTTCAAGGTTCAGGGTTCATGGTTCAGGGTTCATTGTCTTTATCTTTTCGCTCCGCGATTGTCTATAATGTATTCTTTCTCATCGCTTCTCCGCCGCATGGGGTTTTCTTGGTTTTTCTTGGATGTGCTGCAAAAAGCCCCTCAGGGGGTTTTCTAAGAGATTATCCCAGGGGATGTCAAGCTAGCTTGGAACAGCCCATGGAATAATGTCTTAGACACAATGCTCCACAAGAGCATTTGCAGCACATCCAAGGGTTTTCTTGGTTTTTGTTAATCTCAGAATTTTCGTCCCTTTTGTCTTTTTCGATGTTTACGGGATAAAAAGATCTCTCACCGCCAGCACACACATCTTACACACCCTCTTCCAGCTCTTCAAAGTCTTCCAGGTCCTCTACGTCTTCCTCATCTATATATTCTATCTCCTCATCTGCATCCTCGTCTGCCATCTCCTGGGCAAAGCTATCCATATCCTTATCGCGGTGCACCAGTCTGTCGTCAGCCTCTATTGTCTGTAGCTTATTGCTCTCTGCGTTCAGCTCTCGCCATAGCACATCCTTCAGCTCATCCAGGTGATAGCCCGTTACTGCCGATATAAACACCACGGGCACATCATCGGGCAGACCCTCACGGAGCATCTCCATGAGCTCCTCATCCAGCAGGTCGCATTTCGTGACTGCCAGCACCCGCTGTTTTGCCAGCAGCTCGGGGTTGAACCGCTCTAGCTCTCCCAATAGTATATCATACTCCTTACGGATATCCTCCGTGTCACCAGGCACCATAAACAGCAGGAGAGAGTTGCGTTCTATATGTCGCAGGAAGCGAAGACCCAGTCCTTTACCCTCAGCAGCACCTTCTATGATCCCTGGGATATCGGCCATCACGAACGACTTATGATCACGATACCCCACGATGCCCAGCGAGGGCTCCATGGTAGTAAACGGATAGTTGGCTATCTTCGGTTTGGCATTGCTCAGTGCTGACACCAGTGTTGACTTGCCGGCATTGGGAAAGCCCACCAGCCCTACATCTGCCAGCAGCTTCAGCTCCATAATGATGGTCATCTCCTGCATGGGCTCTCCAGGCTGAGCATAGCGAGGTGCCTGGTTGGTGGCACTACGGAACTGGAAATTGCCCAGACCGCCACGGCCTCCTTTCAGCAGTACCACCTCCTGACCGTCATACGTGATATCGCAGACATATTTTCCCGTCTCCGCATTATAGACCACCGTACCACAGGGCACGTCGATATACACATCCTTGCCATCGGTACCATGACATTTGTCCTTGCCGCCATTGCCGCCATGTTCGGCAAAGATATGTCGTTCATATTTCAGGTGCAGCAGGGTCCAGTAGTTATGATTACCGCGAAGGATGATGCTTCCTCCCTTACCGCCATCGCCACCATCAGGACCACCGTTGGGGTTATACTTCACGTGGCGGAGGTGCATAGACCCACGCCCGCCCTTGCCTGAGCGGCATAAGATCTTTACATAGTCAACAAAATTACTTTCCATTTCTCAGATTGCCGTTCTCTCTTCCTCCTGATGCCATTGCTTTACCGCATGTCTTTTGCTTCGTATGCTGCGATGATCGCAGACTCCCCGCATGACTTGCTCACAGCTCATCCACCACCTTGCAGATATCTGCGAAGATACGGTCCAGCTCGCCCATCCCATTGATATGGTGGTGCAGCCCCTCCTGTTTGTACCACGCTATCAGCGGCTGTGTCTGTGAGTGATAGACCACGAGGCGCTTCTTGATGGTCTCCTCATTATCGTCTGCCCTGCCACTCTGTTGTCCGCGCAGCAACAGCCGCTTCATCAGCTCGTCCTCAGGCACGTCCAGCTCCAGCATGGCGGCTACTTTGTCGCCCCGTTCTGCCAGCATCTGCTTCAGCGCTTCTGCCTGGGGGATGGTACGGGGGAAGCCGTCAAAGATCACTCCCTTATGACTCCTGCCAAAGGCGTCATAGACCTTTGCCAGGATACTCACCATCAGCTCATCGGGAATCAGCTGACCCTGGTCGATATACTCCTGGGCTGTCTTGCCCAGCTCAGAGCCTTTCTTGATCTCTGCACGTAGCACGTCACCAGTGCTGATATGTTCCAGACCGTAGTGCTCTATGAGCTTGTCGCTCTGCGTTCCCTTGCCTGAGCCGGGAGCACCGAATATCACAATGTTCTTCATCTTGATATGTTGTTCTGTTTGGTTTTGTTCTACTTTGTATTCCTTGCCCTTGTACCATACCTCAGGCAGCAGGTCACCGGGCTGCGCCTGGGTCTTTTCACTGGGCAGATGGGGAAGCTTGATTATTCGCATAGTGTATAGATGTCTTTTAGTCCTCGTCCTTGTTGATCATAGTCCAGGCCATAGCCCACGATAAAGTCATTGGGAATCCTTAGAGCCACATACCTCAGGTCCAGGTCTACCTGCAGCTTGTCGGGCTTCACCAGCAGTGCGCAGATGCTGATGCTGGCTGGATGACGCGTGCCCAGGGTCTCCACCATCCGCTTCATGGTCAGGCCCGTGTCCACGATGTCTTCTACTATAATCACATGACGCCCTGTCAGGTCCTCATTGATACCCATCACCTCCTTGATGGTTCCCGTCGATGTGGTTCCCTGATAGCTGGCCAGCTTGACAAACGAGATCTCACAGGGGATGCTGATCTCACGCATCAGATCGGCAGCGAAGATAAACGCACCATTCAGAACACCCAGCAGCAGCGGGTTCTTACCGGCCATGTCATGGCTGATCCGAGCGGCCACGGCTTTCACGCGATCCTTGATCTCTTCTTCGGAAATGAACTTTCCGAAGACCTTGTCCTTTAACTTTACTTTGTCTGTCATGAATGATAAAATGAAAAAACACCGCTTACTTCCGCAGAAAACAGCCTGCCATCAGGACTCTTACTGCTTTTCGGGGCAAAATTACGAAAAAAATCTGAAATTATGCCACGCTTTGACAATAATTTTGTACTTTTGCAGCCTAATGAAGATTTTCACTGCTACACAGATACACGAACTCGATAACTATACTATCGAGCACGAGCCCATCAAGCCTGTCGACTTAATGGAGAGAGCGGCACGTGCCATCACCACTGCCATCATCAGCAGATGGAGTCGTGAGATTCCTGTCGTCATCTTCGCCGGTCCGGGCAATAATGGCGGAGATGCTCTGGCTGTGGCACGCATGCTCATCAACCAGAACTATCAGGTACAGACATACCTCTTTAATATTAGCGGAAAACTGTCCGCAGAGTGTGCCGAGAACAAACAGCGGCTGATCACTCACAAGGGGCACCCGCTGTTCACAGAGGTAACTCAGGAGTTCGACCCGCCAACGCTCGAACAGGGAATGCTCGTCGTCGATGGACTGTTCGGGTCTGGACTCAACAAACCGCTGGCAGGGGGATTCGCATCGCTCGTGAAGTATATCAACGCTTCCAAGGCTCAGGTGGTGAGCATCGATGTTCCCTCGGGACTGATGACCGAGGATAACTCGTATAATGTGAGGGCGAATATCATCCACGCCACTGTCACACTGACTCTCCACCAGCTCAAGCTCTCGTATCTCTTTCCTGAGTACCAGCAGTTCATCGGACATCTCCAGATTCTCGACATAGGACTCAGCACAGAGGGTATCGATAAGATTGATGCCACCTATTCTATTCTTGAGCATAATGATGTATGCTCCCTGCTGAAACCCAGGAGTCCCTTTGCCCATAAGGGTTCCATGGGTCATGCCCTGCTCGTGGCAGGCAGCTATGGCATGGCTGGTGCTGCCATCCTCGCAGCACGGGCATGTATGCGTGCTGGCGCTGGCAAGCTCACCATCCATACTCCGCGACGTAACATCTCCATCCTGCAGACGGCCATACCGGAGGCGGTACTCCATGCTGATCGGGAGGAGACCATCTTCTCCGAGGGACTGGCCACAGACCATTTCCAGGCGCTGGCCATCGGACCTGGCATCGGTACGGCGGAGCAGACGGCAATCGCCATGATAGCTCAGATACGTCGGGCACAGTGTCCGATTGTTGCCGATGCTGATGCCCTGAACATCCTTGCCCTACGTCATGCCTGGCTCCAGCAGTTGCCAAAGGATATCATCCTCACTCCTCATCCTGGGGAGCTCGAACGTCTCGAGGGGCAGTGTACCGACAGCTATGAGCGTCTCTCCAAGGCCCGTCAGCTGTCAGAGCGTCTTCATGCCTATGTCATCCTCAAGGGGCATTACACGGCCATCTGTCTACCCGATGGGCATGTCCTCTTCTCGTCCACTGGCAATGCCGGCATGGCAACAGCAGGCAGTGGTGATGTTCTTACCGGCATCCTGCTCGGTCTCCTTGCCCGTGGTTACGAGCAGCGAGAGGCATGCATCCTCGGTGTCTATCTCCATGGACTGGCAGGCGATCTCGCAGCTGCAGACCTAGGTCAGGAGAGTCTTATGGCCAGCGATATCATCTCCCACCTTCCCCGTGCCTTCCGTCACCTAGCCCCCCGCTAGCATGAAACATCAGGGGCAGGTACCTGTTTCATATCTATTATAAACATTTCTTATCCGTTTGGATTCATGAAGCAGGTCCCCGTCCCCCTGTTTTATCTCCCGTAAGCGGTCATTTTAGACCGTATTGCGTACCTTATATATATTTATCTTTGCGGTGTTTATCCAAAACACAACAAAGAATGATCAACAAGAAGAAAGAAGGAGGCTTCTACGCCTCAAAAGTGAGACTGTTTCTCAATGAGTA
>JAIKWS010000028.1 GCA_024684515.1 Prevotella sp.
TTATAATATATATAATAATAAAAGATATTTATTTAATAATTACTCCCTACTATTACCCACCTATCCCCTGCCTTCCTGGTACAGGCAAGAGTGGTTGACATTGTCATCGGCAGACCATGTCTTGAACGACAGGCGATGCCGGGGGTATGTAAGCCAGTCCGCACAACCTCAAAAACCTTCCTGTCCTAAGTGGGA
Source organism: Prevotella sp. (assembly GCA_024684515.1). Lineage (GTDB taxonomy): Bacteria > Bacteroidota > Bacteroidia > Bacteroidales > Bacteroidaceae > Prevotella. Next base: position 196 of record JAIKWS010000028.1, read on the forward strand.
AAGTGGGAAAGTGGGAAACTTCCCCGCCAGGGACGCCCCTGCCTGCTGATTCAAAAAAGTTGCCAAGACAACGGGGGAGGACTGCACCCAGGGGCTTGATCAGACATGCTATCCGCACATTAAGTTTTTTTAACTAATTTTTCTCTTAAAAAATTTGGTGGAATTACGAAAAATGATTACCTTTGCATCTAGATGCAAAATGGACATAAAGCATCGGATTTTGCGGCCTCACTAGAGAAAAATTTTTCTTAGTGCACGAAGAAAATTTTTCATGGTAAAAGCAGCAAAAATGCAGGAAGGAAGAGGTTTTAAGGATTGTGAATATTCTTTACAAATTAAAACCAGAACAACAAGTTATGGCAATCAAGGTAAAGGCTGTTGAACGCCTGATTAAGTTCAACAAGAGCGATGCGGGTACCTACACCTGAGATGTACAGTTCGCTGGCTTAAGACAAGGTGATCCGCGAGGCAGCCTGGCTTATCAGGATCTATCCTTTTGCAGCTGGCCACATCCGATTGTCTAGTGGTACCGCCTTTCGGCAGCCTGGCTTATCAGGTTCTATCCTTTGCAGCTGGCTACATCCGATTGTCTAGTGGTACAGCTTTTCGGCAGCCTGGCTTATCAGGATCTATCCTTTTGCAGCTGGCTACATCCGATTGTCTAGTGGTACCGCCTTCCGGCAGCCTGGCTTATCAGGTTCTATTCTTTATGGCTCTAGCTCCACCCCCTCCAGTATAACGTTGCTTTTGCGATAGCCTCCTGAGGTGAAGATAGCCACGAGACGCTGCTGTTCATCGGTGATGCGCACCTCGGCATAGGGCATCCGATGGTGGTCGACGAGCTCCTGTGCCTCCGCATAGATGGTTGCACCGAGAGGTACAGAACGGAAGAAGCTGATGTTGGAACTGGTGCTGACGGTCAGCACGAGATGGCTGTTGACGGCAGCCGCAAAGGCCAGGTCGGCCAGAGTGAAGATCGCCCCTCCCTGACAGAAGTTGCCCCCATTGAGATGATGCTCTTCGACGGTCATCGCGGCACGTGCATACCCCTCGCGTATCTCCAGCAGCTGACAGCCTGCCATCATGGCGAAACGGTCGCCCTTGAAAAACTCTTTCAGCGTCATTTTTCTACTTGAGATAATCTTCAAAATACTGTGTGATGCGTTCGTGCAGATGTACGCTGGCATGTCCCCTCATGTTGTGTCCCTCCCCAGGATAGAAGAACAGGTCGGGCTGCGTTTCTGCCTCTACACAGGCCTTTACGAAGGATAGCGTGTGCTGTGGCACGACGGTGGGATCGTTGTATCCGATGATGATCTGCAGCTTGCCCTTCAGGTTCTTGGCCTTCGCTACGAGCGATGTCTGCTTGTATCCATCGGGATTCTGCTGTGGTGTGTCCATATATCGTTCGCCGTACATGACCTCATACCAGTGCCAGTCGATGACAGGCCCACCTGCTACGCCCACCTTGAAGACATCGGGATAGTTGGTCATCAGCGAGATGGTCATATATCCTCCATAGCTCCATCCGTGTACGCCCAGTCGGCTGGCATCGACATAGGGCAGGCTTCTGAGGTATTCGACCCCCTTCATCTGGTCTTTCATCTCCACCTGTCCGAGGTGTCGGAATGTGGCCTGTTCAAAGTCTCGTCCGCGGTTCTCAGAGCCCCGATTGTCGAGGATGAAGCATATATATCCTTTCTGAGCCATATACGTCTCCCACGAGCGGCTGTACCAATGCCATGATGCCTCTACGTTGTGAGCATGCGGTCCGCCATAGACGTATACCACCGTAGGATATTTCTTCGTTGGGTCGAAATCGTGTGGCTTGACCATACGCCAGTAGAGGTCAGTCTTTCCGTCGGCAGCCTTCAGTGTGCCACTCTCGAAGATGGGCTGTATGAAGTCCTTCCAGGGGTCTGGGGCTGTCAGCAGCGTGGTGGTCTGTGGCTTCTTTCGAATGTCCACGACATTGATGGTGTTGGCAGTGGTGGGAGTGCTGAATTTGTCGTATAGCAGGGTGCCATTACTGGAGAGTACCCCTCGATGGACGCCCTCGCCATTGTCCAGCAGGGTGCGCTTCTCCGACAGGATATTGACGGCATATAGATTACGCTGTAGAGGATGCAGCTCGTTGGAGGCAATGATGACGGACTTCGTCTGCCGGTTGAATCCCAGTACATCGAGTACCACCCATTGTCCGCTGGTGAGCTGTTTGACACATTCCCCCTTAATATTATAGAGGTACAGGTGGTTATATCCGTCCTTCTGGCTCTGCATGATGAAGAGGTTGTTGTCCCACGGAAGGAACTCGATGGGATGCAGTGGTTCGACATATTTGTCGCTGGTCTCTCTGCACAGCTCATATTCCCTTTTGCCGGTCCCGGCATCGTAGCATACCAGTCGGCAGTCGTTCTGGTCGCGATTCAGTTCCTGCAGGAAGACGTTCCTGGAGTCGGGACTCCAGGCCAGGTTGGTGAAATAGCAGGTTTGCTGCAGGGCAGATGGCGAGTAGTCGGTAGGTGGTGTCTTCAAGTAGGTTGTCTTCTGCGTCTTCAGGTCGTAGATGCCAATGGTGACCACATGCGTGTTGGTTCCCGTCATGGGGTATTTGTCTGGTTGCATGGTGGCAATACAGGTATCCTGTAGGTTCACCTGTGGATATCCTGTCACCATGCTCTGGTCCATGCGGTAGAATGCAAGTCTCAGTCCGTCTGGGCTCCAGAATGTTCCCTTGGTGATGCCGAACTCATCGCGATGTACACTCTGTCCGTAGACGATGTCATCAGATCCGTCTTGGGTTATCTGGTGCTTTTGTCCTGCTGCATCGACCACGACGAGCTGATGGTCTTCGACAAAGGCAGTTGCTCTCGACTGCGGGCTCCAGTCGTTGGCCATCTGTCCGGAGATGCTGTCCTGCCATACCACCTGTCCAGCCTTGAAGTCGACCAATAGCACAGCCTTGCGGTTGCCCACCAATACCAGTGTCTTGTCGGGGTAGGGGAACGAAGCATACGTCAGGTATCTGACCTGATGTCGTTCGTCCTTGCTATCGACCCACTGGTTGATCTGGTCAAGGGTGAATAGTGCTTTCTTCTTTCCCGTCTTAGGGTCTATGCTCCGGCATTCCTCTACGTCGGTCTCTATGAGCTGGTCTCCCCACCAAGTGAGGAACATGTTCTGAGGACGCAGGCTATGATAGTTCCGTCCACCAAAGTTAAGGTCTTCGAGTGAGAACAGTTTGTCTTGTGCATTCATGGGCAGGGATAGCATCATGGCTATCAGGGGGAGAAAAAATGTCTTAGTCATTAGTCATCATTCTTGTTGAATCGTTTATTGTTGCGTTTGCCACCACTGCGGTCGAATCGTTCCTTGCTGGAATTGCGGTCGAATCGTTCCTTGCCACCACTACGGTCGAATCGTTCGTGTCCTCCTCTGCTGGAGCTATTGTCACGTCGTCCTCCTCTTTTGTCAAAGTCCTTCTTGCCCGACCTGTCGGAATTCTTGCCAAAGCGAGGCTTGGCATCATCGCGTTCGTCATTGTGTCTGCCGGCATAGGGTTTTCTCCGTCCTCTGTCGTCGCTGTTCAGGTCGTGATGATGGAAGGTGAACGACCTTATGTCGCCTTCCTCGTTCTCTTCCTGTTCTGTGAGACGCTGTTTGAATTCACGTTCCTTCTTGAAACGGTGTGTCTGTGCCATCTGCCGTTTCTCCTCATCCGTCTTGACGGCTCCTCCCTCGCTTCTGAACTGTCGCATCTTTCCGTCAAACATCTGGTATTTTCTGAGTTCACATTCCAGCGAACCGTTGTAGAGTGGTATCTTGATGCTTGGCTTGAGTCCAATCTGCTCGAAGCATTCCTCCCGGTAGCTCAGTATCCATGCGTCGTTGCCCATGAACTGATGCTTCAGCCGTTCGCCAATCATGCGATAGGTGCCCAGCAGGTCGGGTGTTGAGATACGCTCTCCATAGGGTGGGTTGGTGATGATCACGGCTTTGTTGGCAGGCTGTTGGAAATCCTTGAAGTCCTGCTGCTCGATGGTGATGGTATCCGACAGTCCAGCCGCCTTGACATTCGCCCGTGCGGTGTTGACGGCTTTGAAGTCGATGTCATAGCCATATATATGATGTGTGAACGGACGCTCCAGAGACTCGTCGTTATATATCTCGTCGAAGAGTTTTGCATCGAAGTCTGGCCATTTCTCGAAGGCATATTCCTTCCGGAAGATTCCTGGTGCCATGTTGCGTGCTATGAGTGCAGCCTCGATGAGGAATGTTCCTGATCCGCACATCGGGTCGATCAGGTCTGTTTCCCCCTGCCATCCAGTCATCATGATGATGCCCGCAGCGAGGACCTCGTTGATGGGTGCTTCTACACTTTCCTGCCTGTATCCACGCCGATGAAGGCTTTCGCCACTGGAGTCGAGACATAGCGTGCAGTCGTCCTCTGCGATATGGATGTGCAGCCGCAGGTCTGGGTTGCTCACCGAGATGCTCGGACGCTTGCCGGTACGCTCCCTGATCTGGTCGACAATAGCATCCTTGACCTTGTAGCTGACGAACTTGGAATGTCTGAACTCCTCGGAGAAGACCACCGAGTCTACGGCAAACGTGCGATCGTCGGTCAGATAGTTGCTCCAGTCAATCTTCCTGATCTCGTCGTAGACCTCGTCAGCGCTATGAGCCTTGAAATGTGAAATGGGTTTTAGAATCTTGATAGCCGTGTGCAACTGGAAATTAGCCTTGTACATCAGCTCTTTGTTACCTGTAAACGACACCATGCGTCTACCTATCTGAACATCGTTGGCCCCCAGTTGAGTCAGCTCTTTTGCCAGGACGGGCTCCAGTCCCATGAAAGTTTTGGCAATGAGCTCAAAATTTTGGTTCATCTAAATAATGAAATAGCTGTTTCTGGCTGCAAAGTTACGCTAAAACGCTGTAATAACAAAATAAAAAGGCAAAATTATTTCCAGATTCAAAAATTATTAGTAATTTTGCACGTAAATGAATCTATTGTTGTCAACACTTCTCCGATTGCTATACTCAGATATCGTTATCTGGGCAGTGGCACTGATACTGCTACTATTGCTCATCTCGCTTCTCATCCGTCAGCGAAAACAAAGCAAACTGCTCTCGTATGAGCTGGAACAGCTCGACAAGATGTCCAAGAACAATGTCGAGTCGGAGTTTGTGCTACGTGCCATGAAGCTGTCAACATGGCATCTGAATCCCAAAACGATGATGATGCAGGTTGACAGCGATTTCAAGGACAGCATAGGCATTGCAATGTCAAGTCCCGAGGGGTCGAACCTCAAGGATGTGGAAAAGTATCTCCATCCAGATGACAGGACGAGGGTGACGAAAGCCCTTAGGGGTCTGTGCGAGGGAAACGTGGCTGAGTATCACGAGGAGTATAGGATGATGATACCTGCTACGAACATGTTTTTCTGGGAAGAGTCATATGCCACCGTCGTCGATCGTGACGTAGAGGGCAAGCCTACCAGCATCGTTGGTACGACAATGCACATCGGCGAACGTAAGGAAATGGAGACCGCACTGATCGATGCCCTTAACAAGGCAGAGGAAAGCGACAAGCTGAAATCGGCCTTCATCGCGAATATGAGTCATGAGATACGTACGCCACTGAATGGCATCGTGGGCTTTGCCAGCGTGCTGTCTGTTGCCAGTAGCGACGAGGAGCGACAGTCGCTGGTAGACCTCATCCAGGAGAACACGCATAAGCTGCTCAATATCATAGACAACATTGTCAACCTCTCGAAGATAGAGTCGGGACAGGACAAGCTCAATCTGACAGAATTTGAAATAAACACGACGATTGCCGATCTGGCAGACGGTTTCCGAGGAATGCTGAAGCCAGGGGTAGAGCTGAAAACTGTGTTCCCCGTAGTACAGCAGCAAATCAATTCCGACCATGCACGTTTCTGCGAGATCATCAGAAACCTGCTGTCGAATGCGGTGAAATTCACCAAGAAGGGCAGCATCGCCATTGGCTATGATAAGCCCAAGGACAATCGTATGCAGATATGGGTGAAAGATACAGGCATAGGCATCGCTGATGAGCACCTGGAACACATCTTCGATCGCTTCTTCAAGGAGAATGCCTTTGAACCGGGAACAGGCCTGGGGCTGAGTGTCTGCAGAACGATGGCCTCCAGTCTAGGCGGAACGATAAAGGTCAGCTCGAAGCAGGGAGAAGGTTCAACATTCGTGTTCGATTTTCCGCTATATTAAGTCCGCATCATATACCAGACATCATCTTCTTTCCATCTTTTTTGTTCTATTCTTCCTAATGAAGGATAATAAAACCTAATTCTTCGTTAAAGTTTTTCCATTCTCATATTAATTATGTACCTTTGCACATGTTTTCAAGACACGACAAGACATGAAATATGCAATCATAGCTGCTGGTGAAGGTTCTCGCTTAGCTCAGGAAGGCATTGCGGTGCCCAAGCCAATGGTGGAAATAGACAATGAGAAACTCATAGACCGCCTCATCAGGATATTCATGCTCAATGATGCCAGTGAGATTGTTGTCATATGCAACACACTGACCTCGTTGGTGGCCTCACATCTTTCTGATATACAGCACCAAGGCGATATTCCGTTGCGATTCGTTCAGAAGACTACCCCCAGTTCCATGCACTCACTCTTCGAGCTGAGCCCCTGGCTGGAGGATGGTCCGTTTGTTCTCACCACCGTCGATACCATCTTCCGGCAGGAGGAGTTCACGGACTATGTGAAGACATTCCGTCAACTGCTTGATGGCAACGAGATTGACGGACTGATGGGTGTAACGGATTATATTGACGATGAGAAACCCCTTTATGTGGATACAGATCAGGAACTCAGCATCAAGGCCTTCCTCGACCAGCAGGAGCATCCCCATTTCATCAGTGGGGGCATCTACGGACTCACACCACAGGCTCTGCGCACCTTGCGTGCGTGTATAGAAAGAGGTGAGAGCCGTATGCGCAACTTCCAGAGGGCCTTGATAGCCGATGGCCTGCTGCTCAGGGCATATCCCTTCAGCAAGGTACTGGACATCGATCATGCCAGCGATATTGAGAAGGCAGAACAATTCGTCAAATCATAATCCCGCATATTGTATTATGAAGATACTTGCCCTGACTAGGGCTCCACAGTTTTCACCTCATTCTGAACAGAACGACCTTGCCATTCTCATGGCTGTGGTGCAGTTGTTGCGTGCCGATGGTCATGAGGTAGTCGTCATCCCGGAAACGGATGTGCCTGTCGGTGGCGATGTGACTGCCGACCTCTGCCTCAGCATGGGACGTCTGCCAGCCACACTGTCGTGGCTACAGCAGATGGGCATACACACCATCAACCGTCCTGAGGGAGTTGCCAACTGTGCCCGTTCCGTTCTCGACAGGCTGATGCGTGAGCACGCTATTCCCATGCCGCCTGCTACGGGCCCCCACGGCTATTGGCTGAAACGTGGCGATGCCTGTGCACAGTCGTCGTCCGATGTCGTGTTCTGCCCCGACAAGGTGTCGTTGCAGCATGCCATAAGCCAGTTTGCCATTCGACATATTACTGATTACGTGGTCAGTGCTCATCTGGAAGGTGACCTGGTGAAGTTCTATGGCGTGCTATACACATCTTATAATAATAAAGAAGACGTTTGTGGGATGGAACAGCCGATGGGCTTCTTCCGCCATTTCTATCCTACTGACGACGGGGTCAGTAAGTTTGGCGATGAGCAACGCAATGGCGATGCACATCACTACGACTTCGACCTGACAGCCCTGCAGCAGACGGCAGAACGTCTGGCACGACTGGTGGGGGTGGCTGTCTATGGTGGCGACTGCATCGTGGCTGCCGATGGCACTTTCTCTCTGATTGATTTCAATGACTGGCCCAGTTTCTCCCGTTGTCGCAACGAGGCAGCAAGGGCCATCGCAAATATGGTACAAAATGGATAAATCGTTCAAACAATTATTACACGAGTCGTTCAAGTCGAACGATACCGAAGAGACGCTCGATGTCTATTTCACACGTCCTATAGGACTGGCCTTTGCGCTGATGTGGATCAAGATTGGGGTTACTCCCAACTTTGTCACCATCCTCAGCATGTTTCTTGGTGCCGGTGCTGGCTTCTGCTTTTATCACACCGAGCTGTGGTGGAACGTCTGTGGGGTGATCCTGCTCATGCTGGCCAATTTCTGTGACTCTACCGACGGGCAGATGGCACGTCTTACCAACCATAAGACGATGATTGGCCGCATGCTCGATGGCTTCGCTTCCGATGTGTGGTTCTTCTGCTGCTATCTGGGCATTGCCCTGCGGTTGTGGAACCAGCCGCTGCCCTTCCAGACGGAGTACAACTGGACTTTCTGGGGCTTCCTGCTCTGTGGCTTTGCCGGCTTCTACTGGCATGCTCGTCAGTGCCAGCTGGCCGACTACTACCGGCAGATTCACCTCTACTTCATCAAGGGTGAGGAGGGTAGCGAGCTGAATAGCACGGAAGGTGAACAACGTATCATCGATGCCATCCCCAAGCGGAAGATAGGACCATTCACCGTTGGCGACAAGGGGCATTTCTGGGAGTATGTCTTCCACTATTTCTATATCGGATGGTGCAAGAAGCAGGAGAAGAACACCCCTGCCTTCCAGCATTTCTTCAGACAGGTGAAGGCCCAATGGCCCAATGCTGCCGATATGCCCGACTCGTTCCGACAGCAGTTCCGTTCCAGGAGCCTGCCGCTGATGTGGATGACGAACACACTGACCCACAACACCCGGGCCATCGTGATGTTTGTCAGCTGTCTGGTCAACGAGCCCTGGATCTATCCGCTGTTCGAAATCACCGTGCTGGCAGCACTCTACTATTATATGCACTGGCGTCATGAGCGTATGTGTAAGGAGATGACGGTATGATACAAGGGTATATATTCGACTACGGAGGTACCCTCGATACGGGGGGCAACCACTGGGGCAAGGTGCTCTGGCACAGCTACGAACGCCAGCAGCTGCCTGTCAGCGAGCAACAGTTCCGCGAGGCTTATGTCTATGGAGAACGTACACTGGGCCGCAATCCGATCATCCAGCCCGACTTTACCTTCCACAAGACACTCGAGACGAAACTACGCCTGCAGGCCGACTATCTGCTTTCCAACTATGGTATTGACCTTGGGAAGAGCCTACCATCCGTACTCGATGATGTCTATTCTCAGACACAGCACCACACGGCACATAGCATCGGTGTCCTACGCCAGTTGCGCGACAAGGGACTGCCAATGGTGCTGGTGAGCAATTTCTATGGCAATGTAGAGGTGGTATTGCGGGAGTTGGGCTTCGACGGACTTTTCGAGGATGTCGTAGAGTCGGCAGTAGTAGGCATCCGCAAGCCCGATCACCGCATCTTCACACTTGGTGTGCAGGCCCTGGGATTGCAGCCCGAGGAAGTAGTGGTGGTGGGCGACTCTATCGACAAGGATATCCTGCCGGCTCACAAGGCTGGCTGTCATACCATCTGGTACGAGGGAGAGCCCTGGACGGATGACCCCGTTGACCGTAGCATCCCCGATCGTATTATCACGGATTTAACGCAATTATTATAGAATGAGATTAAGACAACTATCGATTTGCTTCTCCTTGCTGTTTTGTCTCCTGACATTTGACAACGCTGCTGCCCAGACGCTGACAGGCCATGTGCTCGATGCCCAGACGGGCGATAGTATTCCTATGGCCAGCTGCATCTATCGCGGACATGGGGTGGCAGTGGCTTCCAAGGTGAATGGCTATTTCGAAATAGCACGACACGACGGATGGCCACTGACCTTCAGTGCCGTTGGATATCTGCCTCAGACCGTTGTCGTCGACCAGCGTACCCCACACTATATGCGCATCAAGCTGCGTCCGGATAGCAAGGTGCTGGGCGAGGTGGTCGTCAAGACAAAACGACAGCGATACAGCCGCAAGAACAATCCTGCCGTTGAACTCATGAAGAAGGTGATAGCTGCTAAGAAACAGACAGACCTGGACAACCACGACTTCTACCAGTATAATAAATACCAGAAGATGACGCTGGCCATGAACGATGTCACCACCTCGTTCCTCGACTCTACCAAACTGGGAAAGAAACAGTGGCTGCGCGATCAGGTGGAGACATGCCCGTACAACAAGAAGCTCATACTACCCATCTCGGTCGACGAGACCGTGTCGCAGAAGATATACCGCAAGTCTCCACACGACGAGAAGGTGATCATCAAGGGCATGAACAACAGTGGCATCAACGAGCTCATACAGACGGGCGATATCCTCACCACCATGATGAAGGATATCTTCACCGACATCAATATCTATGACGACCAGATACGGCTGCTGCAATATCCCTTCACATCGCCCATCGGCAAGGATGCCATTGCCTTCTATCGCTATTACATCGAGGATACCATCTATGTCGATCATGACCTGTGCTTCCATCTCATGTTCCTGCCCAACAACCAGCAGGACTTCGGATTCCGTGGACAGCTGTATATACTGGCCGACTCCAGCTATCAGGTGAAACGATGCGAGATGACCATACCCAAGCGGTCGGACGTGAATTTCGTGGAGAATATGCAGGTCACTCAGGAGTTCACAAAACTTCCCAATGGCGAGTGGGTACTCTCCGTCGACGATATGTTCACCGAACTCAAGGTGGCCTCCTTCCTGCAGCAGTTTGCCGTCATACGCAATACAAGGCTCTCTGACTATGCCTTCGACGAACTGCCGAAGCAGTTGTTCAAGGGGAAGAAGAAAGAGGTGAAGGATGTCAATGCCATGATGCAGGGTGACGACTTCTGGGCACAGTACCGACAGGTAGAGCTGACCAAGAGCGAAAGCTCGATGGATGCCTTCGTGCACGGACTGGAACAGATCAAAGGCTTCAACTACATCGTTTTCGTGGCAAAGGCCTTTATTGAGAACTTCGTGGAGACAGGGTCGCCAAAGGTTCCATCAAAGGTTGATATCGGACCTATTAATACAATGATTACCAACAACTTCGTAGATGGATACCGATTCCGTATCTCTGCCCAGACCACAGCCAATCTCGACAGCAATTTCTTCGCTGCGGGATATCTGGCCCACGGCATGGACTCGAAGAAGACTTACTATAAGGCCGATCTCATCTATTCGTTCAACAAGAAGGAATACCTGCCGAGGGAGTTCCCAAAGCGTACACTGACGTTGCAGTCGACATACGACGTGATGAGCCCCTCAGACAAGTTCATGCATACCGACAAGGACAATGTCTTCACATCCTTCAAGTGGGCCAAGGTAGACAAGATGATGTTCTACAACCGCCAGTCGCTGACCTTCGAACGAGAGGAGGACTGGGGATTCCGGTCAACCCTGCAGCTGAAGACCGAGGAGAACGAAGGAGCAGGACAGCTGTTCTTCATACCGCTGAGCGAGACAAGCGATAGGGAGCTTTGGCGCAACTGGTCAAATGACGAGTTGCCGCCACCAGGAGCAGGTGCCTCTCCCTATTCCCACAAGCTGCGTACCACCGAACTGCGTGGCGAGATACGGTTTGCTCCTGGCGAGACCTTCATCAACACCAAGCAGCGACGGCTGCCCATCAATCTCGACTCACCGGTATTCACACTCAGCCATACACTCGGACTGAAGGACTTCCTGGGTGGCGACTATCACTTCAACTTCACCGAGGCCAGCATCTACAAGCGCTTCTGGCTGAAGTCATGGGGAAAGATGGACTTCATCGTCAAGGGGGGCATACAGTGGAACAAAGTACCTTTCCCACTGCTCATCATGCCAGAGACCAACCTCAGCTATATCATGCAGGACTACACGTTTACACTCATCAACAATATGGAGTTCCTCAACGACCGCTATGCGTCGGCCATGCTCAACTGGGACCTCAATGGCAAGATATTCAATCGGATACCTCTCCTGCGCAAGCTGAAATGGCGTGAGTGGCTCAGTGTGAAGTGCCTGTGGGGATCGCTCAGCGACAAGAACAACCCCACGTTGGCCGAGAACCAGGGAGACCCAACGCTGATGTACTTCCCTGATGGATCCTATATCATGGACCGCAAGACTCCATACTGGGAGGTGTCGGCAGGCATACACAACATTTTCAAAATCGTCCATGTCGAGTATATACGCAGGCTTAGCTACCTGCATCTGCCTACAGCACAGAAGCAGGGCATCCGATTTATGATACGTATGACATTCTGATAACTAAAACCACTGATAACTTATGTACAGGAAAACTTCACTACTGCTGCTGGCCTTTCTTGCCGTACAATTGGCATCGGCACGCCAGCGAGAGAATTTCGACAACGACTGGCGGTTCATCCTGGCCGATACCGCTGTGATGGCCGATGCCAGCTACAACGATGCACACTGGCGGTGTCTCGATGTGCCACACGACTGGGCACGAGAGGGCGATTTCTCTGCCGGCAATCCCAGTGGTGCTGGAGGTGGGGCACTGCCAGGTGGAGTGGGGTGGTACAGGAAGCATTTCACCGTCACACTCGATGGCGACCGCTATCTGATGGCCTTCGACGGGGTGTACATGAATTCCACCGTCTATGTCAATGGACAGAAGGTAGGATTCAGACCCTATGGATATAGCTCGTTCGAATATGACGTGACACCCTATCTGCGGCAGGGAGACAATGTGGTGGCTGTACGTGTCGACAATAGCGACCAGCCCAACTCACGATGGTACTCGGGCTGTGGCATCTATCGCCACGTGTGGCTCACTAAGGTCAACCCCGTTCATGTCAGCCACTGGGGAACTCATGTACAGGCCGAGGTGAAGGGCTCCAATGGCGAGCTGCTCATTGAGGTGGTACTCGACAATCCTGATGGGGTGAAGGCACTGGCCGAACATGCCTTGCTCGACAGAGAGGGCAGGGTAGTGGCACAGGCCAGGGGACTCACGGCACGCATGAGAGTGCGTAAACCCAGCATCTGGTCTACCACCAATCCCTATGTCTATCAGGTGCGTACAGACATCAAGGTGGCGGGAAAGGTGGTCGACAGCTATCTCACACCAACGGGATTCCGTACCTTCCGCTTCGACCCGCAGACAGGATTCTGGCTCAATGGCGACAATTTCAAAATCAATGGCGTCTGCGAGCATCACGACCTGGGATGCCTGGGGGCTGCACTCAACGAGGATGCTCTGCATCGCAAGCTATGCAAGCTGAAGGCCATGGGGGTCAACTCCATCCGGACCAGCCATAACCCGCCAGCACCCGAACTGCTGGCTATGTGCGACACCATGGGACTCATTGTCATGGACGAGAGCTTCGATATGTGGCGACGTAGGAAGACGGCAGGCGACTATGCACGGTTCTTTGACGAGTGGCACGAGCGTGACCTCACTGACCTCGTTCTTCGAGACCGCAACCATCCCTCCATACTCATGTGGTCTATTGGCAACGAGGTGCTCGAACAGTGGAGCAGTGCAGAGGCTGATACCTTGTCGCTCGAACAGGCCAACCTTATTCTCAATGCCGGGCACGATCCGTCGACACTGGCCAGGGAAGGGGAGCTGTCGGTACAGTCACTACTGACACAGCACCTCGCCGAGATCGTGAAGCGGTACGACACCTCACGACCCATCACCGCAGGATGCAACGAGCCGTCACCCGACAATCATCTCTTCCGAAGTGGCGTCATCGATATCATCGGATTCAACTACCATCACCAGTGGGTGAAGGATGTACAGCAGAATTTCCCTGGCAAGCCGTTCATCTTCTCCGAGAGTGTCAGTGCCCTGCAGACACGAGGATACTATATGATGCCATCCGACACCGTCTACACCGCACCACAGGAGTGGTGGCTACCATATACCAACCCCACCTTCATGTGCTCTGCCTACGACAATATGCATGCATCATGGAGCTCAACGCACGAGGAGACATGGGATGTGGTGAAGCATACACCCTATTGCGGGGGACAGTATATATGGACTGGCTTCGACTATCTTGGAGAGCCCACACCCTACGGGTTCCCCGCACGGTCCAGCTATTTCGGCATCATCGACCTGGCTGGATTCCCAAAGGACTCCTACTATATGTACCAGAGCGAATGGACGGAAAAACCGATGATTCATCTCTTCCCACACTGGAACTGGCTGCCGGGACAGACCATCGACCTGTGGTGCTACTACAACCAGGCCGATGAGGTGGAGCTCTTCATCAATGGCAAAAGCATGGGAGTCAGGAAGAAGATGGCACACAATGCGACGAAGGCTGCCACAGCAGGTCTCACCACCGAGTATCATGTCGGATGGAGAGTGCAGTTCGAACCTGGAGAGGTGAAGGCCGTCAGCCGCAGGGATGGCAAGACTGTCTGTGAACAGACCATACGGACTGCGGGACAGCCCCATCACATCCGTCTCACCGTCGACTATGCTGGCCGTGACCTCACCTATGTCATTGCCGATGTCGTCGATGCCAATGGCAATCTATGTCCATGGGCCGATGATCAGATATTCTTCTCCGTAGAGGGCAGTGGACAGATTATTGCCACAGACAATGGATGTCAGACCTCGATGGAGCGATTCACATCACCCAGCCGTCATGCTTTCTTCGGAAGGTGCATGGCTGTGGTAAAGGGAAAAGGCAGACTGAAGGCACAAGGCTATAACCTGAAACAGGCAGAATTGGGACTATAAGGAAGAGGTATAAGGTGTGTAGGGGATAACGTCTTTTCTAGCTCCTTGCAAAGGGTGCTGATCAGAATCCTACACCTCTTTTGTACACTGTGCAGTCGCAAATCGCTTCTTTAGTACACTGTGCTGCCGCCAATCGTATTTGTACACTGTGCAGTCGCAAATCGTTTGTTTAGTACACTGTGCTGCGCCAATCATATTTGTACACAGTGCTGCCGCCAATTTCTTGCAGTCGCTATGCTTTTGTACAAGCGGACTAGTTCGAGCGACTCCCTCAACAGGAAGACTAGGAGGGCCTTGTGAGAATGTGAGGGGCTTATAAAAACCACTGCCTCAAATTGGGGCGATGGTTTGGATTCTGCTACATCCTCTCGACGGTGAACGATTCGTTCACCGTTTACCAATATGTATATTGTAAACTATCTTTCCTCTTGTTTCCTCTACCAACAATTAGTGTATACCTATAATTTTAAGTTGGTATAGCAATCTTATTTCCTTTCTGATGTCACACATTTTTACTCTGCTTGCATCCTGTAAGAGCACATTTAAACGCACCTCTATGTTTCTGATAGCTTCATCACCTTTTTTCCCTTTCTTGTCACCTTTTGTTTGAACATCGGGAAAACACAAACCACGAATCAGTCCGGATGGCGTTCTGTATGTTGCTGCTTGCAGCAACCCCCGTTAACATCCCATCAGCCATCCCCGCCATTCACCAACTTCCAAAATGTAAAATATTTTCACTTCCCAATTTCTCACCCCTTTCTTATTTTGTAAAAACAATTTACCAACCCTAGTCAAGATTTTACAACCACCTGAAAGTCAATCCATTATCCCTACTCCCCATCCATCATATCAACCTCCACCCACTTGCTATCGATGAGGGATCAGCAGGGAAAAAGTCTTCGTGCTGCCACCCGGATATTGAACCGTTCTTCCACATAGCATAAATTTGCGCCATGTGATTTTCTCCCGTGGCACTTCGCATGCTCCCCCATTCGCCATATTGTAGACTTCAGACGTGAGCTGAAAATTCAGCCCACATGTTTCCTCCCATGCCGGCTCCATGTTTCTGATGTCACTACATCACATCCTTGTGCTGCTACTCCCACGCTAGCCTGTCAGTGAGTAAGAGTGTAGATGCAGACTTCCCCTGCGGGAGCCCAGCGCAAATTTGCGCCCGGCATGGCAACCAGCTGAAATTTCAGCCCGTTATGGCAACCAGCGCAAATTTGCGCCGGTTGGACACTCATCGCAAATTTGCGCTCAGTAGGCATCCGTGGCCCTGTTCCCGCTGTTGCCGTTCCCGTTCCAGCTCCTCCCAGCGAAGCATTGGCCTGGCACGTGCCTCGTCGTTGAACTTGGTGGCAACGTACAGGCACTCGGTTTTGGTGAGGGAGTAGCAAGGACGAAGCTCGCCTTTTGCATCCTTGTAGTTAACGAGGGAAAAATTTCCCTGGTTGACTTTTGCCCAGGCTGGCTCCATGTTTCGGGCTTCCTGTCTTGCGGATCTGCGGCAGCATGTTGGCTGTCACCCAGTGCTTGAACTGCTTCGCCAACGCTGACGTGGAAGTAAGGGGGGCATGTTGAGGCCCTGTTCATTGCGCATGATTTACTTTTTGCATTCCGCCGGGGGGTGACTGAAATGTTCACCCCTGGCCTTATTCTTATTGAATCTCGTGCAAATGCCACCTGTTTTTCATACCTACAGCATCGAAAAAAGCAAAAAAAGCAAAAAGTGGCATTTGAAAATTGTGTCATAAATCTTGACAAACGGCATTTGCACCCTATATAGCGACAAGTGTCAAAATGCCGTGCTTCCTTATTAAACACAGTTGTTCCGCGAGATTTGCAGGTGATTTGCCCCGAAAATGGATTTTTTGACCTATTCTCGTGCTTCCAAAGTAAAT
>JAIKWS010000059.1 GCA_024684515.1 Prevotella sp.
ACGTGTCCCTCATGGTGAGATTACGTCTCCCTCATGGTGAGATTACGTCTCCCTCATGGTGAGATTACGTCTCCCTCACGGTGAGATTACGTCTCCCTCATGGTGAGATTACGTCTCCCTCATAGCGGGATTACGTCTCACTCATGGTGAGATTACGTCTCACTCATAGCGGGATTACGTCTCCCTCATGGTGAGATTACGTCTCCCTCATAGCGGGATTACGTCTCCCTCATGGTGAGATTACGGCTCCCTCATGGTGAGATTACGTCTCCCTCATGGTGAGATTACGTCTCACTCATAGCGGGATTACGTCTCCCTTATGGTGAGATTACGGCTCACTCATAGCGGGATGACGTCTCCCTCATGGTGAGATTACGTCTCCCTCACAGCGGGATTACGGCTCCCTCATGGTGAGATTACTGCTCATTTGTTTTTTCCTTCTTTTTCTTTTGAAAGTGCCACCCGTCGTCACGACGGATGGCACTCATAATTTAAAACGAGAGAGCTTGTAGTCTTTGGTATCTAATGCCCGCTTCGCATACTCAATGGCTCATCGTCCAAAGGCTCGGCCAGTGCTTCAGCGGTCTTTAAATACTTTATGGCATCAACGTATTGTTTTTTTGCATGATTCACTACGCCCCGGTAGTAATAGGCCGAAGCCCGATGCCACTGGTCGCCATGACGATTGTAATAGCTGACACTTGTTGCAATCAGCGAGTCACTCAAGAGGTCGCCCCGCTGTTTCTTGACATTGACCATGGTCTCCAACAGGTTGTATTCCGCCCGTCCTTCTTCCGAAAGTAGCGAGACGTCAACATTGGACAACAGCACCTTCGCAGAGTCAGGATTTTGCTCTATGACTTCCCACGCCTATTTGTCGACTTCCTTAGCGACTAGGTGGCAGGCGTAGGCCAAGAGGGGACGGGGTGGTGTCAGAAAGGGTAAATAGGGCAAGTCAAATGTTAAAAACCACTGCTCGCCACCTTCTTGGCTTGTTCTTGGGTTAAGCTTACCTTATTCTTGGGTTAAGCTTACCTTATCCTTGGATTCCGCTCTACTTGCGCATGTTATTCAGGCAAGAGAGTGCCAGTCCCTGCATGACCTCACTTGGTGCCAACGTGGTACGCATAAAGCACTTGACGGGTACACCTGGCAACAGGTCGAAATAGTTGTTGTCCAGCCAGTAGTCCTCAGCGTTCATTGAGATGGCCAGGGCACGAACGAACTTGTCGGCTTTGACGCTGATATAGCAACCATCCTCTGCGGCTTCGACCTGCACCTCAGGCGTGACGTTCTCCAGTCGCAGGTCTTTCTGCAAACAGAGGAAGGCATTTGCCTGATAACGCTCTCCTGATGCAGCAGTAAGCTCCATGTTGACAACGACCTCCTCGCGCGACTTTCCTTTCAGCAATTCTGCCAAAGGCTTTCTCACTAGCAGCGTCGATGTATTGGCAGGAATCGTGACCGTCTTTGTCAGCGTATTCACCATTTGTCCATCCAAAGTATAGATGGTCAGTTTCAACTTGCCTTGCTGTTTGCGTTGATGATCACAAATGCCATAGACCAACAGACTGTCTCCCTGGACGATGGCTGAACACAGCAGCGGCTCGAACGCTTGTCGTACCATATAGTGTGCCGCTTTCCAATGGCCATAATAGTCGCGGGTAGCCCACGATGCCACTGGCCAGCAGTCATTGTGCTGCCAGAGTAGCGATCCCATGCAATAGGGCATATTGCGGCGATGCGACTCAATGGCTGTGCGCATGGCATCTGCCTGCAATAGCTGTGAAGCATAGATGAACTGACGGAAATCCCTGGGCTGTCCATATTCGCTGTTGACATACCACTCGATAGTCTGGTTGGCGGCTACTCCTCCCCGCTGATGCCACATCATCACGCTGCTACCGATGTCGTGAGTCGTCGTATCGGGGGCGAAGCGAAGCACTGTGCCATATTCAGGGAACGACTGCATGCCATATTCGCTGAAGAAATGGGCCTTTTCCTGATTATACGCACTCACAGGCATACGACGATGGCCTACGCCATAGAAGTGCCTATCGCCATTGATGCCATCGCTGCCCTTACCTCTTACGGAGAAAGGAGAGCCTACCGTATAGATATCATCAGGAATCAACTTGCTGGTAATCTCCTTCAACACATCATAATAGAGATGTTCCTGCTGAGGTCCTACCAGACGGGCACCATCAGGATTGTCCTTCTCCATACGCGATTTCCATCCCCAGTTATACCATGCGTCCGTACATTCGTTGCCTCCACACCACAGCACGATGCTGGGATGATTGCGCAGGCGACGGATATTGTCTGTCGCCTCCTGGCGTACACTCTCCAGCCACTCGCCCTCGGCAGGATAGGTGCTACAGGCAAACATGAAATCCTGCCACACCATCAGTCCCATCTCGTCGCAGAGCTCATAGAATATCTCGTTCTCATAGATGCCGCCACCCCATACGCGAATCATATTCATATTGGCCAGTACGGCATCGTGTAGTGTCTGGCGATAACGTTCTGGTGTAACATTGGTCAGGAAGTTGTCCTGCGGTATGTAGTTGGTGCCCTTGGCGAAGACAGGCACACCATTGAGCACAAAGTAGAACTGCCTATGGCCGTTGGCGTCGGGCTCCATCACCAACCTGACAGAACGCAGGCCGATACGTCTGTCCTTGCATGCCAAGGTACTGTCATCGACAGAAACTTTCGTATTGAAGGTGTACATTTCCGCCTTGCCTAAGCCTGTGCACCACCAAAGCCGTGGATTCCTGATGGTAATATCTACGGGAATCGTGTTCAAGCCTTTCTGCAATGCACATTTCCTGGTGGCAACGATACGTCCATTATCCTTGTTGGTAATGGTAATCACGGCATTCGCCATATCCTCGCTAGCCTCTACCTCCACCATGTCCGTTACCAAAGCCCTGTGTGTGCTCACCTCTCGCTGTCGGAAGTGAACGTCAGAAATCCTCACCTTGTCCCACGCCTCCAGATAGACATCACGCCAGATGCCTGCTGTGACGAGCCTGGGTCCCCAGTCCCATCCATAGTGATAGCCAGCCTTACGTGCAAACACGCTGAGTTTGCGGTCCAGCAGTCCACCATTCTCCGACTGGTCGTTGGAAGCTCCATAGAGATGAGGATGCTTCTCCCACTTGGGCATGTCGACCTTGACTGGCGAATGGAAACAGACACGCAGCACATTGTCTCCAGACTTCAGCAAAGACTTGACGCTGACTCGCCAGCGACGGAACATGTTGTCGGCCTCTAGAATCTTGCTATCGTTCAGAAACACATCGGCATAGGTGTCCAGTCCGTCAAAGCACAAGTCGACATGAGGGCTGGCAAAAAGAGCATCAGAGATGCGGAACGACGTCTCGTAGACCCAGTCCTCCTTGTCCACCCATTGCACCTTCCGTTCGTTCATCCCGACATAGGGATCGTCAATGAGTCCCTGGCGCAACAAGTCTGTTTGTACCACGCCAGGAACCTGAGCGGGGTAGCGGTTGGGGAGACGGGCCTCGCCAAATGTCCATCCCTCGTGCAGATACTGGCGCTGCTGGGCTGTCAATGGCAGGGTGATTAAACTCATCATCATGATGGCTATAGTGCGAAAACGGCATCTCTTCATTTGTCTCATGGTTTTTGGGAATAGATCAATATTTCTTGTAGCACAATGCCTGGGTCGAGCAGATAGAGTCGTAGCTGCTGCCGGCCAGGCTTGGCAACAGGGATGCTCCGCGAGGCATAGCCACGCAGCACATTCCATCGCCACTCGGCCGTGAAGTCACTGGCATGAATGGAGAATATCCTGGGAGCGGCATCACCAAGCTGTACAGCATATCGGGCATCCCGTCCGTCATAGACATGTAGCGTTGGCAACGTGCGTATCTCAATAGCCGTATCGCCATCCTGCAGGTCGAGCTCGTAAGCCACAGACGGAGCATGCGCAAGGTTCTCCTGCTGATACGACGGCATGTCAAATGGCTGTACAAGCACGCCATCCGTATAGCCGAGTCCTTCTATCCGCTCTATGCCACCCTGTTTGTTCTGATAGAGCGATGCAGGAATACGTCTGCGTGGCTCTTTCGTGAATGGCGGATAAAGGCCCAGGAAGAGTTGGTCGATGCGAGCATCTTCCTTCAGTTCCTCGATGCAGAGGTGGTTGTCGCCCTGAGCAAGATGTATCGTCCCGACCCTGCTCCACATTGGTCCCACGTATGGTGCATGCCACACATTATTAATAGGTGTGGCTGAAGCCGTGAAGCTGTCGTGGTCAGTCTTTACACGGCAGAACACGTTGTCCTCTGGTGCCTTCGAGAAATTGCGGATAGGAGTCAGAGCCTCCATCCAAAGCGGTATCTCCACGTCGGCATTGCTCTTGATCAGGACGCCCTCGTCCGACAAGGCATCGCTGACAGAGAGGAACCGGGCCTGCTGTCCCTTTCCCGCTTGCGCTATCATAGCCGGCGTTGCCACAGGCTGTTCAATCTTCTCAGAACGGAACCAGTGGTAGGGTTGCCAGTTGAAGTAGTCCTGCCACTTACCATCCAGTATCTCGTTGTTGTAATGATGTGTCAGGTTGTTCAATTCCGTGAACATCAGGTTCACACGTCTGGCATCCGTCATGGCACCGATGCTGTCGCCAGCCGTTGCCCTCACCATGCTGCGACGTGCCAGCAGCTGATACTCGTTGATCCTTGCCGCTCCACAAATGGGATAGCTGACGAGTTCGAAATAGGCATTCTGCAACGGTGTTGGTATGCGGTTTCCCAATTCTGCGGCATGTGCAGCCAGAGCCCGCCACTGGGCAATACGCTGTTCTAGCTGTTCTTCGGAATAGTTGATGAACCACACGTGCGAATCCTTGCCTGCTGCCTGCAGTCTATAATACATCGCCTGCATGTCGGCAATCTCCTGTGCCACTTCGTTGCCGAAGGTCTTTTCAGCCCAGTACCTGATATAGTTGTGAGCCTCTGCGGGTTTCCATCTACTGATATCCCAGGCCAGTTCCATGACAAAGGATATCTCCTTCTCGGCAGGCTTGATATCGCCCACGTTGAATACCCATATCTTGCGTGCGCCAAAGGTATAGGCCTTCGTGAGTTCGGTACTCAGAAAGGCCGTCGACAGCGGACTGAGCCATATCCAGCTGGCAGGGTCGCCATGATAGGAGAGGTGGTAGTAGATGCCTGCCCCACCTTTGCGTTTCATTTCGTCAGGATTGCAGAGGTTGCGGCAGTATCCATGCTTGTCGTCACTCCACAGCAGCGTCACGTCGTCAGGCACCTTCAGCCCGTTGTGATAGGCATCGAGCACCTCCTCGTAGGTGCAGAGCACCTGTGGAATGTCCTCGATGGGCTTGCTGATATTACGCCTGAGCATGTCGCGCTGGTCATCGATAGCCTGCTGCATCAGCGCCACCCGCTCGGCCGTGCCGTTGGCACCCTCCATGGGATAGTCGTGGATGCCACGCAGTCCTAGTGTATAGGTATTCTCATACTGGCTATTGGTCTTGACACGTGTCTCCCAATAGTCCTGCATCTTCTTGCGATTGGTGATGTAGTTGAAGTCGCCCATGCTGCCTGGATTCTTCTGCTCCACGGCTTTCCACTCCCCTTCATTATTACGCAGCATCTGCTCGCAATGCGACGATCCCATCACGATGGCGTAGACGTCTGCCAGCCGGGCATTCTCAGGGTCGTCATTGAAGGCCTGTGTGCCAGGATGCATCGCCGGCCAGAGATAGTTGGCCTTCAGTCGCAGCAGCAGTTCGAACACCCGTTGGTAGGTCTTGGGTCCTACCTTGCCTGTCTCTTTCTCGAAGTGCTGTTCTGCCCATCTTGCCCAGCCGCCAAATCGCTCGTCGTTGATGAAGATGCCACGATACTGCACCGATGGTTCTCCCTGACAGAAGGTGCCTGGCTCTACATACAGCGCCTGCCTATGCTGAGGTGTGACGTCAGCCCACCAATACCAGGGCGATACGCCCATGGCCTCGCTCAGGGTGGTCATGCCAAAGGCTGTGCCTCGGCGATCGCTGCCTGCCACGACGAGCAGTGGTCCTCCTGTCCTTGGATTGCTGACGGTTGCGATAACGAACGATTCCCATCTGCCCCTGACGGCCGACACGTCGATGGTCTTCCGTTTGACTAGCTCGTCAATCAGCCGGCTGTGGCCAATCGTGCCAGCCACGACGGCAGGCTCGCCAGGCAGTTTGCCGATGCCCTTAGCCGTCCTGTTCTCTGGCCTGGTGCCTGTCACCCTCTCCACATCGTCTGCCAGCATGGCGGCGGCAATGCCCACCACCTGATAGTCGTCAGCATCGGTATAGATAGTGGCACTACTCAGGGGGAAATAGCCCCTCTCTGCCTTTTCGGTGATACTGGGGAACACGTTCGTTCCAGCTGCATGACCAGCCACGATTGCCAATAGGCCAAGAAGAAAAAGTATCGTTCGTCTCATCGTCTCGTCTTTATAGTTTCATCACTCGCTTCATCTCCAGGTTCTCATAGCCCTCTGGACAGTGTGTGGAGAGATAGACGGTGGGATGTTGTTGGATGAAATCGCGCACGCGGTCCAGTGTCTCTCTGGCAGCCGCCATATCCTCGAAGACGATTGATAGCTTGTTGGCCTTCAGGGCTGCATCACAATAGGTAACGTCGCCATGGAACATATAGTACAATCCGTCACACTCAGCGATGACGATACTGTTGCCCTTGGTATGTCCCTTGGCCTCAACAAACCAGATGCCCTCTGCCACCTTCTGTGCGTGGGGAAAGTTATGATAGGTCTCGCCATAGGTAGCACGGACTATATTCCCACCCCTGGGCAATTTCATCGCGTCTGCATCCTCTGCCGAGATGTAAACCTTGGCATTGGGAAACTGTGAGATGCAATCGGAATGGTCAGAATGCTTGTGTGTAACCAGGATCTTCGTCACCTGCTCAGGCTTGTAGCCCAGTGCCTCGAACGATGCCATATAGTCGGCCACCCGCTCGCCCATATAGAGCGGAGCACCCAGCTTCCTGGCTGGAGCCGACATGCCGGTCTTGAAGCCCGTGTCCACCAGTATCACCTCCTGGCCTGTGTCAATGAGGAAATTCTGCAGCGAGCTGCGATAGATGATTTGTTCGTCGTACTTCTCTTTGCCCTCCTCGCCACCGAAGGCAAAAGACTGATTCATAAAACCGCCGTCAAACATGCGGATTGCCTTTATTTCCATATTGTCAGATTGCTTTTGATATAGTAGAGACGACAAGTCGCGAAGTCTTTGCATAGTATGCTCAGCCACGTTGCCTGTCGTCTCGTTGAAGAAAAAAGAATATTGCGACGTCGGTGTTACACCACCTTCCGAAGCCTATGATATTGATTAAAACATATGGTTCCCTAGTGCTACTGTTACATCATTGCTGTCAGGAAATTCTCATATCCCAGCTTCTCGATGTAGTTGAGGTACTGTGCCTCCCATGCCATGTGGTTCTGCTCGTCCTCGATCCATTTCTGTATCAGCTTCCGAGTAGGATAGTCGTCCGTGAAGGCAGCAGCGAGCTCGCTCAGCTCCCTGACGGCATCTGGCTGATAGTCAGACTCTATCTGCTGTTTCGGGTCGTCATAGAAGGGGAACTCGATGGTCTTCATGGCCTCCTGCAGGTCTGCGGGCTTGCAACCCAGCTCTACCAGACGGTTCAGCACCTCTTCGGCCTCGTCCCACTCCTCTTCGGCTTCCTCTTTCCATTTGTCGGCCAGCTTGCTCCAGCCTTGCAGACGGCAGTAGGCCGAGAAGGCAAAATGCTGCTTACTGTTTCCAAACCAGACAGCGCCCAGCTGGGCGAACTGTTTCAATGCTTCTTCTTTTGTCATCGTTTTGTTTGTTTTAAATTTATTAGCTTGTGATTGAATGTGGTTGCAAAGATAGTGCAATAATATAGTTTGAGCAAATCCAAAACTGCACAATATTTGTCTGAGACTGAACAATCTCGATTTTTATTTGTACCTTTGTCGGCGAAAACCTCGAAACATAATATAGAGATGTATACGCTGAGAGAAACATGGCACTACAACTACAGCCAAGAGCCTACTAGCGACTGGGACGGCAAGATGGTATGCATAGCCCTGGATGCGGAGACCACCTTCAGGGCCAACGAGACAGAAGGGCACAGTCTGCACTATTCGTTCACCATCGTCACGCAAGGCTGGCTCACCTTTGTCTACAATGGGCAGGAAATTTGTCTCAAGCCCAACGATTTCTATATCTATTCGCCTGGACTGCCCATCACCATTCTCTCGGCCAGCAACGACTATCAGGCCGTCAGCATCCTCATCGACGAGCAGACGGCCCTGGAAATCCCCACCGTGCGCAACCTTGTTAGCATAGCCTATCAGCCACTGGCACTGCTCAATGGACCCGTGGTGTCTTTGTCGGACGAGGCTGCCGGCAAGCTCGTGGAGAGGATTCGCGAGATGATCGCCTACTTCAATGCACAGCATATCTACAAGTCGCAGATACTGCAGCAACTCTTCTCGGTATTCATACTCGACGTACAGCAGATCCTGGAGCTGGCTACCAGCCGCCAGCAGCCACCACAGCGTATGGAGGAGCTCTTTATCGTCTTTCTCCACCTGCTGTCCGAATACTTCATCCCACACCACGACATTGCCTTTTATGCTGGTCGCATGCACATTTCCACCAGCTACCTCTCGCGTATTGTGAAGCAACTGACAGGACGTACCGTCGTCGATTATATCAACCAGCTGCTTGCGATGGAGGCCTGTTTCCTGCTTACCACCACCTCGTTGACGGTCTCGCAGATTGCCGACCGTCTCCACTTTGCCGACACTGCCTCGTTCTGCAAGTTCTTTTTGCGCATGAAGGGCATCTCGCCTAAAGAATACAGGAAAAGATAGGAAGGGGGGATGGCCATGTTCTTGCGAAAAAATCCTGCAGAAAGCAGAGGTTATTCCAGATTTTATTTGTAACTTTGCCATCGCGTGTGCGAACGTACTAAACATATTGACTTACGCAACCTCAATTGCCACGTCAGAACGATAACTATTTTCTTATGAACAAAACATTCAAGACCGTATTGCTGATCATGCTATGCACCATCGCATGGCACGATGCCCAGGCCGTGACATTTGACGAGAGCACGGCTTATAGCAAACTCATCATCAACTCACGCCTCCATGATTTCTATGCCAACAAGACACACATGGGACTGGCCTTGTATGACGCCAGCGGCAGACAGACTGCCGAGGCCTACAGCGTAAAGTTTGACTATGTGCCTGGACTGGTGGCAAAGGCAGTACTCGAGGCTGCCGAATACTACAGCGCCACGGATGCAGAGACGGCCAGGACGTGGTATTACAGCATCGAAAACTATGCCAATGCCTACTATGGTTCTGTGCCCACAGGAGGCGGTAGTCTTGACGACCTGAATGCTGCGAAGATCTACGGCATGCTCTTCGACCTTGCCAATGGCGTGTTCGCACCCGTCGCCAACGATAAGACACCAGCCAACTGCCTGCAGGGGCTTACCAGGGCTGCCCAGGGACTGAAGGCTCATGCTGACAATTACAGCATCGCTGCCTCCACACTCAGCGATGCAGCCGGTGGCTGGTATCACAAGCAGAGCTATGTCAACCAGATGTGGCTCGATGGACAGTATATGGGTCCTGTGCTACTGGCTCAGATACTGGCTCTCAATGCCCGCGACAAGGGTACGGACCTGGTGCCACTGGCCTTTTCCGATGCCTGGAAGACGATTGTCAGGCAGTTTGACATCACATGGAAGTACCTATGGAACGAAGAGACGGGCCTGCTCTATCATGCCTTTTCTGCCACACCCACGGCATCGTCATCGGCAGCAGCATGGGGCAGGGCAGGAGTATATCACAGTGCCGAATACTGGGGACGGGCAGAAGGATGGTACTTCTTTGCCTTGGTCGACCTCTTGGAATACATGCAGCAGGCAGGCCTGAGCGAGAGCGACGACTATGCCCGTCTGCGAGGGTATGTCAACAAGCTGGCCGCTGGACTGGCTGCCAGGCAGGACGCCGCCACAGGCTGCTGGTACCAGCTGCTCAACTACGACGGCACGTTCTATGCCGACAGATACAAGAACAAGCGCTATGAGCCAGTATACAACTACTTGGAGTCATCGGCATCGGCCATCTTCATTGCCTGCTATCTGAAGGGACATCGCCTGGGGCTCTTCGATGCCGACTATACGGCACTGGCCAGAAAAGCCTATCAAGGCTATGTGCAACAGTTTCTGGTGGACGATGGCGACAATGGCCTGCACATCTGCAACTCGTGCCGATCGGCAGGTCTCTGTGGCAGCAGCAACCGCGATGGCTCGGCAGCCTATTATCTGCTGGGATCAGATGTGACACGTGTCACCGCATCGATGAAACAGACCGAAGGCAAGGCGCTTGGTGCTTTCATCCTGGCTGCCGTGGAATATGAGCGTCAGGGCACCACTGCCATCCTGCATCCTCGTGTCTCTGATGACAACAGCCTGCCGGCTAGGAAGTTTGCAAGAGAAGGGCATGTCGTCATCCAGTCGGACAAAGACGAGTATGTGCTTTAGTGCAATATAAATATGTACGGCAGTGAAGCAGAACAAGATTCACGAAGCTTCAAAGGCATCGTACTGAGGAGCGGACCTTGCGTTTTTTAAAGTTCCATCTCTTTGTCGCACCCATCATCATTGCTGCTTCTCCTTCGGCAGCAACAAGTTCAGCACCACGGCCAAGAGGAACACCACAGCCACGCAGTTCTCGGCAAATATTGTCTGCACCATCTCGGGGAAGATGCCAAACATGCCTGCGGCCTGCGTGAATCCGAGTCCCACGCTCAGCGACGTGGCCACGATGATCATGTTGCGATGGCTGAAGCCACACTTGGCCAGCATCTCGAATCCAGCAAACATGATGGAGCCGAACATGACGACGGTACAGCCACCCAGCACGGCCTGGGGGATGGTGGTGAGCAGCGTGCCCACCAAGGGGAAGATACCTCCCAGAATCATGATGCAGGCTCCAGTGGCAATGGCGAAGCGGTTGACCACGCCAGAGAGATTGGCCAGTCCTACGTTCTGGCTGAACGAGGTGATGGGTGTGCAGCCGAAGACTCCCGCCAGCGTGCTCATGAAGCCGTCGCACGAGATGCTCGCTCCCAGCTCGCGCTCGGTAGGCGCACGATGGAGGGCACAGGAACACAAGGCACTGGTGTCGCCAATGGTCTCAGTGGCAGATACGAAATAGATGGCGATGATCGACAGGATGGCACCAATATTGAATTCGGGCTTGAAGGGCAGCACATGGGGCAGCGAGACGATATCCACATGCTGGAGTCCGGAGAAATCGACCATACCCATGCAGACGGCGAGGATATAGCCCACGATGAGGCCTATCAGCACAGAGAGGGCTCGTAGCGTGTTCTTGGCAAAAATCTGACAGCAGAGACAGGTGACCAGTGTCACCATACCCACAATCCAGTTGCTGGCCGATCCGAAGTCGGCAGCACCCTGGCCTCCGGCAAACGAGTTGGCACCAATAGGTAGCAGCGAGAAGCCGATGGCGGTCACCACGGTGGCTGCCACCACAGGTGCGATGATGCGTATCCAGTAACGGGCAAAAAGGCCCAGCAGTCCCTCGACGATGCCTCCCACGATGACGGCTCCCATGAGCACACCCATGCCCTGGGAGGCGGCAATGGAGATGGAGAGCGAGAGGAAGGTGAAGCTGATGCCCATGACGATGGGCAGGCGAGAGCCGATGCGCCACACAGGATAGAGCTGGACCAGCGTGCCTATGCCTGCGATGACCATACAGTTCTGGATGAGCGTGGCACTGACCGCAGGGTCGGTACCCACCACACTGGCAAGGATGATGATGGGAGCAATGTTGGATACGAACATGGCCAGCACGTGCTGAAGACCAAAGGGGACGGCTTGGACCACAGGTACACGGCCGTCCAGCTGATACAGGTTTTTGTTGTCACTCATAGCTATTGGCATGGATTGGATATTGTTCCTTGTGTGACGCACCTTCAAGTCGTCAGGATGATGCTGCAAAGATAGCAAAAAGAAATGGTAAAGTGTAAACTTTTCACAGGAAAGTTTGGATAAATGAAAAAAAATGTGTTACTTTGCATCCGTTAACGTAAATACATTTCTTAAATAAATTGAAAAAGCGTATGAAAAAGATTCTCGTAGCCCTTGTGGCTGTGCTCTTTGCAGCACCATCGTCCGCACAATTCAGCAGCGGCAATTTCTCACTTGATGAGAGTTCTGTATACTATGGCCTCCGTCTTGGCGTCAACATAGCCAGTCTCACTGGCGATGCTCCCGACCTGGGCTCGAAGGCTGGCCTGAACTTTGGTGGTACCGTTGGCCTGCGTCTGAGCGATGTCACACCCATCTTCCTGGAGAGTGGTCTTTACTACACTGGCTGTGGTGCCAGCAAGGACAAGACTACCATCAGCCTCAACTACCTCGAGCTGCCTATCCTGATCAAGTATGGCATCCAGGCCAGTGACGATATCGCCATCCTGCCCTTTATTGGCCCAACCTTCCGCTATGGTCTGTTTGGTGGTAAATGGAAGACCAGTGGTGCCGGCAAGACAGACTCCTTTGGCGATGGCAAGTTCAAGCGTGCCGACATGGGCATCAAGCTTGGCTGCGGTGCTGAGTACAACAAGCTCTATCTCGAGGCTGGCTATCAGTTTGGCATCACCAATATTGCCGACTGGCAGCTGACAAACGGCGACGATGCCTCAGCTCACAACGGAGCACTGTTCATCAACCTGGGTGTGAACTTCTAACTGATAGAAGCGACATTCTACCAACGCTTGCCCCCCCTGTCGCCATTGGTGGCAGGGGGAGTGTTGCCTTTTTTACCATCATGCTAAAACCATCTATCAACATGAAACGACTAAACTTCCTACTCCTCTCCCTGCTGTTGCCGCTGCTGGCCGCAGCACAACTCGTCAACGGACAGCCGTGGCCCGATGCCGACGGCAAGCATATCAACGCCCACGGCGGCTGCATCCTGAAGCATGGCGATACCTACTACTGGTATGGCGAACAGCGGCCTGAGCGTGGCTATACGATGGATGCAGGCGTCAGCGTCTATTCATCCAGCGACCTGCAGCACTGGAAGCGCGAGGCCCTGGCACTGAGCGTCAGCCCCGAGCAGGGTAGCGACATCGAGCGTGGCTGCATCATGGAGCGACCTAAGGTGCTGTGGTGCGCGAAGACGCAACGCTTTGTCATGCTCTTCCATCTCGAACTGAAAGGCCGTGGCTACGAGGCTGCACGTGTGGCTTTTGCCGAGAGTGCCACGCCTACTGGTCCTTTCCGCTTCGTGCGCAGTACCCGTCTGCATGCCGGACAGTGGCCCTTCGACATGAGTGAGCAGCAGCGACAGGCCGCACAGCAGACAGATGCCTCGCAGTGGCAGGAGTGGTGGACGCCAGCATGGCGACGTGAAGTGGAGAAGGGCATGTATCTGTGGCGCGACATGAAAGAGGGACAGATGAGTCGCGACCAGACGGTGTTTGTTGACGATGATGGCCATGCCTATCATATCACCTCATCGCAAGAAAACCTCACACTGCTCATCAGCGAGCTCACTGACGACTACCTCGACTATACAGGTCGCTACGTCATGGTAGCGCCAGGGGGACAGAACGAGGCTCCCTGCCTGTTCCGCCACGATGGCGTCTACTGGCTTATCTGCTCTGGCTGTACGGGATGGGCACCCAACGAGGCCCGCATGTTCCGTGCCAGCAATATCTGGGGACCATGGCAGCAGCTGCCGACCCCTTTCAAAGGAAAGGCCACTGGCTATCATGATATGGACGCCTCAAAGACCTTTGGCGCACAGGGCACCTTCATCTTCCGTACTGACGACCAGCGTCTGCTCTTCATGGCCGACATCTGGAATCCCCGTCATCTGGCACAGAGCCTCCATCTGTGGCTACCCATTCAGTTCGGTGATGATGGTGTGCCCGTCATTCCCTGGACAGACCGTCCGTTCTGAGCAGGTACGTAAGCCATCCCACGTTGCGGGGCAATCATGCCCCCCCGTGATGCCACTTCCCTATCAAAGCCCCTCGACAAGAACACCATTGGCCATTGCCCTTTTGACCTTTGCCCTCAGCCGGATGGCATAAATAGCTTCAGAAACTTTCGAAACTTGAATTATTTTACAAAGAATCTCCTATGCCAATATATGGCAATGATATAGAATGGTGCCCGGAATGACGCTGTCATTTGTCACGTTTGTCATGTGTCATGTGCCAACTATGGCTATGCATGAAAAAAGAGGCCCCCGTCTGGAAGCCTCTTTCTGTTCATCGTCCGTGCTTATGGCCGTCGTGTGCCCAGCATGCCGCCGTCGTTGTTGACAAGAGCTGAAATCTCAGCCCTTGTACTTTTCCCACGTTTGTCATGAGTGATGACTCGTGATGGGATGGGCAGAGGGCTCATGCCGCGTTCTTGGAGTAGTACTTCTCGGTCTTGACGTAGATCTTCAGTTCCTCGTTGTATTCCACCCACTCACGTCGTTTCCACTTGCTCAGCAGATTGCCGGGCTGCTTGGTGTTGGCACACTCCACACGCTCCAGGGCATCATATTCCGTGCGGGTGAAGGTGTCGCCCAGCTGCTCCAGCATGCAGGGCACGCCATGCTTCATGATGTGGCTGTCGTTCTCCAGCTTGTCCTTCATCTCCGATCCCAGCAGGCACATCTTGCACCACATATCGTAGTCGAACGACCAGATGATGAAGTCCTCGATTTCCTTGGTCCACTTGCCGCACATGATATATAGCATGATGCTCTGCCGCCCAGGAAGTTATAGGCCAAATCATGACAACATGACAATTATGACAAATGACAGTGTCATTCTGGGCACCCGGGAACAGGCGAAAAAACATGAATATCGATTCATATTTATATATTATATATATAATATAAATATGTTTCTAATTTCACCTGTTTTTTATTTTCTCTGTGCTCGGAAAATGACGCTGTCATTTGTCACGTTTGTCATGTGTCACAAACCTTTGTCGAGTCTGGGAGATGGTATGGGCTCGTCACGTTTCAGGGAGATGGTATGTGCTCGTCACGTTTCAGGAAGATGGTATGTGCTCGGAAAATGACGCTGTCATTTGTCACGTTTGTCACTTTCTGGGGCTCACAGCATGAAAATTGCTACCTCCCCAGCAAAAAATTTTTTCCTCGTTAGGTAGCAAAATCTTTGTCGTGGTCCTGTTTCCGGCATGATTTTTCGCGTCCGAGGTGCTGTTTGGAGGCCTTTTTTTGCTCGTCCAAAGGGGGTTTTTCGGGCGGAAGAGGGGGTTTCCCGAGCCGCCAAAGCAGTTTTTCGAGTCGCTAAAGGGGCAAATTAAGCGTCAAAAGTGTCTCTCTTCGAGTCGCAAAAGGACCGGATGGCACTTAAGAGGAGAGAAGGGGAGTGCCATCCGGCCATACTAGCCTCTTTTTTCTTGCATTGTCATATCTCACCCACATGACACATGACAAACGTGACAAATGACAGTGTCATTCCGGGCACCAAGGGGTGAAACATGTGAGTGCAATTTTGCGCTGACATCCCGTACCGTGATTCAGCTGGACAGGCTTCTGAATCGTCAGAGGCCGGAAGCTTGAATTGATCATGCTATGCCTCTGCTGCGTCAAGTAGCAACTCGGAGAGGGTGGGGTGTATGTGCACCATGTGGCGCAGCTGTGCCACGGTGGTCTGTCGGCACATGAGCACGCTGGCCTCCTGGATGAGGTCGGCAGCATGGGCACCAAAGGCATGACAGCCAAGGATACGTCCGGCATCGGGCTCGCTGAGCAGTTTCACCATGCCGTCGGTCTCGTTCATCGCCAAAGCCTTGCCGTTGGCACGATAGAAGGACTTGCGACACTCGTAGTCGGCACCAGTGGCCTTCAGCTGATCTTCCGTAAGGCCAACGCCAGCGGCCTCAGGACTGGTGAAAACGGCAGCGGGCATGATGGAGAGGTCGACAGCCAGCGTCTCATCGCCACCAGCGAGGATATGGTCGACGGCTACCTTGGCCTGCATCTCGGCAGCATGGGCCAGCATCTGACGACCATTCACGTCGCCAATGGCATAGATGCCCGACACGGTGGTCTGCATGTGATCATCGACCAGGATGCCGCACCGCTCGTCGTAGTCAAAGCCGGCCAGCCGGAAGTGGTCGAAGACACGTGGCGCACGTCCCACGGCCATGAGCACCTGCTCGGCATCGACGGTCTGCTGGCGACCTTTCTTATCCTGGAAGGTGACACCCTCGGCGGTGATGGCGGTGACACCACACTGCATGAAGAAATCGACACCCCGCTTCTCGAGCGTCTTGCGCAACCGCTTGGCGATGTCGCTGTCGAGGGCAGGCAGGCATTCCTTGAGGAACTCCACCACGGTGACCTTGGTGCCAAAGGCCGAGAAGATGCTGGCAAACTCCATGCCGATGACGCCAGCACCCACGATGCAGAGACTTTGGGGCAGCTGGTCGAGCAGTAGCAGGTCTCTACTATCGAGTACTGGGCGACTGGCGGGCACGCTGAGCCGCAGCGACTTAGGCACAGAGCCCGTGGCGATGATGATGTGTGGTGCCGAATAATGACAGCCACCAGCAGCCACCGTATGTGCGTCGACGAAGCATGCCTCGGCACGTACCACCATGATGTTAGGATGGGCGAGCAGTGTCTCGATGCCACTGCGCAACTGCGCGAGCACCTCGTTCTTGCGTGCCAGCACCTGACTGAAGTCGAAGTCGTAGTGCAGACCTTTGAGTCCGAAGGTGCCGCCCTCTCTGAGCATGAGCATCAGCTCGGCATGGCGGGCATAGGCCTTGGTGGGAATACAGCCCTCGTTGAGGCATGTACCTCCTACGTGAGCCTGTTCAAATACCATCACCTTCAGCCCTTTGCTGGCGGCATAGGCAGCAGCGCGGTAGCCTCCTGGCCCTGCACCAATGATGATGAGATCAGTTTCTTCTGTCATCGTCTTTTTTGTTTAACGGTCAGCAATGTTCGGCAACCAGTTGTCGCCACGTCGTGACAGGATGCTTGGCTGCGAGCACATCGTCCACACGTCCTATTGGCGTATGATGGGGTGCGCTCTTCACCTGTTCCGGATTGGTCTTCGCCTCGTCAGCAATCTGTCGCATCACGTCAATAAAGCCATCGATGGTTGTCTTCGACTCGTTTTCCGTGGGCTCGATCATGAGGCTCTCGTGGAAGAGCAGGGGGAAGTAGATAGTTGGTGCATGATAGCCGTAGTCGAGCAGTCGCTTGGCAACGTCCATCGTGGTGACACCCGTCGACTTGTCCTTCAGGCCGTCGAACACAAACTCGTGCTTGCACAGTCCGTCGATGGGCAGCTCATAGACATCTTTCAGACATTCCTTAATATAGTTGGCATTGAGGGTGGCCAGCGGTCCCACCTCCTTGATATGCTCACGTCCCAGCGAGAGGATATAGGCATAGGCGCGTATGGCCACGGCGAAGTTGCCGTGATAGGGTGATACCTGTGGGAAGAACTGCTCGAGGCCCTCACGCACCCCCACGGGTCCTGCTCCTGGTCCGCCACCACCATGAGGAGTGGAGAATGTCTTGTGGAGATTGATGTGCATGACGTCGAACCCCATGTCACCAGGGCGTGCGGCACCCAGCATAGGGTTGAGGTTGGCACCGTCGTAGTACATCAGTGCTCCTGTCTGGTGTATGAGTTGCTCTATCTCAGGAATCTGTCGCTCGAAGAGTCCCAGCGTGTTGGGATTGGTCATCATCATAGCTGCAATACGCGGTCCCTCTGCCTCGACGATTCGCCTGAGGTCGTCGAGCGAGACGAGCCCTTCAGCTGTGGACTTCACCTCGATGATATCGAATCCGCAAACGGCTGCCGAGGCGGGGTTGGTGCCATGTGCTGAGTCGGGGACGATGACCAGTTGTCGCTGCCCGTCATTGCGGCTCTCATGGTACTTCCTGATGACCATCAGTCCTGTCAGTTCACCATGAGCACCTGCAAAGGGCTTCAGCGTGAAGGCGTGCAGCCCCGTGAGCTGGCATAGGGCACGACAGAGCAGTGTGCAGACGGCTTCGGCACCCCGCACGGTATCGGCAGGCTGTAGGGGGTGTAGATTCTGGAACTGGGGTAGTGCCGCCATCTCCTCGTTGATCTTCGGATTGTATTTCATCGTGCACGATCCCAGAGGATAGAAACCATTGTCAACACCGAAATTGTTGGCAGACAGATTGGTATAGTGACGCACCACGGTCATCTCATCACATTCGGGCATCTGTGCATCGTCCTGACGTCGTAGCTCATCGGGCAAGGCATAGTTGCCAAATCGGTTTCTGGGAAGAGTATATCCCTTGCGGCCCTTCTCAGAGAGCTCGAATATCAGGTTTCCGTATAGCTTGTTGTTCATACTAGTTGGATTAAAGTGTCGATCTCTTCCTTAGTTCGTTTCTCGGTAACGGCAAACATCAGCTGGTCGTCGGCCACCTTGATGCCTCCGAAGAAGCCATGCTGCGTGAATCGTTGCTGCAGGGTGTCTACATCGCCATCGTAACAGACTACGAACTCGTTGAAGAACGGCTGCTGATAGGCAAGCTGAAAGTGGCCCGTGGCTAGTAGCTGGTCGCAGAGGTAGTGAGCTCCGGCATAGCTGAGCTGCGCGGCCTCCTTAAGTCCTTCCTTGCCCATGAGCGACATGTAGATAGTGACGAAGAGAGCCATCAGACTCTGGTTGGAGCAGATGTTGGAGGTGGCTTTCTGTCTGCGGATATGCTGTTCGCGTGCCTGCAGGGTTAGCACGAAGGCCCGCTGTCCTCGACTGTCGAGCGTCTTGCCCACGATGCGTCCTGGCATCTTGCGTATGAGTTTCTCCGTACAGCACATATAGCCCACGTAAGGTCCTCCGAACTGCATGGGTATGCCCAGGCTCTGCCCATCGCCCACGGCAATGTCGGCACCCCACTCGGCAGGTGTCTTCAGCAGTGCCAGGTCAGCAGCCACACTGTTGACGATAAGGAGTCCCTTCTCGCTGTGTATGGCATCGGCAAAACCGCTGTAGTCCTCGATGATGCCGAAGAAGTTGGGCTGCTGCACAAGCACGGCAGCATACTCTCTGGGGTGCTGGGCCAGTAGCTGTTGCAGGTGACTGAAATCAGTGACGCCATCTCGTGCGTCAATCGTCTCGATCCCGATATGATGGAAGTGGGCATAGGTGCGCACCACGGCCATCGTCTTGGGGTCTAGGGTACTGCTGACCAGCACCTTGTCTTGCTTCTTACCAGCAGCCACAGCCATCATGACGGCCTCGGCAGTGGCAGTGGTGCCATCGTACATCGAGGCGTTGCTGATATCCATGCCAGTAAGCTCTGCCATCATCGACTGGTATTCAAAGATATAATGCAGGGTGCCCTGGGAGATCTCAGCCTGATAGGGTGTATAGCTGGTGAGGAACTCCGATCGCTGTAGCAGTTGTGGGATGACAGCAGGTGTGTAGTGGTCGTAGACGCCAGCGCCGGCAAAGCATACGAGCTGCTGGTTCTGACGTCCCAGCTGCTCGAAGAGCTGTCGCACCTCCAGTTCGCTCATCTCCGACGGCAGGTTGTAGTCGCCACGAAAGCGTATGGCCTCGGGCACCTCAGCATAGAGGTCGTCGAGCGACGTGATGCCCACCTGTTCCATCATGGCCTTCAGCTCAGCCTCGGTATGTGGGAAGTATTTGTACATCATCTACTCTTTGCAGAATTCTTCGTAGGCCTTGGCATCCATCAGACTATCGAGTTCAGCCTTATCCTTCAACTCCACCTTGATAATCCAGTTCTCATAGGCATCTTGGTTGAGCAGCTCAGGCTGGTCCTCAAGCGCCTCGTTGACCTCTATGACGGTACCGCTGACAGGTGCATTCAAGTCGCTGGCGGCTTTGACGCTCTCTACAGCGCCAAACTCCTCGCCTGCCGTCACCTCGTCGTCCATCTCGGGCATATCTACGTAAACCACGTTTCCCAATGCGTGCTGGGCATAGTCGGTGATGCCGATAAAGCCAAAATCACCCTCTACTCTTACATACTCGTGCGACTCGCTGTAATAGAGTCCTTCAATTACTTTTGCCATAGTTGTATTGCTTTTATTGATAAATCGTTATTTCTTGTAGTGCTTGTCGTAGAAGCGCTTCTTTACCACACGTCCTGGGAATACTTTTTTGCGTATCTGGATTTGGAGCGGAGTGTCGAGCCTGGCATACTGGCTGTCGACCAGTGCCATGCAAACGCTCTTATCGCTAGATATCGTGTGATAGCCCGTCGTAACTTCGCCAACAGGCTCGCCCTGGGCATTGAGCACAGTGTATCCGTGACGGGGAATAGCCTTGTCAGCCAGCTCGATGCCAACGAGTTTGCGGGCCACACCCTCAGTCTTCTGACGAGTGAGAGCATCCTTGCCTACGAATTCCTGTTTATCGAGTTTGACGAACATACCAAGCCCCGCCATGATGGGTGAAATGTCCTGCGACAGTTCATCGCCGTAGAGGGGCAGTCCTACCTCGAATCGCAACGTGTCGCGACAGCCTAGGCCACAGGGCTTACAGCGCCCAGAGGCAATAAGCCTGTCCCAGCAGTCGTTGATAAAGGCTGGGGAGGCATAGATTTCGAAGCCATCCTCGCCCGTATAACCCGTACGGCTGATGATGATGTCGCCAATGGTCTTCACGGTGTAGAATTCCAGCTCGCGGCAGGGCAGCTGCAGAACCTCCTCTACTACTTGCTCCGCCAATGGTCCCTGTACGGCTATCTGTCCGTATGCCTCAGATACATGCTGCATGTCAATGTCGAATCCTATAGCCTGCTGCTGCATCCATGCCCAGTCCTTGTCGATGTTAGCGGCATTGATG
Source organism: Prevotella sp. (assembly GCA_024684515.1). Lineage (GTDB taxonomy): Bacteria > Bacteroidota > Bacteroidia > Bacteroidales > Bacteroidaceae > Prevotella. Next base: position 20,952 of record JAIKWS010000059.1, read on the forward strand.
ACGAGAAAGAATTCCTGCGCGTTCATCTTGTATACTAGGAGGTCGTCGACAGTACCACCATCGTCGTAGCACATCATTCCATAGAAGATTTTACCAACAGGGGCATCGCTGACATCGTTGGTGAAGATATGCTGTACATAGCGTTCAGCATCATGCCCCTTGACAGTAACCTCGCCCATGTGTGAGACGTCGAACACGCCACAGGCCGTACGTACTGCCTGGTGCTCGTCGGTAATGGAACTGTACTGAATGGGCATCTCAAAGCCTGCAAAGGGTGACATCAAAGCCCCCAGTGCTACATGTTTGTCGTAAAGACAGGTGCGTTTGTTTTCCATATTATTCAATCTAATGTAACTTTCGTTGTGTTCCAAAGATAAAGTCGTCGTTTAGGTATTCCTGTTCAAGAGTCTCGATTGAGAGCACGTCGTCAGGACTCAGCATCAGTTCGCCGGTGCATAGTGTCTGCCGTGCGAAGTCCTTGAACGCCTCAATATCGATGTTGAGATGGTCCTTCAGCAGTCCAATGCGCTGCCGCACGCTCTGTACACCGTTTTTCTGTAGTTTTTCCCGCGACGGTGTGATGGCGGCTACCATATTGTCGAGGATGGTGTCGTAGAGCATGGTGCCATGGACGATACTGGCACCCGGCAGATGATAGAAAGCGGTGCCACTGACCTTGCCACCCTCTACGAGCACATCGTTGCGACTGCTGGCAGTAGCGCTAAGACCCAGTCGACGGAGCACGAGGATGAGCATATTGATAAATCGTTGGAAGGTCAGGTTGACATCTTCATCCTTTGTGATATAAGAGAACATCACATTTCCCTTGTCCGCGTAGACGCAGCCTCCACCACTCTTTCTTCGGTAACAGCAGATGGCGTGCTGACGGCAATAGTCAACGTTGACCTCGCTCCAGATGTCCTGATTGCGGCCAAAGATGACGCTAGGTGCTACCTGCCAGAGGAAGAAGAGATGGTCGTCAGCCTTATGGCGTGCCACGTATTCCTCCATCGCCAGATAGAACGACAGCCGTCGCTCTTGTTGTTGGTTGCCTGGGAGTGTGACGTATTTCATTCTTAGGGAAAGATGGTAGCTGTCAGGTTGTCTCTATCATGTGTGCCATATCGTGGCGGCAGGCTTCCACTTGCTGGAAATAATGCAATTGGTTGCGTGTGCGTACCAGATTATGGTCGGCATAGCTCGTCTTGTAGTAGACGTCGCCATTGAGGTAGTCGGCCAGGAAGCGTACTGCCTGCATCATGGGGAACAGCATTACGGCAAAGGGCAGGTGATTGCGCTCTACGGGGGTGAGGAAGGCAGCGGCAGATTCCAGATAACCACGTGTGAAAGCCTCGAAGATGTCCCAGCGGAACTCTATGGCGTCCAGCTGTGGCGAGTCTTCTGCCTGTGTGTTGGCTGCTGTACGCAGGAAGTCGCCATAATCAGAGAAGACATAGGCAGGCATGACCGTGTCGAGATCGATGATGCATCGCACACGACCATCGCGATCGAAGAGCATATTGTTGACCTTAGTATCGCAATGACAGATACGCTTGGGGAGTAGCCCTTGACGATGCAGTTGCTCGGCAATGCACATCTCGTCAGCATGGATAGAGATGAGTTTCAGTTCGTCGTTGACTAGTCGGGCTCGCTGGACAGCATCGTGGTCGACAGCTTCTTGCAACTGGCGCAGCCGTAGTTCCATGTTATGGAAGTCGGGGATGGTCTCACCTAGCTGTTCTGGCAGGTCGGTGAGCTGTTGCTCAAAATGTCCAAAGGCTCGTCCACAGTCGTAACTGCTGTCTGGAGTAACCTCATTGACGGTCACGGTGTCGGCAATAAAGACGGACAGTCGCCAGTAGCTGCTGCCATCAAAATGGAAAGTCGTGCCTGCTGGAGTAGGGATGAAACGCAGCACGTGGCGGTCCGGCTCATTGGCATCAGCTCCCGTCAGCTTGCTTCGCAGGTGGTTTGTAACGGATTCTATGTTGTGCTGCAGCAAAGGCACATTGGTGAATATGTGGTGGTTGATACGCTGCAGTACGTAGTCAGGATGTTCCGACTGGGCTGTCAGCACTAGATAGGTGTCGTTGATGAGGCCGTTGCCCAATGGACGGACGTCGGCAACAGTTCCTTCTATACAGAAACTATCTATAATGGACAGAAGTTGGTCTTTGTTCATAGCGAGTCTATTTGAAAGCGTACTTGAATCCTTTGATGCGATCCCAAGCGCCACGGGTGAAGTCAGGAATAGCCACAGGCATGGACCCATTCTCAAGCGAGATGCGCGTCAGCGGTCCCAGGCAGCACCATTCGGCCATGTCGTAGACATCCATGTCGAGGGGCAATCCGTTTTGCAAGCAGTAGATGAGGCGATAGTCCATAAGAAAGTCCATACCACCATGCCCTCCCACACGACGGGCTTTCTCCTCGAGTTCCTGCACGAAGGCGGGAAGGTATTTATGGAGCATGGCCTGGCAAAGACTATCAGGCATGGCCGAGTGGGCACTTAGGTTCTCATGGTCAGGAATGTCGTTGCTGAGCTTCTCCTGACGGAACAACAGTTGATTGACAGGATACTTGCTGGCATAGCCATCACTGCCTATCACTTGGTACATGCGACTGTAGGGACGTGGGGTCAGCACATCGTGCTGAATGAGCATTGTCTTGCCATTGACAGTTCGGATGAGTGTCGATGTCTGATCGCCATTCTGAAAATCAGGGCAGTCCTTTCCCGTCAGTTTCTTCACCACTCGTGGTCCGTTATAGGGTTTTGTATCAACAGAAACGAGATATTCCATCCGATCGCCACGATGGATGTTCAGTACCTGGCAGTCGGGGCCTATGCCGTGGGTAGGGTACACATCGCCACGGTACTTGGCGTTGTAGTCGAGACGCCAGTTCTCCCAGTATTCCGTCCAGAAATCGTCGAGATTGTGCTGATACGAACCTTCCACGTGCAATACCTCGCCAAAGAGCCCCTGCTGTGCCATATTCAGTGCTGCCAGCTCGAAGAAGTCGTAGACACAGTTCTCGAGCATCATACAGTGCTTGCGAGTACGTTCCGAGGTATTGATAAGCTGCCATATCTCATCAAGGTCCATAGCTGCTGGCACCTCGATGGCCACATGCTTGCCATGCTCCATGGCATAGAGGGCCAAGGGCACGTGATGTACCCAGTCGGTGGCAATATAGATAAGGTCGATGTCACTGCGGTCACACATCTTTTTATATGCTTCTGTCGACCCGCTATATGCTGTAGCACGGGGACGTCCATGACGTTCGAGTAACTTCTGGCAGGCTTCCACGCGGTTGGCCTCTACATCGCAGAGTCCTTTCACATCGGTACCCTCTATTTGTGCAAAACGTTCTACGGCACCAGGACCACGCATCCCTAGGCCAATAAACCCTACGCGTACCACCTTCAGGGGAGGAGCTGTAAGTTGCAAGACATCACGCTGGCCAGCAGGTCGCTGTGGCACGTCAGTCTGAAGCATTTTCATTTGCTGGGCTGTCACGAAGGATATGGCCAATAGCCAGGCCATTGCTAGTAGTGATACGATACGTTTCATAGCATTTGGGTTTTGTAATTACGGACGCAAAGTTACGCAATATATTTCAATTGACCAATTGTTTTTGTCAAAAACGAGGCATTTAACTTTTTTTATTGCTTGCCTTTTTCGAAATATTTTGCTTTAGAGTCGCAAAACTTCCTAATTTTTTTGTACCTTTGCAAGCAAACTACGAAAACCTTCAAGCAAATGGACGACGAAACAAGAGATGATCTGACGATGGAAACTGGCGGTGAAGAGACAAAACCGCAAGGACATTCTGACTATAAACCCGTGAACCGATTCGATGCTGCAGCTGTGCACCACCTGAGCGGCATGTACCAGAACTGGTTTCTTGACTATGCCAGCTATGCTATTCTGGATCGTGCCATTCCTCACATCGAAGATGGCTTCAAACCAGTACAGCGACGCATCATGCACTCCATGAAGCGCATGGACGACGGGCGCTATAACAAAGTTGCCAATATTGTGGGATACACTATGCAGTTTCACCCTCATGGCGATGCATCGATTGGCGATGCCCTGGTACAACTGGGACAGAAGAACTTGCTAGTGGACACTCAGGGCAACTGGGGAAACATACTGACTGGCGACCGTGCCGCTGCCCCCAGATATATAGAAGCCCGTCTGTCGAAATTCGCCATCGATACGGTGTTCAACCCCAAGACGACAGAATGGCAGCTGAGTTACGACGGACGTAACAAGGAGCCTATTACGCTGCCGGTGAAATTTCCACTGCTGCTGGCTCAAGGGGCAGAAGGCATCGCTGTGGGATTGGCCACCAAGGTGCTCCCGCATAATTTCAATGAGATCTGCGACGCTGCCATCAGCTATCTGCATGGTGAGGAATTTCATCTATATCCCGATTTCCTGACAGGTGGCTCGATTGACGTATCGAAATATAATGATGGCCAGCGAGGTGGTGTGGTGAAGGTTCGTGCAAAAATCGAGAAGCTAGACCAGAAGACACTGGTCATCCGTGAGCTGCCTTTCACGAAAACCGTTAGCACGCTCTGCGAAAGCATCACCAAGAATATTGAGAAGGGAAAGATCAAAGCCCGGCATGTGGATGATCTCACCTCGGCTCAGGTAGAGATTCTTGTACACTTGTCACCAGGGGTGTCCTCCGACAAGACCATAGACGCTCTCTACGCATTTACAGATTGCGAAATTAATATCTCGCCCAATTGCTGTGTCATCAAGGACGACAAGCCACAGTTCCTTACCATCAGCGATGTGCTCATACATAGCACTGAGCGCACGAAGGAACTGATTCGCCAGGAACTGGAAATACGAAAGAACGAGCTTTTGGAACAGCTCCATTTCCAGTCGCTGGAGAAAATCTTCATCGAGGAGCGCATCTATAAGGATCGCAAGTTTGAGGAAGCTCCCAATGTGGACAAGGTATGCGAGCATATTGATGACAGACTGACACCCTTCTATCCTCAGTTGATACGCGAAGTAACCAAGGACGATATCCTGCGTTTGCTTGAGATCAAAATGCAGCGAATACTGAAATTCAACAAGGAAAAGGCTGATGAGCTGATGGCTCGTATCAAAGCCGAGATTGAACAAATAGACCGTGATCTGAAGAATCTGGTCGAGGTGACGGCAGCCTGGTTCCAGTTCCTGAAGGATAAATACGGTAAGGACCATCCCCGTCTGACTGAAATCAAGAATTTTGATACTATAGAGGCCGCCAAGGTGGCTGAGGCCAACGAAAAACTGTACGTCAATCGCCAGGAGGGCTTCATAGGCACAGGACTGAAGAAGGACGAGTTCGTCTGCAATTGCTCAGACATCGACGACATCATCATCTTTTATCGCGATGGAAAGTACAAGGTGGTGCGTGTGGCTGAGAAGCTTTTCGTGGGAAAGAATATCCTCTGGCTGGGTGTATTCAAGAAAAGTGACAAACGAACCATCTATAACGTGGTATATCGAGACGGAAAGGGTGGCCCTTGCTACATCAAACGATTTAATATCACTGGCATCACCCGCGACCGTGAGTATGACGTCACACAGGGCACTCCTGGTTCGCGCGTACTTTATTTTACTGTCAATCCTAACGGCGAGGCAGAACTGATCAAAGTGACGCTCGACGCTTCGGTACAGGCTGCCAATTCAAGAGCTAGCATCTTCATCGAGCGCTCGTTTGCCGATATCATCATCAAGGGACGGGCTTCGAAGGGCAACTTGCTTACCAAGAAACCGGTACACCGTATAGCACTGAAGAGTCAGGGACGCTCCACCCTGGGAGGACGGAAGGTATGGTTCGACCCAGATGTAAACCGTCTGAACTACGATGAGCACGGACGCTTGCTGGGCGAATTCTACGACGAAGACCAGATACTGGTCATCTTGCCCAATGGTGAATTCTACCTTACTAATTCCGATGCCAACAACCACTATGAAGATCAGTTGTTGCGCATAGAGAAATATAATCCTGACAAAGTATGGACTGCTATTCTCTTCGATGCTGATAATCAGGGCTATCCCTACCTGAAGCGATTCCAGATGGAAGGAGCTAAGCGCAAGCAATGCTTCATTGGCGACAATCCGCTATCGCGACTAGTGCTGCTAAGCGACCAGGCTTATCCCATGATTCGTCTAAGCTATGGTGGTAAGGACGAGGGGAGGCCGGAAGAAGACATCGACGGCGAGCAGTTCGTTGCTGTAAAAAGTTTCAAAGCCAAAGGCAAGCGCCTGACAACCTTCGAAATCGAGAGCATCGTAGAACTGGAACCGAAGTTCGTGCCCACAGAGCAGACTGATGATGACTCGGATCCTGATGAAGATCCTGACGGTCAGGAAAATGAGAACCTTGATCCAGATGCAGGGAAAAGCCAGCAGCAGATCATTGACGAAATGACAGGACAGTTGAGCCTCGATTTCTAGGGGCCATAGTGTTGTTTGGCAACTCTGTATTATTGTTTGTTCCCGCAAATAGCAAATGAAGCAATGAGAAAGAAACATCATCATATCGTAGTGATGCGTCTGTGGCTTGCGGTTTGCCTTATGACAGCACTGACAGCACATGCTCAGACCAGTTATCAACTGGGAGGAGGAAAGACGCAAATCCTGGATACATACCTCTCGCAGGAGAAGTTCAGGGGCAATGGCATCACCCTCCTTGCCATCAGTGAGAAGACAAGACCGCAATCACATTGGTCGACCATTGTGCAGAATCAGATCCATCTGACCACAGCCAAAGACCGTGCCGACAACGAGTCGATGCTCGAGGGAGCTTATCATTTCTATCTCGGCAGATATCACGGATGGCAAATACTGGATGGCATGCTTTTGCTGCAGGCTGGTGGTCTAGCCAGTCTCGGCATCGGTTTCCTTTACAACACACGCAATTCCAATAACCCCGCTCAGGGGCGCCTAGGCCTACAGCTGATGCCTTCGGGGCTAGCTACCTATAAGTTTCCGATTCTCGGCAACGACACCTATCTGCGCTACGAGCTTGATTTGCCGCTGGTAGGTGTGGTTTTCAGCCCTAACTATGGGCAGTCGTACTATGAGTTGTTTTCACAAGGCAACTACGACCACAACGTTGTGCCTACAACCTTTGTGTCGGCTCCCACGTTCCGCCAGCAACTGACGCTGACCTACAAGGTGCTACCCTCGCTGGCGTTCTCCATTGGCTATCTAGGCGACTATCAGCAATTGCGTGTTAACAATCTCAAACAGCATATACTGAGCCATCATTTGATGCTCGGCATATCCAGAGGATTGTGATGACGAGCAAAGTCCTCATACCATATGGCAACAGAGGCGAGAAATGAAAAGCATTTAATAGACGGGACTACTGGGGGAAGTAGTCGCTCATTTTGCAATTGTATACCGAGCCGTAGTTATCTTCATTGTATATCATGACGTGCGAACCATTGGTGGTGATTGCCACCTCCTTATAAATGTCATAGATAGGAATGTCTCCATTGCTCTCGTTGATTTTCTCCATGAATCTGCGCGAGAAGGAGTTGCTGAGGAATACACCAAGCTTGTTGTCGAAGATATCGGCCTTCGAGGGCTCAAAGGCATTGGCGGCTGTGAACGCTATTATATCGGGAATACCTTTCAGTATTTGTCCCCAGCGACCGCTGAAACACGTTTCTACAGCCAGCATCATCCTTCGGTAGAGATTCCTGTTGTCCATCTGTGTCACGATGTCCTTGATGCGCTGTTGGCCGAAATAGTTCCACTCGTCTTCATTGCCCCATAGCGGACCTTCTGATTCGCCACCGTGACCAGACCAGAATACGAATATATTGCTGGCCGAGTTGGGATGGATGACGTGGGGCAGGCGCTCGCTTTGTTGTCCTGTCATGATGTCAAGTAGATCGTCGGGCTGCAAATCAGAGAAATGGTAGTCTATCACGGCGTTCTTGCGCACGTTGAAACGGTCGCTGTCCTCAACAGAGTAGGATGTTGCCTCGCTATCGACAAAGATTTTCCCGGGGAACGGGTTCCGGGAGTCGTTGGCCAGGTTGTCCTCCACGATCAGTACGATATGGTCGTCGTCATATCCATGATTGCGCAGCGTCTGGTACATCGCCAGGGCATCGGCTTGATGGCGGTAGTTTTTCCACGTGGTACTCGTGGCGATGACCAGTGCCCAATGGTCTTTCACATCGGGTAGATTAGTATGCTCTGCGATATCTTTGTTAAACTTCAGAATAAATGATTTCTTTTCCCATAGGAAACTGGTATTTGTACTGTTGTCGTAGCCGTTTGTAGACAGATAGCATATGGGTTTGGCTATTCTGGTTACATCTTCTTCTGCTGCATTCTCACAGTCTAGCTTCCAGACCATATACATTGTGTTGGTAGCTTTGGTATTGCTCTCCTTGTCAAATTTCGTCTTTCCCATGGCCCCCATGTGAGTAATGTAGTTGCCTGCTGCCACTTCTTTAAAGGCGGTAGCAAGCCCTGGAATGGTCCATTTCGTTGTCTTTCCGCTATCTGCAGCAACGACAGCTCGCATATAGTCTGTCAATCCTGGCCCATAGGGCTTGGTGGTGTATACCACCTCTTTGCCACCGACATAGCACTTGTCTGGGTGAGCGTGTCGCATTGCTGCCCCCAGGGCAATGAGTGTGATGGCGTCGTAGACCTGTGCCTGCCCGTTGTTGGGGTGATGTCCAAACTCCGATTCGTATACTTGCCGGAATCCACTGATGGGCGAGCCTGTAGGACAAACGCCAATATTGCCCGAAATGGACAATGCGTCGATAGTGTGTTGGTTTAAGGCTATATCGGCATATATCATGCTGGCATGTGCCTTCGTACTATGCCTATTGAAATAATCTGTAATGATATCGGTAACCACAGCATAGTCATCAGGATCTGAGAGAGCCAGCAATATGTATAGATTAGTGCCTTCGCAATTGTCGTCGATATCTTTGATAAAGGGTATGAGGTCATCGCCTTTAGCATAGTCGATGATTCCCTGTCCGGGGATGTTGAACAAATGCTCGGTAGCAAAGAATCCAAAGTAGTCGTAAAATGATTGTCCGTAGGAATCGTCGCTGTAGATGAGGGCTATGTCGCTGCATTCCATGATGCCTGCTGCCGAGGCCATGATATCGCACTGTGTGACATCGCTTTCGGTGAGAAACCAGGCATAGGTGTTGAGGGCATTGATGCGTTGCAATTCGGCACTGGTGCAGGTGGGCATCACTACCGGCAGACGGCTTTGGGCGGCATAGTTCAAAAACACGCTGGCGTTGGAACTGTGATAGGGGCCGATGATGGCATGGCAGGTGTCGTCGCCAGCTTCGGGACGTGTCAGCCGGCTTGCCAGTGTCTCCAGGTCTTCGCTGTCCTCATTGTGGAAACGCAAGTTCAGAGATACTCTCCACGGCTGTGCCGTCTGTGCCTTCATAATATTGTAAGAGGCCCACTCAATGGTGTTGCGCCACTCGTTTATAATTTCTTTTGGCAGTACAACGTCTATGTTCAGCGTGTCAACAACTACCGTTTGTGTTGGCACTGCCTCGCTGTCTTCCTGGTCGCTGCATGATGCCAGCATGCCTGCCAGCATGAAGAAGAGTTGCAGCGAGAGCATGCTGATGCTTCTTGTTGATTGTATTGTCATGTTTTCTACATTTATATGTACCCGTAGAAATTGTCTTTGCAATATCCGTCCCAGCCTCCATGTATTTCCCACCGGTGCATGGTGGCAAAGGGGTTCCTTATCCACTCTATCCCCCAGTTGTAGATCAGCCTTCCAAAATCGCGGTTGATATAGAAACGCTCAGGAGAAGATATTCCTTCTGCGCTGGCGTCGAGTATGACCGCATACAAGGGGGAGTAGTGGCTGGTGTTTAATAGCTGGTAGTCGATGCCATTGACAGCTGCGTCAAGATCGAGCAAACTGAAGGGTAAAAAACCGCTTAATATGTAGATGCTCCATGTTACGAACGAGATATTCTCCGAGAACGTCTTACCATATGGAAGGCTAATCTCCCCGTTTCCCCATTTTTCGTCATCTTCGATAGTGAAGACTTTATCTTCTATGGTGCGAAACTGTTCACCACGCTCCTCAAGCAGCGTTTCTTTAATACTGTCGCGAAAGAAGACATTGTTTCCTTCAAATGAGTGGATAAAAAGGATGGTATCGGTGCGGATGTGATTTCCATTCCGCGCTTCTGCCATTCCGGCGGTATAATCCATGAATTTGCAAAAACGCCTGATAGAATAGGCAGCTGAAATATTGGCACCATGCAGGCGATTGCCCAGTCGCTGGCAGCCGGCGGTGCTGTTCAGGTCGTCCTCGTTCACTTTCAGTTGAAGCACCTCGTCGGTGGGCTGCAGTTCGTCAGCCAGTACGTCCAGCCAGCGAAGCATATAGGTTTCGGTGAGTATTAGCAGACGGTGGTCATAGCGCTCGTGAAAAACGGGGTCTATGCTGTCGCTGGCCCACTCCAGGATCTCTCTCTGCGTGGAAGCAACGCTCGTTTCACAGATGAAGTCTACGTCGACGGAATCTGCCATAGGAGGTATCTTGAACAGACTGGAGAGTATGTTGTCGGCAAATCCCCTGTCTCCCAGTCGCGACGGACCAAACACCACCATGATTTGCTTCTTGATGTGACTAGCCACAACAGGCTCTGTGATGGTCTGCTCTTCGTCGTCGTTCGAACAGGAGGGGAAGACCAGTACCAGTGAGAGCAGGATACTGATTATCGACAGCCGTTGTCCGTTCATATTGCCCAGGTCCATGAATCGTATTTTGAATATAGTTTTCGTTGCCATGCAAAGATACAAAACTTTTTTAAATTCAAATAAAAAAAAGGCTTTTTCTTGCAATGTGCGCACTTTTTTTTGTAATTTTGCACAAAAATCCGTTCCCAATGAAGAATTTCTTGTCTTTCTTGCTTATACTGCTGACGTTTTCATGCCTGTCGTGTGTTGACGAGGAGGAGTACGACGATACGCCACAAGGCAATTTCGAGGCTTTGTGGAAAATCATCGACGAGCATTATTGCTTTCTCGACTACAAGCAGCACCAGATAGGACTCGACTGGCAAGCGGTATACCAGAAATACAAGGTGCGCATCGACAATCAGATGAATGACCTGCAGCTGTTCGAGGTGCTCACGCAGATGCTCTCTGAACTGCGTGATGGGCACGTCAACCTGTCGGCATCGCACGACTATGGCAGGTACTGGTCGTGGTACGAGAGCTACCCTACTAACTACAGCGACTCTCTATGCCGCATATACATGGGTACTGACTACAAGATTGCCTCGGGCATCGACTATCGCATTCTTGACGATAATATTGGCTACATCCGTTATGAGAGCTTCACATCTGGCATTGGAGAGGGAAACCTCGACGAAGTGCTGATGTATATGATGCTCTGTCAGGGCATCATCATCGACATACGGGGCAATGGCGGTGGCGACCTCACCAATGCCGACAAGCTGGCTGCACGCTTCTGTCAGGAAAAGACGCTGGTGGGCTATCTGCAGCACAAGACAGGACCTGGACACAGCGACTTTTCTGATATGGAGCCACATTATCTCGAGCCGTCGAGCAATTTCCGATGGCACAAGCCTGTCGTGGTGCTCACCAATCGTCATGTCTACAGTGCTGCCAACGAGTTCACCATGTATATGAAGTCACTGCCACAGGTCAAAATCGTGGGCGATCATACGGGGGGCGGTGCAGGAATGCCCTTCAGCTCTTCGCTGCCCAATGGATGGAGCGTTCGATTCTCGGCAGTGCCCACCTACGATGCCAACCGCCAGTCGGTGGAATTTGGCATCGAGCCCGACTATCATGTAGAGCTTAGCGCAGAAGACTTTGCCAAGGGGCGTGACACGATGATTGAGTTCGCACGTCAGATGCTGGCTGAATAGCTGGGTGCAAAAGATGACATTGTCATTTGTCACTTTTGTCATGTGTCATGAAAATGATGATGGAATTCAAAAAGGGGACATGACGTGGATATGCTCGGAGCCCTACCTGAATATCCGGCTACTCTAAGAGACACTTTTGCCACTCAATTTGCCCTTTTAGCGACTCGAAAAACTGCTTTGGCGGCTCGGAAAACCCCCTCTTCCGCCCGAAAAAACCCCTTTGGACGAGCAAAAAAAGGCCTCCAAACAGCACCTCGGACGCGAAAAATCATGCCGGAAACAGGACCACGACAAAGATTTTGCTACCTAACCAGGAAAAAATTTTTTGCTGGGGAGGTAGCAATTTTCATGCTGTGAGCCCCAGAAAGTGACAAACGCGACAAATGACATCGTCATTTTCCGAGCCCATACCATCTCCCTGAAACGTGACGAGCACATACCATCTCCCTGACTCAACAAAAGGTTCGTGACACATGACAAACGTGACAAATGACAGCGTCATTTTCCGAGCACATACCATCTCCCCGACTCAACAAAGGTTCGTGACACATGACAAACGTGACAAATGACAGCGTCATTTTCCGATCACAGAGAAAATTGGAAAATAGGTGAAATTAGAAACAAACTGATATTCATGTTTTTCGCCAGCTCCCGGGTGCCCAGAATGACGCTGTCATTTGTCATAATTGTCATGTTGTCATGATTTGGCCTTGCCGATTGTTTGGTGATTTCAGAAAAAATACCTATTTTTCGAGGAAAATCAACATCAACGACAATGGATAGCAAGATATAGAGAGTCGAATCTTCTGCTACGCTAGTTCGCCCAGCAGGGTGGCGCTGGTACTGTCGACGATACGTACACGAACCGTCTCGCCCATATGGTGGTTTCCTTTGGGGAAGACCACCATCTTGTTTTGCTCTGTCCGTCCGCACAGCTGCTCTCGCGAGCGCTTTGAGAAGCCTTCTACCAAAACGTTGAACTCGTGGCCAACATCCTTTTTGTTCTGCTGTGCCGAGATTTCTGTCTGCAGGGCGATAAGCTCGTTCAGCCGTTGCAGCTTCACCTCCTCAGGCACGTCGTCAGGCAGATGTTTCGAGGCATAGGTGCCTGGACGCTCAGAATATTTAAACATGAAAGTCGAGTCGTAGCCCACCTCACGCATCAGACTCAGCGACAGCTGGTGGTCCTCTTCCGTCTCGCTGTGATAGCCCACAAAGATATCCGTTGACAGTCCACAGTCGGGGATGATACGTCGTATGGCACTGACACGATCGAGATACCACTCGCGGGTGTACTTGCGATTCATCAGCTGTAAGATGCGATTGGAGCCACTCTGTACAGGCAGATGGATATGGCGGCACACGTTGGGCATGTCGGCAATGACCTGTAGTGTCTCGTCGCTCATATCCTTGGGATGTGAGGTGGTGAAGCGGACACGCATGGTAGGTGCTTCCTGAGCCACGAGGCTTAGCAACCGTGCGAATCCAACATCCCGTCCATCGGCAACAGAGGCATAGGAGTTGACGTTCTGTCCCAGCAGGGTTACCTCCTTGAAACCACGGTCGCGCAGGTCGCGCACCTCTCGCAAGATGCTCTCTACATCGCGGCTACGCTCCCTTCCACGGGTATAGGGCACGATGCAGTAGTGGCAGAAGTTGTTGCAGCCACGCATGATGCTGACGAAGCCTCCGATTTTATGTCCCAAGCCCATCCGCTGCGGCACGACGTCACGATAGGTCTCGCTGGTAGAGAGCTCGGTATCGATGGCCTTCTGTCCCAGTTCTGCCTGTGCAATCAGCTCTGGCAGTCTGAGATAGCTGTCTGGTCCTGCCACGAGGTGTGCACCGTGCTTCTCAATCAGCTCGTCCTTCACTCGCTCGGCCATACATCCCAGTACACCGACGATGAGCCCTTCGCGATGGCTGAGTGCCTCCAGACGATGGAAGATCTTCTGTTCGGCATTGTCGCGCACCGAACAGGTGTTCAGAAACACGGCATCAGCCAGGTCTATATCATGACAGGTCTCATAGCCTGCCATCTGCATGACGGAGGCCACCACCTCGGAGTCGGCCACATTCATCTGGCAGCCGTATGTCTCAATATACAGTTTTTTCATCTTTCAATCAAAATTTCGGTGCAAAGTTACGAAATAATTCATAATTTTGAACTAACTTTGCAGCCAAATTGTGAAAACAGACTATGGAAAGACCAAGCAAAGCCAGTATAGGCCGTGAATTTCGCGACTATGTGATGATTACGATAGCCATGCTGTCATACTGTATTGGGTGGGCGGTGTTCCTCTTGCCCAACAATATCACCACAGGTGGTGTGGCAGGTATCACCAGTATCTTGTACTGGGCAACTGGCATTCCCGTGCAGTTCTCCTACTTTGTCATCAATGCGGTACTACTGCTCTTTGCCTTGCGCATACTGGGATGGAAATTCTGTGTGAAGACGGTCTATGCCGTATCGGTACTGACCGTAGCCGTTGGCATCGCCACAGAGAAGTACAGCGGACATCTGCTGAGCGACCAGCCCTTCATGGCAGCCATCATCGGAGCTGTGTTCTGTGGCTGTGGTGTAGGCCTGGGCCTGGCCAACAACGGCTCTACGGGTGGCACTGATATCATTGCCGCCATCGTGAACAAATATCGTGATGTATCGCTAGGACGAGTCATCCTGATCTGCGATGTCATCATCATTTCTAGTAGCTATTTTGTGCTGAAGGACTGGGAGAAGGTGATCTACGGCTATGTGGTGCTCTATGTCACGGCCTTCTGTATCGACCAGGTGGTGAACTCGATGCGTCGCAGTGTGCAGTTCTTCATCATCAGCGACAAGTATGAGGAGATAGGACACCGCATCAACAAGGAGCCCCATCGTGGTTGCACCATCATCGATGCCCACGGTTTCTATAGCGGCAAGGAGGTGAAGATGCTCTTCGTGCTGGCCAAACGTCGTCAGAGCGACATCATCTTCCGCATTATCAACGAGATAGACCCCACCGCCTTTGTCAGCCAGAGTGCTGTCATTGGTGTCTATGGCGAAGGCTTCGACCGTTTCAAGGTGAGAAGGCAGAAGGCCAAGGCAACCAATACTACACAGTCTGAGTTGCCGGCATAGGTAAGAAGGCAACTTAAAAAGGCTACGGACTTCAACTTCGAAATCCGTAGCCTTTCAGTTTGTGGGAAAGTAGGAGGTGTGGCTATCTGCCCTGTCTGCCTGCACGGACCAGCTCGCTCCAGGCCGGAGGAGTGGTACCCAGCAGGTGGCGCACGAAGAAGTCGGCACGCTTGTGCTCGCCAAAGGTCTCACCCATCGTATGCTTGGCCCCTGGGATGACGACGAGCTCGAAGTCCTTTCCTGCCTGCTGCAATGCACTGACCACCTGCATGGTGGAGGCAGGGTCTACATTGTCGTCAAGCTCGCCAACGACAAGCATCAGCGGACGCTCCAGTCGCCAGGCATTGGCTACATTCGAACACTCCACATAACTGCTGTCGATGGGGTACGACATCCACTGCTCGTTCCACCATATCTTGTCCATGCGGTTGTCGTGACAGCCACAGGCGGCATAGGCGGCCTTGTAGAAATCACCATGCCAGAGCACGGCGGCCATCGCATTCTGCCCACCAGCCGAACAGCCATAGATGCCCACGCGGTTGATGTCCATATAGGGGTACTTGGCGGCAGCGGCTTTAATCCACGCGATGCGGTCGGGGAAGCCGGCATCCTTCAGATTCTTGTAGCATACCTCCTCGAAGGCACGGGTGCGGAACGAGGTCGTCATCGCATCGAGCTGTACCACGATGAAGCCTAGCTCAGCCAGTTCGGCCATGCCCCAGTGCCAGGCACGGAAAGACTTCGGCACATACTGGTCGCCAGGACCGCTGTAGATATACTCGATGACGGGATAGCTCTTGCTGGGGTCGAAGTTGGAAGGACGCAGGATGATGCCCCACATGTCAGTCACGCCATCACGGCCTGGAGCCACAAACACCTCAGGAGCTTTCCAGCCTTCTGCCTCGAGACGGCTGATGTCGGCAGTCTCCAGTGTACGGATCAGCTTGCCGTTCTTGCCCGATCGCAAGGTGGTGACAGGAGGTGTGGTGACGGTGGAATAGGTATCGACGAGATACTGCATGTCGGCCGTGAAGGTAGCACTATGATTGCCCGCTTCTGGTGTAAGACAAGTGAGGTGCTTGCCATCCAGGCCTATTTTATAATAATGTATGAAGTATGGATCCTCGTCTTTGTTCATGCCGTTGGCCGAGAAATAGACGATGCCTGCCTTCTCGTCGATATGCTGGATGTCGCGCACATAGAACTCACCACGTGTCACCTGCCGGATGAGCTGTGCCTTCTGGCGGTCGTATAAATAGATGTGGTTGCGGCCATCGCGCTCGCTGGTCCACAGGATGCGCTTGCCGTCGCTGAAATCGTGACGGTACAGGCGATTGTAGTTCACGTATTTGTCGTTGGTCTCCTCAATCAGCGTGCGCACCTGTCCGCTCTCGGCATCCAGCTCCAGCAGTCGGTAGGTGTGATGGCCTCGCTCGTTGAAGGTGAATGTCAGTGTCTTGCTGTTGTCATCCCAGCGGGGTGCCGACACCTCATACTGATGACGGAAGAGGTCGGTGGACGGCTCCGTCACGCGACCAGTAGCCACCTCGACCACCACAGGCACACGATAGTTGAGCGAGTCACCAGGCTTGGCATACTCCTGTTTGTGAAGAACAGGCTCTACGGCACCAAACTCCCCCTGTCGATGACCACGTGGGGGCATGGACTCCACATAGTATACAAAGCGCTTGGGTGCCGGCTTGATGCGCACGGTGGCATAGTAGCGACCATCGGGCGAGAAATGTCCCCAGGCGGAATAGTAGTAGGCGGAGTCGCCATTGGTGGTCAGCGGCTTCTCCTCTTTCCCCTGTCGCGTCCATAGATTATTGTCACGATGGAACACCACCAGACTGCTGTCGACAGGCGATACCTGCCAGCCGTCCTTCTCGTCGGGAACCTCCATCCAGTGGCGCTGAGGCCCCTGCCAGCCACCACGACGGCGAGGCTGCTCTGGATTGCCTGGAAGCAGGGTCACCGTGTTGTGCTCGGCATCCACCTCTTTATATACGGTGGAATCGCCATTGAAGACGGAATACCAGAACTTGTGGCTGTCACGCATGCGATGCACGCTGACATCACCCCCCGCCATTTTTCCTGAATACTTGCCACGCAGTGCATTGGCCCGCTGATAGTCAGCAAGCGTGCCCTGAGCCATGACTGTGCTACCCAGCAACAGGGGTAGTACCAACGTTAGTATTGCTTTCATCTTGTTCTATTTAGTTAATGGGTACGATCATCAGTTGGTAGAAAATCAATGCAAAGATAGCAGTTTTCTTTCAATCTGCCAAAATCTATTGGAAAAAGAAATACTATTACCGTGGTTTTTATAAAATTAACATGACGGAAGAAGGGGATTAAGACAAAAATGAGTATTTTTGCAAATTCTAAGCAAGAGACACATACATGGAAACTATCAAGCAACAACATTTCGAGGGCGAACGTCCTCTGTTCGGAACGCATGACCTGCGACTGGAGCAGGTGACTATTGGCGATGGCGAGAGCGCCATCAAGGAGTGCAGCAATATTGAAGCTGAGGACTGCCGCTTCTGGGGAAAGTATCCCTTCTGGCATGTCCACGGGTTCAGGATAGACCGCTGTGTCTTCGACGTGGGAGCACGTTCGGCACTATGGTACAGCGACCATTTGCGCATGACCAATACCTGCATCGACGGCCCCAAGATGTTCAGGGAGATGCACGACATCTATCTGGAGAATGTGGTCATCAATGATGCCGACGAGACGTTCTGGAAATGCCAGCGTATAGAGGCAAACAATATAGTGCTACACGAGGGAACCTATCCTTTCATGTTCTGTGAGGACGTCAGGATCGACGGACTGAAAAGTGATTCCAAATATGTGTTCCAGTATTGCAAGAACGTGGAAATAAGCAATGCACATATCGTGACGAAGGACTCGTTCTGGGAATGTGAGAACATCACCATCAGGGATTCTGTCCTCGATGGCGAGTATCTGGCGTGGCACTCGAAGAACGTGAGGCTTATCAACTGCCAGCTGGCTGGCGAACAGTTGCTATGCTATGCCGAGCACCTGGTGCTGGAGAACTGCACCTTTGCTCCTGACTGTGACCGTGTGTTTGAGTATAGCGATGTCGAGGCTGACATCCGTGGGCATATTGAGAACATCAAGAATCCCACTAGCGGACATATCGTGGCCGACAGCATAGGCTCTGTCACCATCAATGAGAATATCAAGCAACCCGCCAACTGTATCATCGAAACACGACAGGCATGACATACAACTTTGACGAGATAGTGGACAGACGCGGTACTAACTGCGTGAAATGGGATGAGACGAGCGACAGAGACATCATCCCCCTCTGGGTGGCCGATATGGACTTCAAGGCTGCTCCCGCCATACAGCAAGCCATCATGAAGCGAGCCCAGCATGGCGTATTCGGCTATACCATCGTCGGCAACGACTACTACGATGCCGTCATCTCATGGTTCCAGCGTCGTCACCAGTGGACCATCCATCGCGAGGAGATCCTCTATACGACAGGTGTGGTGCCAGCCATGAGCGTTGCCGTCAAGGCACTCACCATGCCTGGCGAAAAGGTGCTCATCCTCTCGCCCGACTACAACTGCTTCTTCAGTTCTGTGCGCAATAATGGCTGCGAGGTGCTGGAGAGCATATTGCTGCGGAAAGACGACACGTTCGGGGTCGACTGGGATGACTTCGAGGCCAAGTGTGCCGACGAGAAGACCACCGTATTCCTGCTCTGCAACCCTCATAACCCCACGGGACGGGTGTGGACAAGAGAGGAACTGGAGCACATGAACGACATATGCCTATGCCACGATGTGAAAGTGGTGAGCGATGAGATCCACTGCGAACTGATGATGCCTGGACATACCTTCCAGCCCTTTGCTGCCGTGAGTGAGGACTGCCGGCAGAATAGCGTCATACTGAACTCTCCCTCCAAATCGTTCAATATCGCAGGACTGCAGGCAGCCAACATCATCTGTGCACAGCCCTCGTGGCGTCGCCGTCTGGATCGTGCCATCAACATCAACGAGGTCTGCGACCTCAATCCCTTCGGCCCCGTAGCCCTGATTGCTGCCTACAACGAGAGTGAGGACTGGATAGACGAACTCAACCTGTATCTGTGGGACAACTACTGTGCACTGCGTACTTTCTTCGACAAGCAACTGCCCCAGTGCAAGGTGTGCCAGCTGCAGGGCACCTATCTCCCGTGGGTAGACGTTTCTGCCCTGAACATCCCCGTAGACGATCTCTGCGAACGGCTGCTACAGCAAGGCAAGGTATGGGTAAACCCCGGCACGATGTATGGGCCACAGAGCGGACAAGGCTACATCCGCATCAACATTGCCTGTCCACGGGCACTGCTCATGGAAGGCTTGCAACGCATCAAGAACGTCGTAGGATAAGAATCATCTTCTTGCGAGGCAAGCAACAATAATTTGTTTGTCAATACGTTATAAATTTAGCTACATAGAATTACTATTAGTATTTTACATAATTACAACAACAAGAAAACCGGTGCCACAACTGACATCTAGAAGACAAGACCTAAATATTATGTGCACGAAGAATCTTTTTCCTGACTTCGGCGATGCGTCACCCTGCTCGCACGTGCGACAATTAGCCAATTCTGGTAATTTCGGATATGCTCGTCAGTAGAAATATCAATTTTTCTTTTTCTATTTGATGGATTTTTTATACTTTTGTGGCGGA
>JAIKWS010000005.1 GCA_024684515.1 Prevotella sp.
CGTGCTTGTATTATAATCATGGCAAGGCAGGCGAGAAAGGAATCGTGCACAGGGATATTAACTTTGTTGACTTCCGTCACGACTCGACAATGCTAAAGCAGGCTTTACATTGTGCTCACTGCTCCGTCAGTTTCATGTGATGATGCGTGGCATTAATCATCAGAATATCTTCGAAGAGTCTGAAGACTATTATCAATTCATTGCGACTCTCGATCGTATGCGTGTCCATTATGATGATGAGGGTACTCCTGTAGGAAGTAACTGCGCCTACTACGCATACAGTCTTATGTCCAACCACTTTCATCTGCTGATTCGTGAGCGTGAAGATGAGAACACGAATCGCACTAATCGAACGAATGGGCCATGCGGCTGAGAAGATTTATCCCGAAAAGATCGAAAAATACGAAATACCCGAAAATCTCGTTACTATGCGGGAAAGTCGGTGGGATACAGACAAAAACCGAGAAAACCCTTGTCTGTGCTGCAAAATGCTCTTGGGGAGCATTTATTCTAATCTATTGCCTCAAGCTTTGTTGACACTTCGTGTCGAGCCTGCTCTCGCTCGGCAAATTGAAAACATGTTTTCTTTGCGCTCACTTAATCGCAGCCTTCAAGCTAGCTTGACATCCCCTGGAATAATCTCTTAGAAAGTCCCCCTTGAGGGGGGGGGCTTTTGCAGCACAGCCAAGAAAAACAGTGCAAACCGAAGACAATATAAAGTAAATGCATTTACTTTTATTGTTGAGGTGCCGCCTGTGTTGCGCAAAGCGAAATTCCGAGAAAACCCCATGCGGACTGTGTTGAGCAAAGCGGATATAACAAGAAACCCCATGCGGCGGAGAAGCGATGCAAAAGCAGCACCATATAGATAATCGCGGAGCGAAGTGATTAAGAACACGAATCGCACTAATCGAACGAATGGGCCATGCGGCTGAGAAGATATTTATCCCGAAAACATCGAAAAATACGAAATACCCGAAAAATTCTTTACTATGCGGGAAAGTCGGTGGGATTCAGAAAAAAACCTAGAAAACCCTTGTCTGTGCTGCAAATGCTCTTTATGGAGCATTTTTCTAAGATATTATTCCTGCTTCTGTTCAAATGCATTTGACAGCCCCAGGAAGAATATCTTAGAAAACACCTGTGGGGTTTTTGCAGCACAGACAAGAAAAACCGAGAAAACCCCATGCGGAGTGTGGGAATCATCGTTGGAAGATAGCAATGCGATAGCAACCCCTATAGACAATCGCGGAGCGAAGAGATAAAGAACACGAATCGCACTAATCGAACGAATGGGCCATGCGGCTGAGAAGATTTATCCCGAAAACATCGAAAAATACGAAATACCCGAAAATCTTTTTACTATGCGGGAAAGTCGGTGGGATTCAAACAAAAACCATAAAAACCCTTGGATGTGCTGCATCGTTGAGGATACAGAAAAAAACCTAGAAAACCCTTGTCTGTGCTGCAAAATGCTCTTGGGGAGCATTTATTCTAATCTATTGCCTCAAGCGTTATTCAAGCGAGCTTGATGCCTCTTGAAGCAATAGCTTAGAAAACCCCCTTGAGGGGGCTTTTGCAGCACAGACAAGAAAAACCGAGAAAACCCCATGCGGATTGTGTTGTAAGCAATAAAAGTTCATGCCGTTGAATAGCAAAACTTAATCACCCTAAAGAAAATCGCGAAGCGAAGTGTTTAAAAAATCACGAAGATCTTAGTTTTTGAACACGAATCTCACAAATCGTACGAATAGACCATGCGGATGGATATATATTACAGTAGTCTCTTTTTCATCTGTATGTGGTATCAGAGTTGTTGCTTCCATTCCGTCAAGCACTTTCTTTTATCACTTCGCTCCGCGATTTAGTATAATAAGGCAATATACTTCTCATTCGCATGGGGTTAAAATGTGCAGCACCCTCCGCCGCATGGGGTTTTCTCGGTTTTTCCTTTCTGTGGTTGCAGCCTCATCGAGGCTGATGGTGAGTCTGTATCCTTTTATCTGAGAGCTACGTTCTCAAGGAAAAGGATACAGGCACACCATCAGGGACGACAGTCCCAACCACAGAAAGGGGTTTTCTAGGTTTTTTTCTGTTTAGGCACCCTCAACGATGGCCGCCCGCAACGAGCCAGTCGCGGCTTCATGCCATTGCTACCATCCTGTCGTTATAGGATGGTGAATGCTCGCGAGTGTTGCTGAATAGTTACGAGGAAGATAAAAATGACTAAAATTTGTTAAATCGGCGATTGTGGATGGTCTGTCCTCTTGATAGTTATGAAAATAGTGATTACCTTTGCCACCAAAAAATAGAAATGTAATAAAAGAAATAGCACAATCATGGAAATGACACGTTTCAAACATTTTCTGTTGCTCCTCGTGCTGACAATGGCTGGCACCTGTGGAGCATGGGCACAAAGCTTTATCACTGACCTGATGGTTGTGGGCGATGATGATGAGGATGATGCTATTGATATGTGCAACACCTACATCAGCCAGGGTTGGACAAAGATTGACAGAGACCTGAACGAGAAAGCTGGCGGACATTATATCTACCTGCTGTACAAGACGAACCATAGCACAGGGAGTAGCGGAACGGCTATCACGGGTGTCTATCTCAGGGTATGGGAAATGGATACCGAGGGTTGGCAGGCTCCGGGCGAGCTGACCCACAACGGTGTTACGTACACGATGACTGCACGTGATGGTGATCAGGACTTCCGTGACTGTAATGGCGACCTGAACAAGAATAATGGCAGCGACTACCAGATACACCTCTATTACTCCAAGGACCTCAGTCTGAAAAGCTATATCAGCAGTATCGTCATTGATGACAATTCTGCTGGTGCTGTCGGTGAAAATGGTGGTTCTACTCCCTGCGACCTCAACAAGGATGGTGGTGGCAGCTACCTCTATATGCACCTCCTTGGGATTGGGGGCTGGTCTGACCGTAAGAGTGAGAGTTTCAGTAACATAGGTAGCGATGGCGTCATCTTTATCGAGAGTGAGGCAGAGCTGGCTCGCATGGCATATCTTGTCAATGGCGGCCAGAAGGATGGCAATGGCCAATCATACGCAGCGAAATCCTACAAGCTGAACAAAGACCTGGACATAACAGGTTATTACTGGACGCCAATAGGCAGAGGAGATCATCCGTTCGAGGGGAGCTTTGACGGTCAGGGCCATGCCATCAACGGACTCATGGTCGCTACTACTGACAGTCATGCTGGACTGTTCGGCAATTGTCAAAGCTGCACGATAGAGAATGTTGTACTGACAAACGCCAATATCAGCGGCACTGACTACGCAGGTGGCGTGGTGGGCAGAATGTATATCGCTACCTTGAAGGATGTCCGTTGCCAGGCAAATGTGATGGGTACAAGCAATGCTGGCGGCATTGTGGGAATTGTCCTGGGGGGAGAAGAAGAAGATGAAGATGCGATAGTCAGCAATTGCGTGCTGACAGGCGGAACCATCACAGGCACCGGCAACCGTGCTGCCATCTTCGGTACTGTTGGAAGTTATGTCATTCGCTCCAACAACTATTATATCAATCCTGAATCGTATACCGGCAATGATTTTGATGTGTTTGCTGCTCCTGTCACGGTCAGCCCCCTGCCGGAGGGTGTGGCTCTTACGTTTACGGAAGCCAGCACGTTCGAGTATGACAGTAAGACCTATTACGGTGGTACCGTCAGATTCAAGCTTACTGACGACATCTCGCATCCGATTAACAGTGTGATGTTGAACGATGAGGAAATAAGCACTCATGCAGGCAGCTTCTCTTTTACACCCAGTCATGAGACCACGAGCTATGTCATCTCTGTCACAATAGGAGAAGAAACGGGCTGCACCGGCAAAGGCACCCAGGAGGAGCCATATATCATAGACAGTGCCGAAGACTTGACATTCTTTGCAGATCGTTTACAGAAAGGTGCAGCGGATAATGACTTCAGTGGCCAGTATCTCCGGCTGGATGCCAACATCACCGTCAGCACGATGATGGGCACAGACAGCCATCCTTTCCGTGGAATCTTCGACGGCAACGGCCATACGATAACCCTGGCCTTCGGCAGTCAGGACAGCTACCTCGACCAGTCGTGTGCCCTGTTCGGCAAAATCAGCAATGCCACCATCAAGGACCTCCTGATAGCAGGCAGCATCTACAGCTCGGCACAATTCAACGCCAGCTTGGCCAGTGAGGCAGAGGGTGACAAAAACCTCATCCAGGGCTGTGTCAGCAGTGTGAGCATCAACAGCAACCTAGGTGGTGACGGCACCAATGGCGGGTTCATCGGTGTCATGAAAGTCCATAAAAGCAACATCGCGTTTGAAGGCTGTGCCTTCGTGGGAGAACTGATAGGCGAGAAAACAACCAGCTGGGGTGGTTTCATCGGTTGGAGATATTATGTCCTCCGGGCTTTCGATATCTATTACGTTCGCTACCAGTGCTGCAATGCCAGCTTCACCAACTGTCTCTTTGCCCCGAAGACGGTCAATATCAACACAGACAGCGGCAACAGCCGTACCTTCTGCCGCTCGACCAACAACAGCACAGAAGGAGCTACCTATACCGACTGCTATTACACCACAACACTTCAGGTGGCCGAAGCCGGCTATGAATGTCTCACTAGCACTACCAAGCCTGCCACCATCGGCGATGTGACGCAAAGCTACAAGCTGCTGGATGTCTATGCTAGCGGCATCGGATGTAATGGCAGATACTACTATGTTAGTAAGCCAAGTGGCGATGGCACAGAGCTCTCGCCATATATCATCAGCAGTGCTGAAGAATGGAACTATGTGAAAACTGAGATGGAACGTGGAAACACCTATAGCGGCAAGTATCTGAAACTGGCGACAGATGATATCACGGTGGACGAGACCTGCAATACTTTCTGCGGCTCACTGGACGGTGACGGACATACGATAACCCTGGCCCTGGGCAGTCAGAGCAGCTACCTCAACCAGTCGTGTGCCCTGTTCAGTAAAATCAGCAATGCCACGATCAAGAACCTCAGGATTGCTGGCAGCATCTACAGCTCGGCACAACACTGCGCCAGCATTGCCTGTGAGGCAGCGGGCGAGAATAACCTCATCCAGGGCTGTGTCAGCAGCGTGAGCATCAACAGCAACATAACTGGTGACGGCACCAACGGCGGGTTCATCGGCGTCATAGATAAATATTTTAGCAATGTCACATTTAAGGGCTGTGCGTTCTTAGGAGAGCTGATAGGAGCGAAAACAACCAACTGGGGCGGCTTCGTCGGTTGGAGGGAAACTGGTAAGTCATGTTGTGCCAGCTTCACCGACTGTCTCTTTGCCCCGAAGACGGTCAATATCGACACCAGCGGGGGCAACAGCCGTACCTTCTGCCGTGCAGATGATTCGAAAGTCAGAGTTGGAGTGAGCTATACAAACAGCTATTATACAACCGTGCTCCAGAACATTGACGGCAGTAAGGCCATCTGCTACGACACGAAGCCAGAAACCATCGGTGATGCCGGAACGAACTACGGACTGCTACAGGTCTATGACTATGGAGTCGGTTGTGAAGGCAGTTATTACCTTGACTATTTCAGACAGTATGGCAAAGGCACGGAGCAGGAACCATACCTTATCAGCAATGCTGAGCAATGGAAAGACCTGGGCCTCTCTGTCAGCGGTGGTAACTCCTTTAGTGGCGAGTATCTGAAGCTGACTGGTGACATCGAGACAGACCAGGCTCTGGACGGCACCTTCAGCGGTAACTTCGACGGTGCTAGCCATACCATCACCGTTAACAATTTCAGTTCCGAAGATACTGACGGCCTGGCATTGTTCAAATATGTCAACGGAGCCACCATCCACGACCTGAAGGTGGCAGGCGAAATGGAGGTAGGAGAAGGCGGTGCTGCACTGGTAGGTAAATGTGTGGGCAGCCTGACACTGCAGAATATCGCCATCGATGCCAATATCTCTTATGATATGTGGGATCTTGCCTACGGCGGTGGTGTCATCGGACATGCAGATCATGCAACGCTGAACCTCAGTGGCGTGGTATTCAAAGGCTGTCTGGATGCCAGCTTGGACGGCGACATTATTATTGGCGGCATCATCGGTTTCGGCGAATATACTGCCACCCTGACAGACGTGCTCTTCAGCGGTACCTTCAAAGGAAAAAGAGCACAGTTTGTTCCTATTGCAGCGAAGGAAGATCCTGATACAGAAAACGTCAGCGTGACAGCCACCAACGTGCTGGCCGATGTGACCTATACAGACAGGAGCACCATAGCCTCTGAAAAAATAGTATATGAGGGTACCCCGGCAGATATATCCACTGCTGAGATGGTGGGTGAGCAAACGAAGGAATACGGACTGCTGACAGCCTATGCAAACGGCATAAAATATGGGGATACCTATTACGCCCCAACAACGTACATCAGCATTGCAGACACCGGGGACAACAGCAGTGTCATCAACGAAAATAACGGACAGCGGGCCAAAGTCAGACTCTATGGCCGCACACTCTTTAAGGACGGTGACTGGAACACAATCTGTCTGCCTTTTGACGTGACTATCGCCGACAGCCCACTGGCCGGTGCCATAGCAAAACCACTGACAGCAGCCAGCATCAATGGCACAACGCTCAACCTCACCTTTGGCGAGACGACAGGAACACTTGCTGCCGGCACACCTTATATCATCAGATGGGACGAGGACGATGATGAATATTACATCGTGAGTCCTACCTTCAGCGGTGTCATCATCAGCAATGCTGACAATAGCTATGACAACGGAGCAAGCGGCAACGCACGTGTCCGCTTCATGGGCAGTTATGATGTCAAGACCTTCACGGGTACGGAGAACATATTGCTGATGAGTGATGGCAACAAACTGCAATATGTCGGTGACGGCACCGGGCTCGGATCCTGCCGTGCGTACTTCCAGATTGGCAACGACAATATCTCCGGTGCCCGTCTGACCACCTTCGACATCAATTTTGGCAATGGCGAGAATACTACGGGCATCTTGCTGATAGAGAGCCGGGAGACGGATGCCGACTGTTGGTACGACCTGCAAGGCCGTAGGGTGGCAAACCCCTCGAAGTCCGGACTGTATATTCGCAACGGTAAAAAGGTTTTGGTGAAATAAAGAATAAAAACATCACGCGATATGAAAAGGAAAGCATATATCAAGCCCGTTCTGCACATGGTAGTCATGGAGCAAGGAGCAAGACTGATGTCGGCTAGTAATATAGTAGATTCTGTTTTTAGTTCCGGTCTTGACCAAGGGGATGGTATTGGCTTCGACGATATTGTCGGAGACGATGATTCCTGGGGCAGGTGAATGAGGGCATCGTGGGGTGGCATCGTTGGGGGGGGGCTCGTTGCGGGGTGCCATCGTTGAGGATACAGAAAAAAACTAGAAAACCCTTGTCTGTGCTGCAAAATGCTCTTTATGGAGCATTTTTCTAAGATATTATCCCATGGGCTGTTCCAAGCTGGCTTGACAGCCCTTGGGATAATCTCTTAGAAAGGCCTTGTGGGCCTATGCAGCACAGCCAAGAAAAACCTAGAAAACCCCATGCGGAATGTGAAGATGAGAACACGAATCGCACTAATCGAACGAATGGGCCATGCGGCTGAGAAGATTTATTCCGAAAGTATCCGAAAATACGAAATACCCGAAAATCTCTTTGCTATGAGGGTACATCGTTGGGGAATACAGACAAAAACCTAGAAAACCCTTGTCTGTGCTGCAAATGCTCTTGGGGAGCATTTTTCTAAGATATTATTCCTGCTTCTGTTCAAATGCATTTGACAGCCCCAGGAAGAATATCTTAGAAAACCCCTGTGGGGCTTTTGCAGCACAGACAAGAAAAACCTAGAAAACCCCATGCGGAACGTGAGCATCATCGTTGGTAGATAGCAATGCGATAGCAACCCCTATAGACAATCGCGGAGCGAAGAGATAAAGAACACGAATCGCACTAATCGAACGAATGGGCCATGCGGCTGAGAAGATATTTATCCCGAAAACATCGAAAAATACGAAATACCCGAAAATCTCGTAGCTATGCGGGAAAGTCGTTGGGATACAGACAAAAACCGAAAAAAACCATGCGGAAGGTGAAGAACTGCGTAAAGGGAACACTACGAATGCAGCACCATATCGATAATCGCGGAGCGAAACGTTGAAAACCAATGAAATACTAAGAGAAAAACATGCGGTCAAGGGAAATGGGGAGGACGGGAGGGGTCTTTCCCCCATGCTGCCAAGGGAAATGCGGAGGCCGGAAGGGCCTTTCTTCCTGGGGACTGTGAAGTGGAACTGGGTAGGACTGGTGCATGTGTCATGAATCCAAAACGGATGTGGTGGCCCTTATAATATAAAGATGTGAAGTGGGTCTTGTCCCTGGTGTTTCTAAAAAAAAGGAGGGTGGGGAGTGCCGTGATACTGTCCCCCCTGGTTTTACAAACTGTTAAAAGTAGACAAAAGACATTAACAGTGATGGTGGCCTTGATATTTTTTAGTACCTTTGCAAACGTTTTATGATCCTGGCCTGGAAAGGCTATCTTAACAATACCTAATAGAACGTTATGAGAAAGCATCTTTTGTGTACCCTAGTCGTCATGTGTCTTGCTGTGGGCTCTGCCTTCGGTCAGAATAAGCAATCGGATGAAGAACTGGTCAGCGAGCTGTTGCAATATGGCGACATGAACGAAGAAGAGATCGGCAACTTTGATTTCCTCTATCGTGAAGGTGGTGAGTCACTGGACTATGATGAGCTGATGGTTGAGAACATCATCGACGAGGCTCTCTCCCATCTTGGCACTCGCTATGTCTGGGGAGCGAAAGGTCCTAACTCGTTCGACTGCTCGGGGTTCACCAGCTATGTGTACAAGCATCAGAACAACACCTATATCGGTGCCTCGTCGCGTGAGCAGTATGCCATCAACAGGCCCATCAAGCGTAGCGAGATGCAGGCCGGCGACCTGGTATTCTTCACCTCTCCCCGTTCCGGCCGTAATGTGGGCCATGTGGGAATAGTACTGGATTTCGACCCCATCACCGATACCTTCACCTTTATTCATGCCTCTACCAAGCAGGGTGTGAAAATCAGCAAGTCGACAGAAGGTTATTATCAGCGACGCTATATTGGCGTGAGGAGGGTGAAATGAGATGGTCGAAAGCTTTTTCCCTGCTCCTTCTCCCCCTGTCGTTCGGCAGTGTCATGGCCCAGACAGACACACTGACCATCGCGATGGTCGGTGATGTGATGATGGGTACCACCTATCCCAGTCAGATGCTGCCGGGCAATGAGGGCAAGGATCTGTTCAAGGATGCTGCCTCTATCCTGCGCACGGCAGACCTCACCGTGGGAAACCTGGAGGGCACCCTCTGCGATGGTGGCCGTTCTACGAAGGGCAGTGGTCCCAACAGCTATAGCTTCCGCACCCCAACCAGTTTTGCCCCACGGCTGAAAGAGGTAGGCTTCGACTACCTGAGCATGGCCAACAACCATGCCAATGACTTCGGACAGGAGGGCATCGAGTCGACCGAACAGTGTCTGCGCGAGCAGGGAATCCTGTTCAGTGGCATCCAGGGACGTGTGGAAAGTGCCGTCGTGGAACGTGGTGGCAAGAAGATCGGGCTCTGTGCCTTTGGCCATAACAGCTATACCCTGAAGCATACAGACCTGGAAGTGGTGGGTCGGATTGTCGACGACCTGGTGTCTCGTTGCGACCTGGTCGTGGTCTCCTTCCATGGTGGTGCCGAGGGCCGTAGCAAGAGTCATGTGCCACAGGGTGGTGAGACCTTCCTGGGTGAGAACCGTGGTTCGCTACGCCAGCTGGCTCATTTCTGCATCGATCATGGTGCTGACGTGGTCTATGGTCATGGTCCTCATGTGCTGAGAGCCGTAGAAGTGTACAAGGGACGTTTCATCGCCTACAGCCTGGGCAATTTCTGCACACCCTATAATGTCAGCCTGACGGGTATCTCGGGCTATGCCCCCCTGCTGGAGATCAATATCAGTCGTGCGACAGGTGCCTTCCTCAGTGGCAAGATCCATCCGTTCATACAGACACGGGGCATAGGTCCTCGCAGTGACAAGACGGGTGCCGTGATCAAGGAGATGAAGCAGCTCAGTGAGGCTGACATGCCACAGAGCCAGGCTCGTATAGACACTGCCGGTAATATCCTGCTGAAGTAGTCCCTGCCCCCTTTCCCCCCCTTCGAGCTTCCTCATGAATACCTTCCGTCATCTGCTACGCTGCTATCCGCTGACCCTCATCTGCGTAGCCCTTATCTGGTATCTCTGTCTGTTTGTCACCATGCCCGAGACCCCGATGGACGATGTGCCGTTCATCGACAAATGGACTCATCTGGTGATGTATGGCGGTACCACCTCGGTGATGTGGTGGGAGTATCTGCGCCACCACCGTCAGCTGACAGCCTGGAAGCTCGTGCTCTTTGCCTTTGTGGGTCCTATTGTGATGAGTGGCTGCATCGAGCTGTTGCAAGCCTATTGCACCACCACCCGTGCCGGCGAATGGCTGGACTTTGCCGCCAACAGCCTGGGAGTGATATTGGGCAATGGCATCGGCATGCTCATGTGGAACATCAAACGCAGGAAGCAGGCAAAGGCATCGTGACTGTCTGCCGCTGTCAGGGATACCAATCAGCCAGTCCTGTACTATCTGCTCGTTGCAGGTACCACCGTTGGGATTCAGAAAAAACTGAAAAAAACCTTGGATGTGCTGCAAATGCTCTTTATGGAGCATTTTTCTAAGAGATTATTCCTGCGTCTGTTCAAATGCATTTGACAGCCCCAGGAAGAATCTCTTAGAAAACCCCCTGTGGGGCTTTTGCAGCACAGACAAGAAAAACCTAGAAAACCCCATGCGGAGTGTGAAGAGCTGCGTAAAGGGAACACTACGAATGCAGCACCATATTGATAATCACGAAGCGAAGAGATAAAGAACACGAATCACACTAATCGAACGAATGGGCCATGCGGCTGAGAAGATTTATCCCGAAAACATCGAAAAAGACGAAATACCCGAAAATCTCGTTATTATGCGGGAAAGTCGGTGGGATTCAGAAAAAAACCTAGAAAACCCTTGTCTGTGCTGCAAAATGCTCTTTATGGAGCATTTTTCTAAGATATTCTTCCTGCTTCTGTTCAAATGCATTTGACAGCCCCAGGAAGAATATCTTAGAAAACCCCTGTGGGGCTTTTGCAGCACAGACAAGAAAAACCTAGAAAACCCCATGCGGAGTGTGTTACTACCAATAAAGGCGCATGCAACGGAACGGCAAAGCGTAAGCAGGCCCTAAAGATAATCGCGAAGCGAAGTGTAAAGACCACGAATCGAGAGAATCGAGATCAAGATAACATCGAAAGACTCGGAAGAGACGGAAAACGAGCAATGCGGGAAGGTCGATGGCTTACAGAAAAAAACTAGAAAACCCTTGTCTGTGCTGCAAATGCTCTTGGGAGCATTTTCCTAAGAGATTATTCCTGCGTCTGTTCAAATGCATTTGACAGCCCCAGGAAGAATCTCTTAGAAAACCCCCAGTGGGGTCTTTGCAGCACAGACAAGAAAAACAGTGCAAACCGAAGACAATATAAAGTAAACATGTTTACTTTTATTGTTGAGGTGCCGCCTGTGTTGCGCAAAGCGAAATTCCTAGAAAACCCCATGCGGAATGTGAAGAGCTGCGTAAAGGGAACACTACGAATGCAGCACCATATTGATAATCACGAAGCGAAGAGATAAAGAACACGAATCACACTTATTGAACGAATAGGCCATGCGGCTGAGAAGATATTTATCCCGAAAACATCGAAAAAGACGAAATACCCGAAAAATTCTTTACTATGCGGGAAAGTCGGTGGAATACAGAAAAAAACCTAGAAAACCCCTTGTCTGTGCTGCATCGTTGAGAATACAGAAAAAACCTAGAAAACCCTTGTCTGCGCTGCAAATGCTCTTTGGGAGCATTTATTCTAATCTATTGCCTCAAGCGTTATTCAAGCGAGCTTGATACCTCTTGAAGCAATAGCTTAGAAAACCCCCTTGAGGGGACTTTTGCAGCACAGCCAAGAAAAACCTAGAAAACCCCATGCGGAATGTGGGAAATATCGTTGGAAGAGAGCAATGCGGGATACGTATCGTTGCGGGAGGCATCGCAGGAATACTTCTTTGATTCCGAAAGTATCCGAAAATACGAAATACCCGAAAATCTCGTTATTATGCGGGAAAGTCGGTGGGATACAGAAAAAAAACTAGAAAACCCCTTTCTGTGGTTGGGACTGTCGTCCCTGATGGTGTGTCTGTGTCCTTTTCCTTGAGAACGTAGCTCTCAGATAAAAGGACACAGACTCACCATCAGCCTCTTTGAGGCAACAACCACAGAAAGGAAAAACCGAAAAAAAACCATGCGGCTGAGAAGTGATAAAGAACACGAATCACACTAATTGAACGAATGGGCCATGCGGCGGAGAAGATATTTATCGACCTGTGCGGTTGAAATCCTTATGAACAATCTGTAATCTCGCTAAACGAGGATAGTGTCATGGCCGGATGGCGCTCCCCTCCCCTCCTCTTAGGGGAGGGGCAGGGGTGGGGTCTGACGGGCCCGCAATGAGGGGCAAGGCTAGGTGTGTAAGGCTAAGTGTAATAGATAGTTCTGCAGACCCCACCCCTGCCCCTCCCCTAAGAGGAGGGGAGGGGAGTGCCATGCGGTTGTGAAGGAACACGGAAGGCTGGTGATATACCTAGCTGCGCGATGTCCACTATTGGTGGCTACGAGATGTCCGCTATTGGTGGCAGCGCGATGTCCGCTATTGGTGGCTGCGCGATGTCCGCATGGCCTCAGCCGCATGGAGATTCCCTCAAGGGGAGGGGGCTCCATGCTACGATATCTTGCTCCAGTTGACATCGGTCTTTCGTAGCTGTCGCAGTCGTGTGAGCAGCATCTGATGGCGGGGGTCCTGCAGTGAGGGGTCGCCATCGATGATATGCTGTGCCTCCTCACGTGCCAGTTGTACCAGTTGTCCGTCGCTGGCTATATTGGCAATCTTCAGGTCGAAGGCGATGCCACTCTGCTGAGTACCCTCCAGGTCGCCCGGTCCCCGCAGTTTCAGGTCGGCCTCTGCGATGCGGAAGCCATCGTTGGTCTGGCACATGATGTCTATGCGCTTGCGTGTCTCATCGGAGAGGGTGAAGGGAGTGACCAGGATGCAGAACGACTGGTCGGCACCACGTCCTACCCGTCCTCGCAGCTGGTGCAGCTGTGACAGTCCAAACCGCTGTGCATCGAGGATCACCATCACCGAGGCATTCGGCACGTTGACCCCCACCTCGATGACGGTGGTAGCCACGAGCATCTGTGTCTGTCCACTGACAAACCGCTGCATCTCCTCCTCCTTGTCGCGGGGTTTCATCTTGCCGTGCACCTTGCTCAGCCTGAACTCCGGAAAGGCCTCGCAGAGTGTCTCAAAGCCCTGTTCCAGGTTCCTCAGGTCTATCTTCTCACTCTCCTCGATGAGTGGGAAGACGACATAGATCTGCCGTCCCTGCCGTATCTGCTTGCGCATGCCCTCGTAGAGCGATGTCATACGATTGTCGAAGACGTGAGTGGTGCGTATGGGCTTGCGTCCCGGTGGCAGCTCGTCGATGACACTGACGTCCAGGTCGCCATATAGCGTCATGGCCAGTGTACGTGGGATGGGAGTTGCCGTCATCACCAGCACGTGAGGCACGAAGAGGTCGCTGCCCTTGCCCCACAGCTTGGCCCGCTGTGCCACCCCGAAGCGATGCTGCTCGTCGATGACGACCAGTCCCAGCTGCTGAAACTGCACCGCATCCTCGATGACGGCATGTGTGCCCACCAGGATCTGAACGTCACCCGTGAGGAGGCCGTCGAGCACCTCCCTCCGCTTCTTGCCCTTGACGATGCCCGTCAGCAGTTCGATGCGGACCGGCATGTCGCGGAGGAAGTCCTTGATGGTCTGCAGATGCTGCTCGGCCAGTATCTCCGTGGGAGCCATGATGCATGCCTGGTAGCCGTTGTCGAGGGCAATGAGCATCGCCATCAGGGCCACCAGTGTCTTGCCACTGCCCACATCCCCCTGCAGCAGCCTGTTCATCTGATGACCGGAGCAGAGGTCGTTGCGGATCTCGTGCATGACCCGCTTCTGGGCTCCCGTCAGCTGGAAGGGTAGGTTCTTCTGGTAGAAATCGTTGAACAGCATGCCTATGCGGCTGAACACATAGCCCCGGTACCGATGTCGCTGAGCACTGGCATAGCGCAGGATGTTCAGTTGTACGAAGAAGAGCTCCTCGAACTTCAGACGCAGCCGTGCCCGCTCCAGCAGCCGGGCATCCCTGGGATAGTGGACGGTGCGCAGGGCCTCGTCACGTCCCATCAGATGATGAGGCAGCAGCACGAAGTCGGGTATCGTCTCCGGCAGGGGGCTATGGAGCTTGTCGAGCAGTGTCTTCACCAGTGTCTCTATGGTACGGCTGGTCATGCCCGCCTTCTTCATCTTGTCCGTGGTGCTGTAGTAGGGACGCATGCCACCCCACGACTGGGTGTCAGCGGTATTGGCAGGGGCATCCTCAATCTCGGGATGCACCACCTGGATGCGGTTGTTGAACACCGTGGGCTTGCCGAAGACCAGGTAGCTGACACCCACCTTGTACTTCTGCATGGCTGCCTTGCCGTAGTTGAACCATACCAGGTCCATGATGCCCGTGCCGTCGGAGAGATGAGCCACCACACGCACCTTGCGAGGACCCATGTCGAACGTCTCGTAGCTCAGGATATGGCCTATCACCTGCACGAAGGGCATGTCACCCGTCAGCTCGCGCACATGGTAGATCTTCGAGCGGTCCACATATTTGTATGGATAGTATTCCAGCAGGTCGCCATAGGTCTCGATGCCCAGTTCCTCGCTGAGCATCTTCTTGCGGTGGGGACCTACCCCCGATAAGTACATAATGTCCTGCTGCAGAATGTCCATCGTTGGGCAAAGGTAGCGTTTTTCCATGACATGCCAAAGTATTTTCCTCAAAAAGTTTTGTACGTTGTGGATTTATGTGTAATTTTGCACCTCAAATCAATACGACAGACAAATGGCAGATATACATAGAGGCTGGGGCATGAAGCTGCTGTTGCTGCTGGTCACCATCCTGGTGCTGGTGGTGGTCAACCTGATGATAGGCACGGTGAGCATCCCCGCAGGCAGTGTCTGCAGCATCCTGCTGGGCAGCGATGGCGAGTCGGAGGTGTGGACCAATATTGTGCTCAGCAGCCGTTTGCCACAGACGCTGACGGCACTGGTGGCAGGGGCAGGACTGGCCGTCAGTGGCCTGCAGATGCAGACCGTGTTCCGCAACCCGCTGGCAGGCCCCTCCGTGCTCGGCATCTCCAATGGTGCTGCCCTTGGCGTGGCCTTTGTCGTGCTCATGTCAGGACAGCTGGGAGGGGTGGCACTGAGCAGGCTGGGCTATCTGGGCGATGCCGCCATCTCGCTGGCTGCCATCGCGGGGGCACTGCTGGTCATGCTGCTCATCATCTGGATCAGCAACCGGGTGGAAGGCCGGGGCACCCTGCTCATCATCGGTGTGATGATAGGCTATCTGGCTACTGCCATCATCGGAGTACTGAAATTCCTATCACCCGAAGAAGATGTGAAAGCCTTCGTCGTATGGGGACTGGGCTCCTTCTCGCGGGTGTCGGGTGGCGACATGGTGCTCTTCGTAGCCCTCATGTGCATCCTGCTGCCACTGGCCTGTCTGCTGGTGAAGCCCATGAACCTGCTGCTGCTTGGCGACCGCTATGCCGCCAACCTCGGACTGAACATCCAGCGAGCCCGCAGGCAGGTCATCGTCAGCAGCAGTCTCCTGGTGGCCATCGTCACCGCCTACTGCGGACCCATCATGTTCATCGGACTGGCCGTGCCCCATCTCACACGGGCCCTCTTCCGCACCAGCGACCACCGGCTGCTGATGCCCGCCACCATCATGAGCGGGGCCGTGCTGGCACTGCTGTGCAACCTCATCGCACGCATGCCGGGCTTCGAGGGAGTGCTGCCGGTCAATTCCGTGACCGCACTGGTGGGAGCACCCGTGGTGGCGGCCATCCTTTTTCGCAGACGCAGGACATGAGAAAAAGAGACCTTTTCTTTGTCGTCTGTGATTTTTTGTGTATTTTTGCACACCGAATCCATAACCCCCGCCATAGCTCTCTATTGGCAAGACGATCATGACAATGTACGACATCAATCATATCCGGGAGGACTTCCCCATCCTAGGCCGTGAGGTACATGGCCGCCGGCTTGTGTACTTCGACAATGCCGCCACCACACAGAAACCCCTTTGCGTGCTCGATGCCATGCGCAGTGAGTATCTCAACCAGAATGCCAACGTGCACCGTGGTGTGCACTACCTCTCGCAGCAGGCCACAGAGCTGCATGAGCAGGCACGTCAGCGGGTGCGGCAGTTCGTCCATGCCCGCAGCACCAACGAGATAGTCTTCACCCGAGGCACCACCGAGGCCATCAACCTGGTGGCACAGACCTTCTGCCTATCGCAGATGAGAGCCGGCGACGAGGTGCTGGTCACCGACATGGAGCACCATTCCAATATCGTGCCATGGCAGATGCAGGCCATGCAGAGAGGCATCGTCGTGAGGCACCTGCCCATCACCGACGATGGCATGCTGTGCCTCGACCGGCTCCACAGCTTCATCACCGACAGGACACGGCTGGTCAGCATCTGCCATGTCAGCAATGTGCTCGGCACGGTCAACCCTGTTGCCGACATCATACGGCAAGCCCACCACCATGACATCCCCGTGCTCGTAGATGCCGCACAGAGTGCTCCTCACATGCCGATTGACGTACAGGCACTCGGCTGCGACTTCCTGGCATTCAGCGGACACAAGATGTACGGTCCTACCGGTATTGGCGTCCTCTACGGACGGGAGGAGTGGCTCGACCGCCTGCCACCCTATCAGGGAGGTGGCGAGATGATCAGCACCGTCAGCTGGGAGCATACCACCTTCAACGAGCTGCCCTTCAAGTTCGAGGCCGGCACCCCCGACTATGTGGCCACCCATGGCCTGGCCACCGCCATCGACTATATCACCGCCATCGGGCTGGACACCATCCATGCCCACGAGCAGTCGCTGCTCCGCTATGCCACCCGGCAGCTGCAGCAGATAGAGGGGCTGCACATCCTGGGACCGAGGCTGACGGCCGACGGCCCACTGCCCAAGGATGCCGTGGTGAGCTTTGTCGTAGACGGCATCCATCCCCTCGACATCGGCACCCTGCTCGACCAGCTGGGAGTGGCCGTCCGCACCGGTCACCACTGTGCACAGCCACTGGTGGAACGACTCGGACATACCAGCACCATACGGGCATCCTTTGCCCTGTACAACACGCACGATGAGGTAGACGCACTGGTGGCCGCCATCCGCAGGGTACTGCCCATGCTGCGATAAACCAATCCCCAACGACCGACGATGATGCTACAGAGCCATTACTACCAAGGACTTGTCGAGGCCGGTGTCGATGAGGCAGGACGAGGCTGCCTGGCAGGTCCCGTCTATGCCGCTGCCGTCATCCTGCCCGACGACTATCAGCACCCGTTGCTCAACGACTCCAAGCAGCTTAGCGACCACCAGCGACGTCTGTTGCGAGAGGATATCCAGCGAGATGCCGTCGACTGGGCCGTGGGCATCGCCAGCAATCAGGAGATAGACAAGATCAACATCCTCAACGCCAGCATACTGGCCATGCACCGGGCACTGGACGGTCTCAGAACCACCCCACAGGCGGTCATCGTCGATGGCAACCGTTTCAAGCCCTATCGCAGCCTGCCCTATACCACCATCGTGAAGGGAGATGGCAAGATGATGGCCATTGCAGCCGCCAGCATCCTGGCAAAGACCTATCGTGACGACTACATGATAGCCTTGTCGAAGGACTATCCCTACTATCGTTGGGAACAGAACAAGGGCTATCCCACCAAGGCCCATCGTGATGCCATCCGTCAGCATGGCCTCTCACCCCACCATCGTCTCACCTTCACCCAGCTTCCTCCCGTCCAGCTAGAGCTGCCGTTTGGAGAGTAGAAAATCCTACCACCAGCCCTTGGGGCTAAGGTCAAAGGGATGAGGGCTGAGGGATGAGGGTCTCCTGTCCCACCGGTCTTCCTTCCTTTGTCCTCTATTCTCCAGTCTCTGTCCTCGGGTCTCTTTTCTCGTCTCTTCCTCCGGATGGTATTGGCTGGCTGGCGTTGTGTAAGGATGGTGGGCGATTACTTTGGGATGCGTGGAAGTGGCAGGATGGTACAAAAAAAATGGTGGGAGATTACATTTTCAGATTTTTTTCAGAAAGGCAATGGCAGACCATGTATGAGGGCTGTTTTTACACGATTTTAGGAAAAATGGTCATTATTTAGCAAAATAAAGTTAAATTTTTGACGAAAATTACCCTTGGCGTGAAAAAAAGTTGTAAATTCGGCCCGTGAAATAGTTATTATCAACATAAATTTAATTCCCAATAACTATGAAGAAAAAACTATTTATTGCAGCTTCCGTGCTGCTAGTTGTTAGCTGTAGTAACGACATGGATTTTACAACAGCTATGAACACCGATGACCAGGCTACTGTGCCGGTGAAGGTGAGAGTGAATGATTTCTCGGTCACTAAGGAGGAAATGGCGAACGGAGAGGGAATGACAAGAACTGCTACAGAACCGGGTGGTTACAGTTCCCTCAAAGCTATTGACCTGGCATTCTATTCGGGTACTACCGAAGTGGTGAGACTGTCTCAGAACCTCTCCAGCCCCAGTTCTTACACGACCTTTGGCGAGTTCTCCTTCGACTTGCCAGTAGGCAGCTACACCATGGTGGCCATCGGACGAGACATGTACACTGGCGATGTGTTCACCCTGACCAGCCCCACCGCTGCCGCCTACACCTCGGAACGGCCCCGCGAGACCTTCTGCCACGTTCAGCAGGTGACGGTGACGGAATCTCCCCTGGACCTGGAAGTCACCCTGAACCGTATCACCGCCATGCTGACCATCAAGTCGACAGACAGCCGGCCGGAAGGCATCGCCTCTATCAGAACGACCTACGCCAAGGGTGGGAAGGCCTTCAACCCCACCACGGGCAAGGCTACCAGCGACACGGGCTTCTCGCAGACAAACTCTCCCTCGACAGCCGTGGGCAGCACCATCACCGTGAGCAGCTGCCCGTTCCTGGCCACTGCCGCTGACGTGGAGGAACAGATAAACATCACCATCGAGGTGCTGAACGCTGACAACGAGGTCCTGATAACGAAAACGATAGAGAACGTGCCCTTCCAGCGTAACTGCAAGACCGTACTCTCGGGAGCCCTCTTCACGGTCGGCACATCGGCAGCCTCATTCAAGGTGGAAACATCATGGGGCACCCAGAAGGATGTCGATTTCTAATCATTCAGCATTGTCAATGACTTTCAGAACAATCGGAATCTCAGAGGAATCAGCATCTCAGAGGAATCAGAATCTCAGAGGAATCGGAATCTCAGAGGAATCGGAATCTCAGAGGAATCAGAAGCTTTCAGAGGAATCAGCATCGGTTGCTTTGAGGGAGAACGAGAAAGGTCATTGAATATGTATCATTAAAAAAAGAACGGATAATGAAACGGATATCGGTTTTCTTTTGTACAGTGTGCACGATAGTAGCACTGTGCGTAGTGGCTTCCTGCGAGAAGCTGAAGATTGATGAGGATGTGCAGGACGACTCCAGCGGCAACCTGAAGGTGAATGTGTTCAAGGTCGAGAAGTCGTCGTTCGGCACCCTGACCCGTAGCGAGAAGCCTGCCTCGGAGGCCTGCTCACGTCTTAACTTTGCAGTATATACTCTGGATGGCACTCGGGTGAAGCAGGTGAACCAGACCAGTGACATGTCGGACTTCGGTTCGGCATCGTTCCAGCTGGAGGAGGGTGACTATCAGCTGGTGGTGGTGGGCCACAGCTCGAATGGCAACCCCACGATGACGGACCCCACATGCATCAAGTTCACGAATGCCCAGGGCTATTCCGACACCTTCCTCTGCAGTGGTGTGGTGACGATAGGCGACGAGCCTGTGGACATGCAGGTATCGCTGAGCCGCATCGTGTCGCTCTGCCGCTTTGTGATCACCGACAGCGAGTATCCCGCGGGTGTGACGAAGATGCGGTTCTATTATACCGGCGGCTCTGGTGCCTTCGATGCCAACACGGGTCTGGGCTGCGTCAACAGCAAGCAGGACGTGAAGTTTGATATTGCCTCGGGACAGAAGCAGTTTGACCTGTACACGTTCCTCCACGACCAGGAGGGGAGCATCCACCTGAAGGCATCGGCCCTGGATGCGGAGGGCAACGAGCTCTACAACCGTGAGTTTGACGTGCCGATGGAACAGAACTATATCACCTGGCTGTCGGGATCGTACTTCAACGGATCGGGCTCTTCAACGTCGGACATCACCACCGTCACCGTGGAGACGGACTGGGATGGCGAGAAGCACCTGACATTCTAAACGAGGCTGGGATTCATCGCGGGGAATACATCGCGGGGAATACAGAGAAAAACCATAAAAACCACCTTTCTGTGGTTGGGACTGTCGTCCCTGATGGTGTGCCTGCATCCTTTTACTTGAGAACGTTGCTCTCAGATAAAAGGACACAGACACGCCATCAGCCTCGATGAGGCTACAACCACAGAAAGGAAAAACAGTGCAAACCGAAGACAATAGAAAGTAAATGCATTTACTTTTTATTGTTGAGGTGCCGCCTGTGTTGCGCAAAGCGAAAAACCAGAAAAACCCCATGCGGCTGAGAAATTCATTGATCTTTATAACATCGAAAGACTCGGAAGAGACGGAAATCTCGTTGTTATACGGGAATGTCGTTGAGGATACAGAGAAAAATCATAAAAACCCATGCGGGATGTGGGAAATATCGTTGGAAGAGAGCAATGCGGGGTGGCATCATGGTGGGGGGTATCGTTGCGGGTACATCGCAGGAATACTTCTTTGA
This sequence comes from Prevotella sp., assembly GCA_024684515.1. GTDB lineage: Bacteria > Bacteroidota > Bacteroidia > Bacteroidales > Bacteroidaceae > Prevotella. The sequence continues at coordinate 21,073 of JAIKWS010000005.1, forward strand.
TTCCGAAAGTATCCGAAAACACGAAATACCCGAAAATCTCGTTACTATGCGGGAAAGTCGTGGGGGATACAGAGAATAACAGAAATAAAACCTTGTCGGTGCTTCAAAAGTCGCTGGCCGTAACATCGTGGGTGTCGTGAACCGAACGAATAGGGTGGATGGGGTGCTGTTTTCTTACGGACTGAAAGCAAATCGGTCGGAAATGCTTTCAATCCGTAATATTATTCAAAAAAGTTGCTGAAAAAAATTGGCATCACCTTGCATGATTCGTCCATTTGCATTACCTTTGCAGCCGAAAAAGCTAGGGAAGCCCGCCACAGCACAGACACATCGACAATATATTATGGTTACCCCAAAGCAGCAGCGTACATGGCACTAGTAAACGACCACTTCCTGAAGTTACCTGATAACTATCTCTTTGCAGACATCGCGAGTAAAGTCAACGCCTTCAAGGCTATGCACCCCAAGGAGGACATTGTGACGCTGGGCATCGGCGACGTCACCCAGCCGCTATGCCCTGCCGTGGTGGATGCCATCCACCGGGCTGCCGACGAGATGGCCACGCCAGCCGGCTTCCATGGCTACGGGCCCGAGCAGGGCTATGACTTCCTGCGTGAGGCCATCCTGAAATATGACTTCCTGCCCCGTGGCATCCATCTGGACATCGACGAGGTGTTTGTCAGCGATGGTGCCAAGAGTGATACGGGTAACATCCAGGAGCTGATACGGTGGGACAACAGCATCGCGGTGACCGACCCTATCTACCCGGTGTATATCGACTCGAACGTGATGATCGGCCGTGCGGGCATACAGCAGAACGGTCGCTGGACGAACGTCAACTACCTGCCGTGTACGGCTGCCAACGACTTCGTGCCGCAGATTCCGGATCGTCGTATGGACGTCATCTACCTGTGCTATCCCAACAACCCTACGGGTACGGTGATCACGAAGGAGGAGCTCCGCAAATGGGTCAACTATGCCCTCCGCAACGACACGCTGATCTTTTTCGATGCTGCCTACGAGGCCTATATCCAGGATGCCTCCATCCCCCATTCAATCTACGAGATCAAGGGTGCGCGGAAGTGTGCCATCGAGTTCCACAGCTACTCGAAGACGGCCGGCTTCACGGGCATCCGCTGTGGCTATACCATCGTGCCGAAAGACCTCACTGCCGTCACCCTGGACGGTCAGCGGATAGGCCTGAACCACCTCTGGCTGCGTCGTCAGAGCACGAAGTTCAACGGCACGAGCTATATCAGCCAGCGTGCTGCTGAGGCTACCTACACTGCCGAGGGCCGCCGGCAGATCAGGGAGACGATAGGCTACTATATGGCGAATGCGCGGGTGATGCTGGACACGTTCCGCAGGCTTGGCTTCCTGGCGTATGGCGGTGAGAATGCCCCGTACATCTGGGTGAAGACTCCTGACGGCAGCAGCTCGTGGCAGTTCTTCCACGAGATGCTCTACGGTGCCCACGTGGTCTGCACCCCTGGCGTGGGCTTCGGTCCCAGTGGCGAGGGCTATGTCAGGTTCACGGCCTTCAACAGCCACGAGGCCACACAGGAGGCCCTGCACAGGATAGGGCAGTGGCTGGAGCAGAACCGGTAGGGGAGTGGGGCACGGCCACGGGCACGGCAAGGCACATTTTTGCTAAGATTTGAAAAATAGTGTAAAAATGGCGGAATTATGTGTCTGTTTGTTTGGTACTTAAGAGAATAATGTCTATCTTTGCAATCAGAAGGTGTGTCGCTGTCTGTGTGCAGCCACCCCGGTGCGACCCCGTGCGGCCGTGGCCTTCGCGGAGACACCGGCCACGGGAGGAGTGAGGATACACATTGAATATATATAGTACAATCGTCTTACAAAAAAAGAAAGGAGCATCATGATGAACAGAGTAACAGAAGCCATCATCCTGGCCGTCGGCCTGGTAGTGATGGGATGGAGCATCAAGTGCGGTATTGACAACTTTGCCAATAAGGACCGCAAGGTGACGGTGAAAGGCCTTGCCGAGCGTGAGGTGCCGGCAGACAAGGTGACATGGAGCATCAGCACCACGGAGATGGGCAACGACCTGCCTGCCCTCTACCAGCGCATCAGCCAGCAGGCCGAGAAGATCAAGGCCTTCCTCGTGCAGAATGGTCTTGACGAGAATGAGATCACCATCAACCCCCCGTCGGTGAACGACCTGGAGGCCAACACGTGGAGCGAGAACCGCAAGAGCTACCGCTATACCGCTCACACCACGGTGACCGTGTATACGAAGAAGGTGGAGCAGGTGAACAAGGCCATCTACCGTCAGGGCGACCTGCTGGAGCAGGGTGTGGCCATCGAGAGTGGCTATCCCAACTACGAGCTGGCCTCGTTCCTGGAACTGAAGCCGGTGATGATGGATGAGGCCATCAAGGCCGCACAGAAGACTGCCGAGCAGTTTGCCGAGGCCAGCAACTCCAGCCTGGGAGGCATCACCAATGCCGGACAGGGACAGTTTGAGATTGAGGACCGCGACCAGAACACCCCGTACATCAAGAAGATCCGCGTGGTGACCACCCTGACCTACGCACTAGACTGATGAAGCAGCTACTAGCCATCATCGTCCTGCTGGCAGCACTGACGGCCCGTGGCGAGGACGGACATGCACTGTGGCTGCGACTGCAGGCCAACGGCCAGCCGGCAGATGTCAGCTGGACATGTGTGGGTGACAACGGCTACCAGCCATCGGCCACGCTACAGGTGGCTATGGCCGAGCTGAAAGGCTACTGGAAGGGAGCACCCATCACCCTCAGCCTGGTCAGCGGTCACAGGCAGGGGCTCTTCGGCAAGGAGGGCTTCCGCATACAGCGACAGGGCAGCGGCCTCACCATTCGCTCGCATAGCGAGATAGGACTGCTCTATGGTGCCTACTACCTGCTGCGGCAACAGCAGACGGGAGAGGCGGTGGAGGTAGGCGAACAGCATCCGGCCTTCAGCCTGCGGGTGCTCAACCACTGGGACAACCTGAATGGCAGCATCGAACGGGGATATGCCGGCCGCAGCATCTTCTGGTGGAACGGCAGGCCCGACAGGAACAGGGATCAGTGGAAGGAATATGGCCGTGCCAATGCCTCGATAGGCATCAACGGCACCGTGCTGAACAATGTCAATGCCTCGCCACGGATGCTGGCCACGGAATACCTGGACTCGGTGAGGCAGATAGCCGACGTGCTGCGTCCCTATGGCATGCGTGTGTACCTCTCGGTGAATTTCGCATCGCCCATGAGTGTGGCCGTCGGTAGCGTGAACGGTGGCAAGGTGCTGTCCACTGCCGACCCCCTGGACCCGCAGGTGGCGGCATGGTGGCAGCAGAAGGTGGCCGAGATCTACCGTGCCATCCCCGACTTTGGCGGTTTCCTGGTGAAAGCCAATAGCGAGGGTCAGCCAGGCCCCGGCGACTATCACCGCTCGCATGCCGACGGTGCCAATATGCTGGCCGATGCCATCGCACCCTATGGTGGCATCATCATGTGGCGGGCCTTTGTCTATGGCTATCATGAAGGAGCCACGGACCGTGTGATGAAGGCGGTGAACGAGTTTCAGCCCCTGGACGGACAGTTCCGCAAGAACGTGATCATCCAGATCAAGAACGGTCCTCTCGACTTCCAGCCCCGTGAACCCTATAGCCCCCTCTTCGACCAGCTGAAGCAGACCCCCATGATGGCCGAGCTGCAGATCACACAGGAGTATCTGGGACAGAGCCGCCACCTGGTGTACCACGGCCCGATGTGGAAGGAGTTCTTCGGATTTGTGAGCCCAAGCACCCTGACCGGTGTGGCCGGTGTTGCCAATATCGGTCTCGACAGCAACTGGTGCGGCCATCATTTCTCGCAAGCCAACTGGTACGTGTATGGCCGTCTGGCGTGGGATCCCGGTCAGTCGTCAGCCACCATCGCCCGTGAATGGCTCAGCCAGACCTTCACCACCGATGCCGGTTTCGTGAATGCGATGACCGAGCTGATGGAGAGCAGCCACGAGGCCTGCGTGAACTATATGATGCCACTAGGCCTGCACCATATCTTCAAGGGCGACCACCACTACGGTCCCGAACCGGAGGGCAATCAGCCGAACTTCCCCGACGAGTGGAAGCCCGTGTGGTACCACAAGGCCGGCAAGGACGGCATCGGCTTCAACCGCAGCACACATGGCGGTACAGGAGCCTCGCAACAGTATCGCCAGCCCTTCAGCAGCATCTATGACGACCCGCAGAGCTGTCCGGAAGAATACCTGCTATGGTTCCACCATCTGCCGTGGGACTACAGGATGACAGACGGCACCACCCTGTGGGAGAGCCTGCAGGCACACTATGACGAGGGTGTGAAGGCTGTGGAGACGATGGTGACGAGCTGGGCAGCGATAGGCAGGAAATACGTTGACCAACGCAGGTATGACGAGGTGAGCAGCCGGCTGCAGCACCAGCTGGAGAATGCCAGGGAGTGGCGTACCCACTGCCTGAACTATTTCCGGCAGTTTGCGGAATAAAGGAAAAGCAGGGATATATGAGGGAGCTGTAATAGGGATTGCAGCTCCCTTGTTGGCTTTTGGAGGGACGGAGACATGCATGCGGCAAGAACCGCATGACACGGAACACCGGACGAGGGGGGAAGGAAAGGACGAGGGCAGAGGACGGCCAGGCCGCTTTACCTATTGTGCTGTCAGCGTCTCCAACATATAGATGGCATCGAGACTCCACATGGCGGCATCGTTGGTGCTCAGTCCGATCCATTCGTCAACAGAGGCAGGAACCTGAGGCGGTTCTATCCTATCGATATGGAAGTCGGGTGCTACAGCATGCTCGATGCGTCCCCATAGGTCTTTCCATGCCTGTGACGTCAGCTGTGGTGACCGTGTCTGCCAGGCTCCATAGGCCAACAGCCGACGCACGGGGAAGCTGTTGCCACGGACACTGCGTGCCATCTGCTTGTAGCGCAGGGCATAGTCGAGCCAGAGAGGAGTGAAGGCATCGTACACACTGGCAGCCCTTGCCTTGTATTCTTTGCTGGCGTGATAGGTGGATGGCGATAGACTCAGGATTTCGTTCATCACCTCAAATCCCCCCATGATGGTGGCCAGATGGTTGGTATGCTGGCGGTCTTCCGGTCCGTCGTAGCTGATACGTCCCGTAGCGGGGTCGTAGCCCCAGGCGAGATTGCCCGTGAAGAGTCCGTTCTTCAGCTGTGTGATGCTCTCCATGCCTGTCAGTATCTTGTCGTAGTATTTCTGATTGCCAGTCCGTTCCCATTCCGTCAGCCAGTTGCCGGCATATGCCAGCCAGTCGGGTCCGAAGCGCAGTCGTGCCGGTGCTGAGCAAGGGTATTTGTCGCGAGGCTCAGCCAGTCGCATGGGGTCAAGGTGGTAGAGCAGTGTGTCGGCCTCGGTCTGTGCGTGCATCAAGTCTCCCGTTCGCTCGTCCCCCCCCGTGAGATAGTAGTAGAAACGCAGGAAGGCCGACTGGGATATGCGTGCCTCCTTGGCCCCACATCCCCAGTGGCAGACATTGTGTCGTGATCCCAGTGGTGCCAGCGGTCCTAGATGATAGGTGTCCACCTCGGCATTATGCCGTGTCATCGCCTCAGCCATCCGCCATACGTCCGCATCGCCAGTTCGCAGGAACGAGTACCACAGCCACAGCGGTGTGCCCAGCTCGGTATTGTCCCAGGCATAGCCCCCCACATCGTACTGCCACTCATGTCGCACGGGATCGTAGGCATGCATCATGTCGCCATAGTTCCAGAATCCGTACCACTTATGCTGGTCGATGGCATTGCGATAGAAGTCGAGATACTGTTGCAGTCGTCGTTCCACCCGTCCGGTGTCGGGCAGGCTCCACAGGCCAAAGGCCCTCTGCTGGTGGAGGTACTCAGGTGTGGGAAGCAGTCGCACGTTGGCAGCGAACTGTCGTGCCTGTCGGCAGACATGATCCTTCCCAGGATAGCCAGGCTGTGGGTCGAGCCAGAGAGTGGTGGTGCGAGCAATGCCATAGGGTGTGCTCAGTCCCTGCTGCACATCCTCGTAGCTGGCATTCAGGTCGTGGGCGATGGTATCGTAGTGACACAGGTTCATGGGTTCAGCCTCAGCACTCCACAGGAACATCGTCAGCAGTGCCTCCTGACTGCGAGCATGTTCAATCTGGATGGTCGACGGATAGGACTGCCAGAAGTCATGCATGAAGACACCTAGTCCCCCCTTGGTATCCCCGGCAAAGACATATCCAGGTGCACGACAGCCTGTGAAGGTGCCTATCCATGGTGATGCTGCCGTGGCCCGTTTCCTGATGGAGAAGCTGTTGTCCGTCAACTGCGACAGTCTGAATCCGTCCCATGCAGCCCAGTTGTCCACAAGCTGCTTGTCACTTCGGTTCATGGTCTCATAGGCAGGAATGCTCCTCCCCTCCATCTGCCATCGCTGAGCCTGCCAGTTGGACAGGAAACGTCTGCCCACCAGGGGTTGCACAGGTTCTGCCCATACCCCTCGCTGGTCGGTAGCAAAGGCGATATGCCTGTTGTAGGGCTCCTGTCGCATGGGCACGCCAATGGTGACCCCTAGCGAGGTGATCATATCGCGATGCTCGTCACCATCGTAGGTGAAGGTATGCACAAGCTTGACCTGCCGGCTGTTGTTGTAGATATAGAGTCGCACGACAAAGGGCAGCCATGCCCGTCTGTCAGAACAATGACGGCCTTCGATGCGTGCAATGGTCAGCTGCTGTCCTGTGCGTTCGATAGCCACACTGTCTATCCTCCCCGTGAAGGAATCGTCGGCCGTAGAAGCTATCAGCCGTGTAGCTCCCGCCAGTCTCTTGTTGTCCATCATGATGCTGTCGATGATGTTCGCACCCTGTCGTGGGATATGCACGCAGACGACATGGCTGTTGATGATATACTCCTGGGCAGTCTCCCGTACCATCGATGATGGCAATGCCTTCTCCTTCCTGGTCTTCTTCGTCACGCAGAGTTCCTTGCCAGACGGAACGGTGGCGGACAGGCCAGCCCACTTCACGGATCCATCAGGCCAGCTGGCGTTGACCCAGGCCTCTGTGGGATAGTCGCCCACCTGCAGTAGTGAGACATCTGCCAGCTCTCCCTGCGAGAAGGGTATGCCCAGGGTGACAGGTATGGTATAGTGCGACAGTGTGTCGGTTCCAATCCAGTGAAGGGGAATGCCCGTTGCAAGTGATGCATGCGCAAGCGGGTAGCACTGGAAGTTGGTGATGCGTGTGTGCGACAGTGTGGTTCGGAAGCCAAACCATCCCTCAGTAAGCGGTTCGGGGTCCAGATAGCTAACGATACGCTGGCCGTCTACCCACATGGTGGTACGTCCCCCTTGCGTCTGCAGTTTCACATGATACCAGTGGTCGGGCTTGAGCAGGTGGCTGGCATCAGTATATTCCGTGAGGATGGCCGGACGATGGCTGACACTGTCGACCCCCCTGGCATCACCCGTATAGCGACGGAATCGAGTGGTGGTATTGTGGTTGCCACCATATCCCAGGTAGTACATCTGCAAGGTATAGCACCGCACAAAGCTGCCACTGCGCCATTTCATGCGGCTCCAGATGGTGCTGGCCTCAGGGTCGCTGGCCAGCCAGAAGCAGTTCATGTCGCTCAGACGGTCGCTCATCACCTGTACATCATACTCTACGGCACAATCGGCATGCATCTTCTGCTGGCGCCACAGGGTGAGCCCCTGGGGAGCTACCAGCTCGCAGGTGTCGCCACTGAACGACACACGATAGTCTGGCGACTCCGACTCCACCTTCCAATACTTGCTGAACTGACGGGCATCGAGGGCTGACTGTGCGGAAGCCCTGCCTGCGAAGACAAACAGCGGTAGGGCAATAAAAGCAACATGTTGAAGTAGAAATAGCGTAGTCTTTCTCATCGTTATGGTTTTTGGTTCGTGGACAATAAACTGTTGCAAAGTTACGAATTTATTTTGAAACATCCCCAGAAATCTCCATAAACTTCTGATAAAATGGCATTTCCCCCTGTGCGATGACATCATCATAAAAAAGTTGGCAAGTACTGCACAACAGATCATCAAGGCCCGAACACCGTGTAGCCATAGCCAAGGAGCATGCCAAGGGCATGGCAAAGGCTTTGGTAAGACCAGTGTATCACCATGCAATGAAAAAATCTCCTGTCTCCTGCCTGATTGTGGACTAAAATGCGTAATTTTGCAGACGATAAGATGAAAGCCATAGACAGAGACATTCTCCAACTTGCCATCCCCAGCATCGTGTCAAATATCACCGTGCCCCTGCTGGGTCTCTGCGATGTGACCATCATGGGACATGTGGGTGGTGCCACCAGCATTGGTGCCATTGCCGTTGGTTCGATGATTTTCAACGTGATGTACTGGCTGTTCGCATTTCTCCGCATGAGCACTAGCGGCCTGACGGCACAGGCCTATGGTGCAGAGCAGTGGGGTGAGACTCGTACCATCCTTCGACGGACCATGCTGTTTGCACTCGCTGTTGGCATCGCCATCGTGGTGGCACAAGTGCCGCTGCAGAGTCTCACCTTCTGGCTGATGCAGGCATCGGGTCATGTGGCTGAGCTCTGCCGTCCCTATTATTATATATGTATATGGGGAGCCCCCGCCATGCTGGGTCTCTATGTGCTGTCAGGCTGGTTCGTAGGCATGCAGAACACACGTGTGCCGATGTTTATCGCCATTGGTCAGAACGTGGTCAATATCGGGGTGTCGCTACTACTGGTCATCGGTTTCGATATGGGCATCCGCGGAGTGGCACTAGGCACGCTGATAGCACAGTGGGCCGGATTTCTGGTGGGTATGGCCTTTCTCGGCACCACCCTCCGCAGACAGCGAGCTATCCTGTCGGAAGAGCACAAGTCACCCTCATCAGGCCATCATGCCTCATCAGTCCAGCTGGCACTATTCCTGCGCACCCTCTGCCTGGTCAGTGTGAATCTGTATTTCACCTCTGCCGGCTCTGCCCAGGGTCCGCTAATCCTGGCAGCCAACACGTTGCTGATGCAGTTCTTCACCATCTTCAGCTATATGATGGATGGCTTTGCCAATGCCGGTGAGGCATTGTCAGGTCGCTATATGGGTGCTGGCAACAAGCCAATGCTCAGCCTGTCGGTGCGTCATCTCTTTGGCTGGGGTGTGGCGATGGCTGTCCTCTTCACCATAGCCTATCTGGTAGGAGGCACACCCCTGCTCCGTCTGCTGACCAGCGACCAGGAGGTGGTGATGGTGGCTCAGCAGTATCTGCCCTGGGCAATAGTCATCCCCGTGGCTGGCATGGCAGCATTCGTATGGGATGGCATCTTCATCGGCACCACGATGAGCTGGGACATGCTTGCTGCCTGTTTCTGGGCTGCCATCGCATTCTTTGCCCTATGGTTCCTGCTGTCGCCATCGATGCATAACGATGCCCTTTGGCTGGCACTGCTAGTATATCTTGCCATGCGTGGCCTTGTACAGACCGTGCTGTGGAGACGAAGAAACGTAAAGGCATGAACAAGTTATGAATAGGATAAAACGAACGGCGATAATTGGCGGTGGGGCAGCAGGCTTCTTCCTTGCCATCAACCTGAAAGAGCGATGCCCGCAGATGGAAGTCGTCATCATGGAAAGAGCCCAGCGAGTGCTACGCAAGGTGGAGATCAGTGGTGGTGGACGCTGCAATGTGACGAACACTTTTGAAGATATTCGTGACCTGCGAGAGGTGTATCCTCGAGGTCACCGTCTGCTGGGACGGCTGTTCCGCGAATTCGACCATCGTGCCGTGTGGCAGTGGTTCGAGCAACGGGGAGTAAAGCTGGTGGCACAGACCGACCATTGTGTCTTCCCACAGTCGCAGGATGCCCATACCATTGTCAATCTCTTTCTCAACGAAGCCCATCGTCTGGGCATCGAGGTGGTCACAGGCTGTAAGATCCAGTCGCTCGATGAGCTTGCCGACTACGATTACCTCTGTGTGACCACTGGTGGACAGCCTCGCAGTGAGCAGCTCTCGTGGCTGCAGCAGGAGATCGTAGAGCCTGTACCATCGCTATTCTCCTTCAGCATTGCCGACGATCGTCTGCACCAGCTGATGGGTGCTGTGGCCGAACATGCACAGGCCATGATTCCTGGCATGCGTCTGCGTTCAGCAGGCCCACTGCTCATCACTCACTGGGGCATGAGTGGCCCTTGTATCCTGCGACTGTCGAGCTATGCTGCCCGACAGCTCCACGAGGCTGATTATCAATTGCCACTACAAGTGAACTGGGTGGGGGCTAGCGAGGACGAGGTGGCAGAAGCCATCACAGGCATGATGCGTCAGCATCCGCAGAAGCTCGTTACCTCTGTGGCACCCCTGCAGCTGTCGCAACGGCTATGGTGCTATCTGGCAGAGAAAGCAATTGCCCAGCGTGCTACAGAGGCACCACTGGGCAGTCTGAATGCGAAAGAACAACGAAGGCTGGTGGCTGCTGTCGTTGCCGATCAGTATCATATCAGTGGACGTGCTCCCCATCGTGATGAATTTGTCACCTGCGGGGGTATCTCACTATCGTCCGTCAACCCTCATACACTGGAGAGCCGGACACGTCCCGCACTCTATTTTGCAGGTGAGGTGCTCGACATCGATGGCGTCACGGGAGGATTCAACTTCCAGGCAGCCTGGACCACCGCCTATACGGTGGCCCGAAGCATTGCCAGTCTGTAGTTGCTCTACTTGAAGTCAAAGCCGATGCGCATGCCATCGTAGCTCTTCGACAGATCGCCAACGGTCTGAAGAGTGGCATTGCCACTGAGTGCCGACAGGGTCTGCAGCAGTGTGAGTAGCTTGCTCGACTCAAAGAGCAGGGCAATGCCGTCACTGTTGCGTTTGGCATAGCAGTTGATGGTGAGCAACAACCCCTGAAGCGTCAGCTGCTGCGTATCTTCGTTATAGGCGAAGTTGCCGCTGAAGCTCTTGCCAGCAAGGGAAAGTGCGAAGGTCTTGTTCTCGTTCAACGTGATCGATGTGTTGCTCGACTTGATGCCGATCTTCTGGAAGGTAGGCTGCAGCTTGGCCTTGATCTGCGATGCCACCACCTCGCCACCGGCCTGTGCCAGCAACTGATCGCTGGTGAAGGCACATCCTGGCTGACTGTATTTCCATGTTCCCACGAGCTGCTGAAGGGTGGGTTTCGAAGAGCCACCCAGCACACTGTTGAGAATGTTGCCCAGCACGCCAGTAGCGTTGTCTGTGGTCGTATTGCCTGTCGTGGTGGTAGTACCCGTTGAACCCAGAAGTACATTGTTCAGCACCTGCGCTCCCACTTGCGACAGTGTACTGTTCGTTCCGCAGCTACCCATCATCAGAGAGAGTGCTGCCAAACCTAACACAAAAATGCTTTTTTTCATTGTCTTCGTATTAATTTGATGGTAATTTGCTGCAAAATTAGCAAAAAATAGCGAAACGAAATCATTTTCTTTCACAAAAATTTGGCTAGATGGGAAAAAATGCCTAATTTTGCACCCGCTTTGATAAAGTGGGCTGATATTTTCAAGATATTCAGTGAATAAGGTAAAAAGATAGGGGGTCCCTTCGTCTATCGGTTAGGACGAGAGATTTTCATTCTCTAAAGAGGAGTTCGACTCTCCTAGGGACTACACATTTTAAATCTGTCATCTGCGCAGTGATGCACTTGCCCGCAAGGGGACTCGGTGGCAGAGAGCTCCGAAAGGAGTTTGCCCAGGGCAGTTGGGAAGACGTGCGAAAGTACGTCTTTATTGACGCAAGACCCATAAGCTTTAAACATTAATCATTAAAAACAAAAACAAATGGCAAACCACAAATCATCGGTGAAGAGAATTCGCCAGGACAAGAAAAGAGCACTGCACAACAAGTATTATGCCAAGACCATGCGCAATGCTGTTCGCAAGCTCCGTGCAATGACTGACAAAGAAGAGGCTATGGCTATGTACCCCAAGGTGCAGAAGATGCTGGATAAGCTGGCAAAGACCAACATCATCCACAAGAACAAGGCCGCTAACCTGAAGTCGGGTCTGACAAAGCAGATTGCAAAACTGGGTTAATAACAACCAAGCATCGCATATGAATACCGCACTAGCCTTATCGCTGGTGTGGTTTTCTTTTTGGGGTTCAAGAAGAAACGTAGAATGTAATTTCTTTTTGTAACAGGAAGAAAATACGTCATTTCTCCTTCGAAGGGGAAAAATATTTTCCTCACTAGAAAAAAAAATTTCCTAACCAGGAAAATTTATTTTCATAACTATCAGAGATAAATATCCTGTACCAAGACTGTTTGTGGCTAAGTAAAAAGTAAAAGTTTTTTCGTAAACTACATCCTGAGAAATACAGAGGTCGCACCTCACGTATCATGGACACTTTGACCAACGGATGCTAGTTGCTGCCCCGGTAATCTTGTGCAACTTCGCGATAAAACTCAAATAAAATTTGGTTTTCTTCTCGCTTATTCTTACCTCTGACCTGCGGTCTAAGGTACTCCCGTTGACTATGTCTTCCGATGTCACGATTCGGCCAAACAAACCAGTTTGATGGCTCTCACTGCTCCATCGTTTCGAGAAAACTCAAATAAAATTTGGTTTCTTCTCGATCTTTCGTCCCTCTGACCTGCGGTCTAAGGTACTCCCGCTCGAGAAAACTCAAATAAAATTTGGTTTTCTTCTCGCTTATTCGTACCTTTGCACCCATAATATAAGGTATCTATGGAACAGGACATCGAACAACAGGACATCGAACAGAACATTGAACAGCAGGAAGCTCAACAGCCAGAAGTGCATCAGGAGTCTCAGTCGCACAACAGGCAGAACGCAGACGGACATAGGATAGAAGGACAGGCAGTACTCAAGGCAGAAGGCCTGGTGAAACGCTATGGACGTCGCACTGTGGTAGACCACGTCAACTTTGACGTCAGGCAGGGAGAGATTGTCGGTCTGCTGGGTCCCAATGGTGCCGGCAAGACGACCTCGTTCTATATGACTACAGGTCTGGTGATGCCCAACGAAGGACATGTCTATGTCATTGATGACAGCGAGGGCACCAATGTCGAGATTACCAACTTCCCCGTCTACAAGCATGCACGTAAGGAGGTGGGCATTGGCTATCTGCCACAAGAGGCATCCGTATTCCGTAAGATGAGTGTCGAAGACAATATCCTCTCTGTACTCGAGATGAGACGTGACCTGGACAAGCAACAACGGAACACCATCATGGAAGACCTCATCGCAGAGTTCCGACTCGACAAGGTACGTCGCAACAAGGGTGACCAGCTCAGTGGTGGTGAGCGACGACGTACGGAGATAGCACGATGCCTGGCCATCAACCCACGATTCATCATGCTCGACGAGCCGTTTGCGGGTGTGGATCCTATTGCCGTGGAGGATATCCAGCACATCGTCTGGGACCTGAAGAAACGTAACATCGGCATTCTCATTACTGACCATAACGTACAGGAAACACTCAGCATTACCGATAGAGCATACCTCCTCTTCGAGGGTCGCATACTCTTTCATGGTACACCAGAGGAGCTGGCTGCAAACAAGATCGTAAGAGAGAAATATCTCACCAACTCCTTCGTGCTACGAAAGAAAGACTTCCAGCAGGAGGAAGCAAACGCAATACTCGACAGGGCTGCTGACGCATTAGACACATTGGATATCATCAATGACATATCCTAATTTTCTTTGGTGACACGGTTTGTGAGGTTGGCACGTAAACTATTACAGACCATTCTTTTAGTAAAACATTTGCCCATTACCTCAAGACCCATTCCAGCTGTCAAGTAGCATAACCGAATCGTTGTACCATCGTAGCAATCGACAGGCTCACCAGAAGTGATAGCCAGGGATTTCTTCATGGAAATAAGAGAAGGCATAGGGGCTTCCCCCTGTCAGCCAATGGAATGTCCTTATGTACCCTATTTTTAGCAGAAAAGACTTTTCCTGTCCAAATAAGTTTGGCATATGCATATTTTTTAGTAATTTTGCGGCTGAAAAAAATTGGTTGAACGAATGAAGCTTATACAAAGGGCCCTGACCACCTTCGGACGCTACCTGATGCTGATGGGACGCACGTTCAGTGTGCCCGAGCGTATGCGTATGTTCTGGAAACAGTATGTGAAGGAGATGGCTCAGCTTGGCATCAACTCCATTGGCATCGTGCTCCTCATCTCTTTCTTCATCGGTGCCGTGATCTGTATCCAGATGAAGATGAATATCGAGAGCCCGTGGATGCCCCGCTGGGTGGCTGGCTACACGACACGTGAGATCATGCTGCTGGAGTTCTCCAGTTCAATCATGTGTCTGATCCTGGCCGGCAAGGTGGGCAGTAACATTGCCTCTGAGCTAGGCACCATGCGAGTGACACAGCAGATTGATGCCCTCGACATCATGGGTGTGAACTCGGCATGCTACCTCATCCTGCCCAAGATCCTGGGCATGCTCACCATCATGCCTATATTGGTGATCTTCTCATCTGCCATGGGCATTCTGGGAGCCTATGGCACGGCCTATATAGGACATATCATGCCCCCTGACGACCTGACACTGGGTCTGCAGCATGATTTCGTACCGTGGTTTCTGTGGATGAGTATCATCAAGAGCCAGTTCTTTGCCTTCATCATCAGTTCCGTACCTGCTTTCTACGGCTATACCGTGGAGGGGGGCTCTGTGAATGTGGGCAAGGCATCGACCAATGCCGTGGTGAGCAGTAGTGTGCTCATACTCTTTAGTGATGTGTTCCTGACGCAATTATTGTCATGATAGAAGTAAAGAACCTATATAAGAGCTTCGAAGAACGCTCGCCTAAGGGTCAGGAGGTGGTGCGGAAAGACGTGCTGAAGGATATCAGCACAGTGTTTCAGGATGGTATCACCAACCTGATTATCGGTCAGAGCGGATCGGGAAAGACGGTGCTGATGAAAAATCTCGTGGGACTGCTGGAGCCTACCAGTGGACAGGTGCTCTATGATGGTCGTGACTTTGTGGCGATGTCGAAGCAGGAGAAAGTGCAGATGCGCAGGGAGATGGGCATGATCTTCCAGAGTGCAGCCCTCTTCGACTCTCTCTCGGTACTGGAGAACGTGATGTTCCCACTCGATATGTTCTCGGCGATGACACTCAGGGAACGTCAGCGGAGGGCACAAGACTGTCTGGCACGTGTGAACCTGGTGGACGTAGACAAGAAATATCCTGGTGAGATCAGTGGTGGCATGCAGAAACGTGTGGCCATCGCACGGGCCATCGCCTTGAATCCCAAGTATCTCTTTTGCGATGAGCCCAACTCAGGTCTAGACCCCAAGACCTCGCTGGTCATTGATGAGCTGCTGCATTCTATCACCCATGAATATCAGATGACCACCATCATAAATACCCATGACATGAATTCTGTCATGGGTATTGGTGAGAATATCCTCTTCATCTTTGAAGGACGGAAGGAGTGGCAAGGTGTCAGTGCCGATATCATGAACAGCGACAATACCCGCCTGACAGATTTTATCTTTGCCAGCGACTTGCTGAAAGAGATGCGACATGCCGTACAAGAGAATGGCATCGTCATCCAGCACAAGAAGCACTAGAAAGCCGGAATATCCGGAAAATCCAGAAATTCCGGAGAATCCGGAGAATCCGGAATGCCCAGAAAATCCGGAATGCCAGAGAGCTCCAGAGCCCCCTCTCGCTTCCTACTTCCCTAATAGCTCCAGCAGGCGTTTGTCGGTCTTGTCGCCATTGGCTGCATCATGCTTGATTTCCTCAAGCATTTCCTGGCCATGCTTTTTGCCCCCGATGGCCTTCTTAGCCCATTCAAGTGCTTTCTTCTCGCTAGGATTGACACCCTTGCCTTTGATATAGGCCCTTGCCAGCTGATATTCAGCTTTGTAGTAACCCTGCTCGGCAGATAGCTTATACCATTTGATGGCCTCCTCGTTCGACTCCGTCACGCCATAGCCCTTGTCGTAACAGCGGCCTATGCGGTACTGAGCCTTCTTGTGCCCTTTCTCTGCTGCAGGCCTGAACTTGGCTAAGGCAGCCGTATAATTCTTAGCGTCGTACAACGCCTTTCCCTCGGTGTAGAGTTGGTCTACATCCTGTGCACTGGCAGTGATACTGATAAGCAGTGCAAATAATAATAGCAGTCGTTTTGTCATATTGCTTGTATCTAATTATCGACTACAAAGATAAGAAATAAACTCGACATGACATCCTCTTTATAGAAAATTAACGTACTATCCTGCCATTAGCTACTCTTTTTGGCGTTCCAATGGCATGCATCGGAGGGTCTCCGTTCGAGAAAATCCATATAAAATTTGGTTTTCTTCTCGATCTTTCGTACCTCTGACCTTCGGTCGAAGGTACTCCCG
>JAIKWS010000024.1 GCA_024684515.1 Prevotella sp.
GCGCCTTATATGTGGTTTCTGTCCGTCAGGCCAGATGTTTGCCGTAAGCTTCTTTCAGATTCCGCCTCGCGACGGACACCCTTGCTCTTGGCTATGTGATTCCCGCTATTAGGGCTCACTCGGGACTTGCACCCGTTAGACAATACTCATGCCGAGCATACAAACGAGTAGGAGGAGAACGATCCGTTTTCTTCCTACTTTCTTTTTCCGACCTCTCACGCCACCGATATCCCCATTCTCCCTTGGGATAACGGTCAGAGAAAGGAGAACCATTTCAGCACTTCGATGATGTGAAGGGGGAAGTCTTATCAATGATCCAGTTCTCTACTCTCTCATCCAGATAGCACATCAGCCAGGCAGATGGATGTCTATAATCATCTAGATGTCGAGGGGGGTGAGAGTGCGCAGATTCAGTTGTCGCTTTCCGCATCCTTCGCCATCCACTCGTCTAGCGTCTCCTTGTCGATGCCCAGAGCCTTGGCCCCCATGGTGAGAAACATGCGTTCGGCGACAGTAGGCTTCGTATGCGAAGCATGAGCAACGGCAATGAGCGAGTGAAGAGCATCAGCAGCATAGTCAGGATCACATGCCAACAGATCGTAGTCCACCTCATAGCAGAAATCATTCTCACGACTTTCTTCCGTCCCCACATTACCAAGCAGTTCGAGCTTGACATTATCGTCGAGATCAGCCTTTGCCACCTTCTCTTCTATTAGCCTGAACTTCTCTTCTTTCACGGCACCATTGATATTAGCCAGGTTGATCATGGCCTGAATGACTGCCAACTGCTTGTCTTCAGGACGATTCTCGCTAATCTCGGCCTTGGAGAACGAAGCCTTGATGTTGTGATAGGACAGTGCATCTATATCGCCATCGGTGAAATGCATCTTCTGAGCCTTCATCCGCTTCTGTAGCCTGCGTGCACCTGGTTTGAACGTAAACAGGGTCAGGCTGCCCGAGAATAGTCCCCCGGCAATGGGGATGAACTTTCCCAGTCCCTTGGCGAACCCCTCTTTGGTGAGCTTCATACCCGCCACCCTGGCAATAGTCGATGCAACAGGATAGACGGCAGTCTTGGTAATAGCGACTCTAGGCAGACGTCCCACCGCTTGCCTGGCCATTCCCTTGGCCAGTTCGGAGATGCCCTGATCGGCCACTTTCACACCCATCATTGCTCCCATGAAGGCGGTAAGCAGATCGGAGGTCATCTCGCTGAGCTGTCCCTCTTCGTCACAGAAATCGGGGAAGCCATAGAGATAAGCGAGTTTCTGCGAGAGCACCACGACATGGAAATAATACTGCGTGATGTCGCCAGGAATGGTGGCAGCCATAGCCAGTCCGCCAGGCAGTCCGGCAATAGTACTGGCGGCAGTGGCCAGTGTGGTATGGCGGTTGATGCATTTCTGGGCCACGGCATCGATAACCCGGTCGCTGACAATGGTATAGGGACGCACGCTATCGAGCATGTCTAGTTTCGAAGCACTACAGTAGGCTTTGAGTTCCTTGCGTAGAAACGCCACACGATTGACCTTTACGCCAGGGAGGTCGAGTACGGCAGAGAGCACGTGGCTCCACGACAACAATTCTTTATTTTGTGCCATTATTCCTATATTTTTTGATGATACTATATGCCTGGTAGATGCCCAGTTCCCCGGCTTTGCTGAGACTGCCTATGGCCTCGGCTGTCTGTCCGTTCTGAATATAGCAGATGCCGCGATTGTAATAGGCCTCTGCCATGTGCTCATCGCATTGAATGGCTTCGGAGAAATCGGCGATGGCCCCCTGGTAGTCCTGCTGGAGAGCCTTCAGACATCCACGGTTGTAAAGCAGGTACACATGGCGGGGGCTGAGCCGTAGGGCATGACTGAGGTCGCTCATGACGCTGGCAGCAGCTAGTTCCACACCCTTGCCTTCAGACATGGAAACCCGCATGATACGGGTCTGACAGACAGCACGCTGCCATACAGCCAGACAACTAGCGGTATCGATGCCAAGACAGGTTGTCAGGTCTTCGATAGCGGCTTCGTTATCCTGCACAACGGTATAAGCCACGGCTCGTGCCAGAAGCAGGGGAGCGACAGTCTGAGTGCTATGGATGTTGTTGATGACTGTCGTCAGCGAGTCTATATAGGCAAAATAGTCGGCTGAATGACGGCTATCCAGCGTGGCATGCTGACTGCTGACAAACAACGGACGGGCCACCTGCAGATGATTGAGCTCTTCGACCATGGCATCGAAGGGATGCGACGGGGTGACCTCACTCTGCTGCGGTTGTAGGGAAAGAGCGTACATCGGGAGCAGTTCGATATCGGCCTTACGGTTCTGAACACGTCCACGATAGTCGCTCTGATACTCGCGTTCTGGCTCCTGCTCGTCGGCCACAACCAGCTGATTGTACTTGTCAGGGTCCAGATCGCTACGCTTGCGCTGGCTGCGACGGCCCTTGTTGGCCTGGATGCCATAGAGATGCTGATAGAGCTGAGCCTTATAGACTTTGAACTCATCGAGTTCTGCCTGCTGTGTCATGCCCAGCTTTCGATAGCAACGGGCACGATAGAGAATGCCCGTATGGAAATCGGGATATTCGTCGATGACTTTGGTATAGTCTCTCACAGCCCCTCGCAGGTCGCCTGTGCGGTCGAGCAGTACGGCACGGTTGAATAGCGCCAGCATGTTGTCGGGCTCAAGGCGAAGGACAAAGTCAAAGTCGTTAATGGCACGGTTGTCATCGCCTACGTCAGCCCGCAAGAGTCCACGGTTGTAATGTCCGAGAAAATTATTAGGCTCCAGGTCGAGGGCTGCGTCATAGTCGGCCATTGCCCCACGGAGATTATTCTGATTGTAGCGGGCCAGTGCACGATTGATGTAATAGCCACCTTGCCTGGGTAGCAAATGGATGGCCTGGTCGAGCTGCTGTTCAGCACCTTTCCACTCGCTCCTGGACAGACTGATAATGCTTCGCATGGCCCACGTCTTGCCATCGTAGGGATCGAGCTCCAGGCTTTTCTCCAGAGCCTCTACAGCGAGCAGCGTATCATTTTGCTGCATCCTCACGTCGGCACGCATATTCCATGCAGGAGCATACTGGCTCCATCGCTGCTGTATGGTGTCGAGTTCAAGCAGGGCAGCATCATAGTCCTCGTTCTGAATATGGCAGAGCACACGGTTGTGCCACAACGAGCGATTGTCGGGTGTGAATGTCAGGGCACGATTATAGTCGCTGATAGCCTCCTTGAATTTCTCCTGCTGAATACGTGTGAGGCCACGTAGCTCGTAGATGCCCACCACGTAGGGATTGCGGTCTATGGCTTGGGTACAGTCATACTCTGCACCTGAGAAGTCATCGAGATGATATTTGGCCACGGCTCGCAGGAACCAGGGCTCATAGAGATATGGCTTGACGGTGATGGCTTGGTTGAAGTACTGAATAGAGAGTACGTAGTCCTCATAATAGAGTGCCGACCGACCTATTGTTACCAACCTGTCGGTATTGTACTGGGCAATACCGACTAAAGGGAAAAGGGATATCAGTAATAAAATGCGACGCATTCCATTACCTTCTCACGGGTTTTGTACGATAGCCGCAACGATAACGGCCCTGAGTAAGCGCCTTCAGCTTGCTCTTGATAAGCTGTTTGCGCAAAGGTGAGATATGGTCAATGAACATCTTCCCGTCAAGATGATCAAATTCATGCTGCATGACACGTGCAAGGTAACCCTCCACCCATTCGTCATGCTGCTGGAACTGCTCGTCCTGCCACGTCACATGTATGCGTGTGGGACGCACCACCTTCTCGTGGATAGCAGGCAAGGACAGACAGCCCTCTTCGCTAGCATCCGTCTGCGACTCATCTTTCTCGATGATGTGAGGATTGATGTAAACCTGATGAAAGTCCTTATACTCCGGGAAATCCTCGCCCAGCGGACGCAGGTCGATGACACTAAGCCTGATGGCAAGTCCTATCTGTGGAGCTGCCAGGCCAATGCCTTCGCTGTCGGCAAGCGTCTCCCACATGTTCTGAATAAGCTGTGCCAACTCCGGATAGTCAGGGGTGATATCCTCGGCTACCTTGCGCAGCACAGGCTGTCCATATATATAAATAGGTAATATCATAAAACTAATTACAATTTTCGTGAACGCATATAGTCCTCGAGAATGATGGTGGCGCTAATCTCATCAACCAGAGCCTTATCCTGCCTTGCCTTCTTCTTCAGCCCCCCTTCCAGCATGGTCTGGTGAGCCAGGACGGAAGTAAAACGTTCGTCATAGAGATCGATGGGAATCGCAGGCATGGCTTTGCGCCACCGGTTGACAAACGCGATGACACGGGGCTGGTTTTCGCTCGGCTGCCCATTGAGCTGCCTTGGCTCTCCAATCACAATGCGCTCCACCTCTTCACGGGCCACATAGTCTTTTAGCCAGTCGAAGAGCAGATGTGTTGAAACAGTCGCCAACCCTCCCGCAATGAGCTGCAGAGGGTCGGTGACTGCCAGTCCCGTCCGCTTCCGGCCATAGTCAATGGAAAGAATACGGGCCAAATCGGATAAAGATTAGCGAGCGTTGTAGAGCAGCCACGCATCCTGATAGGTGCTGCGCAGCTGATCACGACTTTGTACTGCTGA
Source organism: Prevotella sp. (assembly GCA_024684515.1). Classification (GTDB taxonomy): domain Bacteria; phylum Bacteroidota; class Bacteroidia; order Bacteroidales; family Bacteroidaceae; genus Prevotella. The sequence goes on from JAIKWS010000024.1 coordinate 4,624, forward strand.
TGCCTTGTCGCCAAAGGTAGAAGCTACCACGCGATACATGTTGCGATCCTCGTTCTTCACAATCTGTGCTGCATAGCCGGCATTCTTCAGCCGCTGCTGCAGCCCTTCTGCATTGGCAATGACAGAGAAAGAGCCCACCACGACACTGTAAGCCTGCAGGCCGGAACCGCTAACGATGGTGACACGCTCCTGTCGAACCTGCACATTGTCATTGTTGTCAACAACCTGAGTCTGTGTCGAAGGCACCGTCTGCACAGGAGTGACCACAGGGGTCTCCGTCACCTGCACCTGTTGTACGGGCTGCTGTACCTGCTGCGTCTGTGCCTGAGCCTGAGCTTTCTCGTAAGCCTTACGATATGCTTTCTCACTGGAGCCGCAACTGGCCATTGTCATTGCCAGGCAGATGCCGGCACACAAAAACACGATCTTCTTCATAATGTATTCTAAATAATTGTTGTTAATGAATAATCCTGTGCGAAATTACAAATTATTAGTGAGAAAAGAGGCATCTTTGAGCATAAACTTTGTTAAATGAACAAAAACTAACATATTTAACAAAAAAATAACAACTTTTCGTGGTGTTTTACCAGAATTATTTGTATATTTGCCAACGATTACAACAATCAGTCAACTTATACATCTAACAAAAAAAGAAAAGACTATGAAAGGAATTGGTTACATTGGCGCATTCATCGGCGGTGCCGTAGCAGGTGCTGTTGCCGGTTTGCTGCTCGCTCCTGAGAGCGGAAAGGACACCCGTCAGAAGATTTCCACCACCGTGGATGATTTCCTGAAGAAGCACAACATCAAGCTGAACCGTAAGGAAGTTGGCGACCTGGTCAACGAGCTGGAGGACGTGACCGACTAAAACTTGTTTCACATGCTGTCGAGCGACAAGAACATAGAGACCATTGCCGAGCTGGTAGAGGCGCTCAAGCACTATGTAGGCCTGCAGACAGAATATGTCAGGCTTGATGCTACGGAGAAGATTGTCAGACTCCTCACGGGGGCTACTCTTTTCGTGCTGCTGTTCCTCATACTCATCGTGGTGCTACTGTTCTTGTCGCTGGGCCTGGCATTCTGGCTTTCACAAAGCATCGGACTGGTAGCTGCCTTCCTTGTTGTTGCAGCACTTCATGCCGTGGTGCTATTGCTGATATATGCCTTTCGACATCCCTGGATAGAACGTCCCCTGGTACACCGGCTCGCACGCCTGCTGCTGGACGACACGGAAAAATAGCACCTTACAATGACCACCAGCGAAAACACCCCTACCCGCTCCTATCGCACTCTCGCTGACATCAGCCAGCGGAAGCAGGAGCTGCGCATGCAACTGTTGAACGACAAGCAGCACATAGACCAGCTATGGAAAGGGCTGTTTGTAAAACGAGAGGAATCGACACGTGGGCAGTTCATTGCAAACATTATCTCCAATAGTGCAATGGCCATCGATGCTTTCCTCATGGTAAGGAAGCTGAAGAAGAACTATAGTGGCCTCTTCCAGTTTTTCAAGAAGAAGAAGAAAAACAAGGAATAGCCTTTGTCCCTATTTCAGTCTGACGATGCGTATGCCGAGTGCATTCTTCCGTCGCGTCAGATATTGCCTCATGGTGATGGTTTCCTCCACCACCTTTTTCTTTATGCTCGAAGCATCGATCATGTGCAAGCCATCGTCATGCCAGACGGCAATGCCCAGATGGGCAATATCCAGTCCTTCGGCAGCCGTGACGATGCCGATGATATCACCATCTTTCACCGTCTGTCGGAGCAGGGCTGTGTTTTTCACTTCCGAGGTGGGAATATAGCGGAACTTCTGTCCCGAGAGGTCCTTCTCTTGCCTTGCTATCTCTGGCAGATATTCCGGATGGCGCTTCAAGGAGACATACGACTGCGGATGCTGCGTCATATAGCTCACCTTGACTGTCTGCACAGCGGTGAAGGGAGGATTGGGCTGCTGTATCTCACTGGCAAAGCCCATCCGCGTGTTGTCTCTGATCCAGTCGCTGAAATAATGAATACGGCTTGTATAATCGTTGCATTTCCCATCCCAGTATCGCTGCTGGTGCAGCTGATGTACAAAATTCCGGAACGACTTCTCGCCACGGCGTGCACAAAGCGTCAGCGCAGCCACCACATCGACATAGGTCGTACAGTCCAGCTCTGCCGTATTCAGCACCAGCCGCTCGTCGTCGGGATAGCATTCCAGCGTATGTGCCACATAGGGCTTTCCCAGAAACTGACGGGCATAGAATAGCACGTCTGTCCGTCCGTCAGCGAGCAGCTGTTCTACCAACACGCTATCCTGAGAGGTATAATGACAACGTTCCTGTACAGGCGGTATGGCCAACGACGACTGGCACAACATAAGCAAGGCAATCAACCACTTTCCTTTCATATCTTCTTACGGTATTTCTTTTTCAATCTAAAATTATAGCCCAGATAGACGTTCATCGAACCAAATGTGTTGTTGGTGCGGAAACGAGGCTTATGATAATTGTTCATATGCACGATGACGCTGGCACCGGCATACCAACGCATATTGTTGTAAACCAGGCCAAAACGGCCTATGCCATCGAGGTTGACATTCCTGAAGTCGAAGCCTCCCCTACTGCTGCCAACCACATCGCCAACACTCTGCTTATAGGCAAGGGCGGCCTGCACACTGGCCCCAAAGAGCCAGTTCTTCTTGAACACCCAGTTGTAGGCATAGCCTCCGGAAAGGCTAAAGTCGTTATATTCTACCTTACGAAACATCAACGCGGAGTCCAGGCATACGGACTTTGTCGTCATCTGCTCGTCGATAAGCTGCTGTAGACGTTCGTGATCCAGCTCGAGGGTGTTCTTGGTATAGCCCAGCCCTGCCATCCACGATCCGCAGCTCACCTTCTGAATGGTGCTCTGGCTGAAGGCAGCAGGATAGGAGAAACGTCCATGATTGAAGATATAGTAGGCATTAAAGCCCGTAATGCCAGCCTTGACACCATCAAACGAGCATCCCTCCAGTGGCGTCGTATCGACATTCCGCCCCAGCTTGGCATCGCGAAGCTTATAGTCATTGCCGGTACGGCGATAGAACAAATCGACACCTATCTGCGAACTGTAGATGCTGAGGTCGAACTGCTGCTTGATTTTCTGCAGATTGATATTGCCTAGCTCGAAGGTATATCCAATGAAGAACCACTTCCATCCAACGTAAGGACCTATCTTCATGTTCATGTCGGGTGCAAACGTTACCGACTGGGCATAGTTGCCTATGCCACGTAGCGTGTAGATGTCATAGGTATGAGTCATCTGCACCATTACGGTATAGATATAGTGCTGGGGTTCGATGAATGTTGTATCCAGGCGGTCAAATCCCCGAACGGTCTTGCGAATAGGCGTCATCTTATGCCTATGGCTCACTTCCTGGGCTGACGGCGACTGGTGGGCAGTACTATCGGCAACAGATACTGGTATGGTATCACACCACTCTGCAGCCTGGGATGTCATGGCCACCGACAGCAGGACACACATTATTATATATATAGGAAAGCGGCAGATCATAGTTTTCCCAAGATGCGGTCGAGCACCCAGTTTGTTGGCGTTGCAGAGACGCTCGTGCAGCTACAGACGCCAAGGCCTTGCAGATGTTCGATGACACTCTTGATGAGCGGGAACTGTACGTATGGAGGATTGGGCACATCAATAAGATCTGTCCCCTTGCTGGTGTGAAGCTCTATAGGAGCATAGGTGAATACCGAAAACGACAGGAGACCGCGTGTGCCAATAATGAGGATACGATCGATACGGGCCGACTCATGGGCCACAAAGCTCCACGACCCGCTGCCCAGGACACCACTCTCGAAACGGAAGATGGCGCTGACGCTATCCTCTGCCGAGTAGAGATGACCACGGTTGGTGCAGATACCACGGGCATCGAGGATGACGCCAAAGAGCTGCTGGAGAAGATCTATCTGATGAGGAGCCAGGTCGTAGAAATAGCCACCACCGCTGATCTCTGGCTGCAGACGCCAGGGCAAAGTCTCGGGATGCGCATAGTCAAGGTCGCGGGGAGGGGTGGCAAAACGTACCTGGACATTCACGATATCACCTATCACCCCATCGTCAATAATCTTTTTCACACGATGGAAATAAGGCAGATAGCGGCGATAATAGGCCACGAAACATGGCACGCCCGTATGGGCACTCACATTGTTGATGCGGGCACAGTCGTCATAAGTAGAGGCCAGCGGCTTCTCGACATAGACAGGCTTGCCTGCCTTCATAGCCATAATGGCAAAGGTGGCATGGCTCGACGGGGGGGTAGCCACATAGACTGCATTCACCTCCTCGTCGTCAATGAGCTCCTGAGCATCTGTGTACCATCGAGGCACGTTATGCCGCTCGGCATAGCTGCGTGCCTTCTGCTCGCTACGGCTCATCACGGCAACTACGCTGCTACCGGCAACCTCGTTGAAGGCAGGACCGCTCTTCAGCTCACACACCTCACCACAGCCTATGAATCCCCATTTCAGTATCTTCATCGTCAGAATTTTTTGCAAAGATAATCATTTTACAGCAGTTTTAAGGAGCCAATGGAGTTAAAGGGAGTTAAAGCATATAACCTTTTTATCCGAAATCAGCAGAAAAGAGTAACTTTGCACCCGAAAACAAGTAATGACATGGATAAAAATTCTCTTTCTGCTCATAAGACACGCAGCATGCAAGCCGTTATGGCTGATGGCTGGCGACTCTATTACCAAAATTTCGGGATACTTCTGCGGTCATCCTGGATACAGGCCATCATCTATTCGCTTGTAGCAGGCTGTTCCATGACCTATTTCTTTACCGAGCTGTTGCCCCTGAAGCTGGGCGACCAGAGTCTGATGCCTGCCCTGGCTATATGGGCTGCCTCATTGCTGCTATTTATCCTGGCGGTTATCGTATTTGCCTTTGCAGGAGGCTTTGCACCACTCAGGGAACACTTTCAGACAGATGCCATGAGCAAGCCTCGCCACTGGTGGGGACGCTGGCCCTGGCGGCTCATAGGGCGTGGTCTGACGGCCCTGCCCAAGATGCTCGTCTTGTGCATTCGCCGCCATCAGCTGTCCAAGCTCATCGTGGTGTCGCTGGTCATGTTGCTACTCGTCGTCGTCGCCACAGCCTTCTTCCTCATGCCAGCCATCATCCTGGCCGTTGCCAACATACAGGGACAGGCAGATCTGGCCGTGGGCGATGCTGCCGACCTGCCCGAGCATCTCTGGCTGCTCAACTTCGCTACATTCACCGTATGCTCATTCCTGCAGGCATACATCCATCTGGCTACCCTGTTCCCCCTGTACTATATCTGGGCAAACGCTGCCAAGAAATGACATCTTACAGACGCCACACCGGCTAATGCTAATCAGATAACGCAACACAATAATGAAACAAAAGATTCTTTTCATCGACCGTGACGGAACGCTGGTCGAGGAGCCACACGACGAACAGGTAGATGCCCTGGAGAAAATCCACTTCAAAAGAGGCGTCTTCCGCTGGCTGGGACTCATCGCAGAACGTACTGACTACCTGCTGGTGATGGTGAGCAATCAAGACGGACTGGGCACGGAGTCCTTTCCCGAAGACACCTTCTGGCCTTCGCAGAACTTCATCCTCCAGGCGTTGGAAGGTGAGGGCATCCATTTTGACGATATCCTCATCGACCCCCACTTCCCCGAAGACAACGCCCCCACCCGCAAGCCTGGCACGGGCTTGGTGGAGAAATACATGAACGATAGCCAGCTCTATGACATTGCCGACAGCTATGTCATTGGCGACCGGGATACCGACCGTCAGCTGGCTCGCAACATCGGCTGCCAGCCACTGATAATTGAAGACGGCTTCGGATGGCAACAGGTGGCAGAGACCGTCATCGACGGCGACCGTCGGGCACACGTCAGACGTACCACAAAGGAGACAGATATCGACATCACGCTTGCCATCGACGGACAGGGGACCTGCCATATCGACACCGGACTGGGATTCTTCGACCACATGCTCGAGCAGATAGGCCGCCATGGTGGCATCGATCTTGACATCCAGGTGAAAGGCGATCTCAACGTCGACGAGCACCATACCATCGAAGATACGGCTCTCGCATTGGGCGAGTGTTTGCGACAGGCATTAGGTGCCAAGCGTGGCATTGAGCGCTATGGCTTTTCGCTGCCTATGGACGACTGTCAGGCTCATGTATGCCTTGACTTCGGAGGACGGCCCTGGCTCATCTGGCAGACGGAATTCCATCGCGAGCGCATTGGCGATGTGCCCACCGAGATGTTTTTCCATTTCTTCAAGAGTCTTAGTGATGCTGCTATGATGAATCTCTTCATTAGTGCCCAGGGACAGAACGAACATCATAAGATAGAGGCCATCTTCAAGGCTCTCGCCCGTTCGCTACGACAGGCTATCCGCCGCGACGTATACCGCTATCAGCTTCCCTCCACCAAAGGAGTACTGTAAAGCCAGCGCATTTGGGAGGGACGTGAGCCGTAATCCCACTCATAGTGAGCCGTAATCCCACTCATAGTGAGCCGTAATCTCACTCATAGTGAGCCGCAATGCCACTCAAAACGAGCGAAATGCCACTTATTGCGAGCCTTAAGGCCACTTATTGCAAGCTACAACCCCACTCATAGTAAGTTGTAATACGCTATAAATGAGCTATATACAGATTTTGCATGCTTATATCACTCCAAACTATATTGCAAAATTGCATGCAATTTACTTTTCGTCAGGGGGCAGGGTGAGAGGCGCCGCCGCGAAGTAAAAATAATGTATATATATACATTATAATAATATATATATTAATAAGTTATATAATATATAACTATGTATAAATGCTTATCCATTAACAAAACTTAACCAAATCTCTCCCTTTTCGTTTCCGACAAAAAGTACATTGCATGCAATTTTGCAATGTAGTTTGGTTGTGAAAAGGAAAAATAGGGCAGGTCAAATGTTAAAAACCAGACCTCGGCTTGTTCTTGTCTTGTTCTTGTCTTGTTCTTGTCTTGTTCTTGTCTTGTTCTTGTCTTGTTCTTGGGTTAAGCCTCTTTTATATAATCCCGAAAGTATCCGAAAAGAGCGAAAAGCCCCCATGCGACCAGATAAAGGAGGAGGCTTGCTGCTATAGAAAGAAAAAACCTCCACCAACATGCTGATTGGAGGAGGTGTTCTCAGAAAAACATTCGTGGAGCTGGAGGGAGTCGACCAATCATTTGCTCTAAGCCTCACAAAATTCCAATTCGTTTATATTCAGCCATTTGTGAAAACTCCGATTTTCACCTAAGCCTCACTACATGGCGTTAATAATCTCGTTTTGGGGGAGGTTTTTGCCCTTGACCTCCCCCCAGTCTTTCAAACAACGCTTGACCTTTTAGGGGGCAATGTTTTCTGATAGGGCGATGCAAAATTACAACTTTTTTTCGAGACTATCATCTTTTACGGGCAGCAATTAACATTCTTTCGCATCAAAACGCATCAATCATTGTCATTTTAGGGAATTACACATCACGAAATCTCACAAAAAATCATTTTTCACAGATTTGATTTTTCCTGAAAATGAAGTATGTTAAACTTCTGAAACACCTTCAAATAAAGGGATTTCCGCTTGTTTATTCCAAATAATTTTCATACCTTCGCGCCATGAAATCAAAGTTTGAGATAAAATACAACACAAGGGTATTCATCCAGATACCAAAGGCCGACAGAAATAAGGTTGATGCTGTTGGCCCCGTCATGTGTCGTGTCCGTTGGAACTCTAAGAAGAACGAGGTGGGGCTTCGATGTGGTGTATGTGCAAGCATTGATAAATGGAATGAACAGTCATCTACTGTCAAACGTAACACCACACATATTTATAAAGGACGAACCTATTATGCCTCAGACATCAATTTCGCCATTGCACACCTACTCGACTGTGTATCGGACGTGTTCAAGTCGTTTGAAGTAAAACAGGCTATACCGACACAGGAAGAGTTTAAAGAAGCAGTCTACAAAAAAATGGATCTCGACAACCTTGACGTTATGACCAGAAAACGTCAGGCGGGAGAAAATATTGATTTGGAGAAAATAAAAAAAGAGGAAAACAAAACCTTCTGGGATGTATATGATGAGTGGCTTGCAGATGGGCTTGCTACAAAACATTGGTCACATGGCACGCACAAAAAGTACATGACCCTGAAATATAGGCTCGTTGGATTTGACAAGAATCTCCTTCTTGAAGATATAACGGAAAAGAAGATTGCTGCTTTTGAGAACTACCTATTAGATCAACGAGATTACAAGAACTCTTCGGTCAAACGTCATATCAAGACCATACATGGTATTCTGAGTTGGTGTAAAAAGAAAGGTTATAAAGTAGAAGAAAAGGCTGTTGAGTATAAGAGCAGCCTTCGGGAAGTCTTTGACCCAGAGATTATATTCCTAAACTGGGACGAATTTAAGACCCTCTACGACTATGAGATACCCGTGCAAAAACAGTATCTCCAAAGGGTGAAAGATGTTTTCATCTTTGCCTGTGTAACTGGACTTCGTTTCTCTGATGTTGAAAAGCTCCATAAAGACCATATTCATTGGAAAGAGGACGAGTTTATAAGCGTATCAAAGAAAACGTCAAACAATACACATATAGGACTGAACAAGTATTCCAGAGAGATTCTGGAGAAATATAAACATATCAACTTTCCTGGTGGAATGGCACTTCCCGTTATCTCCAACCAGAAAACCAATACCTACTTGAAAGAATTGTGTCATCTGGCTGGTTTAACAAGCCATATAACCATTGCTAGTGAGAAAGGATCTGAAACGATAGAACAGACATTTGAGAAATGGGAAAAAATCTCATTTCACTGTGCCAGAAGAACCTATGTTTCTATTGCCCTATCACTGGGTGCGACTCCAGAAGAGGTTTCAAGAGTGAGCGGACATCATAGCTACAAAGTGATGAAACGCTATATAGGACTTGATGAAAAGCAACGACGACATGCTACAGATGTCTTTGACGAGAAAACAGAAAGAGAAGAGCTATACAGCATGTTCGACCAAATGAGTGTCAAAGACCTAAGAACGATGCTATATACCTTCAAAAAGGCTGCAAACATATAGTTTGTGGCCTTTATTTTCTATCCTTTGTACTTGTTTTGCTGCTCAAATTCGCAATAATAGTTAATTATTGTCGGTTTTGAAAGGCATTTGTCTTAATTTTGACTAAAAATGCCTACCTTTGCACTAACTTGGGATAATATGCTCTTATCGGAAGTATGAAACCAGGCCATGTGTAACAATAAAACGCTTTCAGTATGGCACCAGAAGAAAAGGCAAGACAGGTAATAGACAAGAAACTTGAAGATGCTGGTTGGGTAATCCAGGATCGTCAGGAGTTCAACCCTATTGCGTCTCTTGGAGTCGCAGTCCGGGAACATCTCACAAAGGACAATAAGGAGGTCGATTACGCCCTTTTCATTGAAGGCCATCCTGTAGGTGTAATTGAAGCAAAACCCGATGACGAGGGTGTTCACCTCGTGACTGCGGCACATGAGCAGAATGAAGAATATGTCAACTCGGGATTGAAGTGGGCAAACTATTCCAAGACCGATATGCGCTTCATCTATGAGGCTACAGGCATATTGACGCATTTCACAGACCTACTTGACCCCAAGCCCAGAGTTCGTAAGATATTCTCTTTTCACAGACCCGAACAACTGCTTTATTGGATAAAGGACTACAAATTTAGTAATCGTTAAAAAATAACTTGGTACAATTTATGATCCATGTAATCGGCATTTGACATGCGATTTGTTGATTCAACAATTCTTTTCATATTTTGGAATAATTTGTTCATAACTTATTAATTATTAATACTTTAAAT
>JAIKWS010000080.1 GCA_024684515.1 Prevotella sp.
CTAGTGGAGCATGTACACAAGTGGTGTGATGACCGTCGTGCCATAGCCGAGTTCAATGATGATCAGGCAGACTGGCTACTTATCAAGCGTGTGCCATATTACGGCATCAATATCTCGGCACCTTACATCGATATGCGGCACTGGGACGAGCGAGAGAAGACTGGTACTTATGTCATCGACGACACTGACTGTGCATTAAGCGATTTGGTCCTGGATATCCAGTACCGCACCCAGCATTTCTGGTACTATGATCTGCATCGTATGTATTATGACAACCAGATGCAGGAGGCGGCACATCAGCGTCGCCGCACGAACAAGTATGTGGAATGTTTTCGACAGTTACCCAACGAGTTCTCAACTGAGAAGTTTGCACAAACCTTTGGCTATGCCAACAATCCTTCCGCACAGAAGACACTTCGTCGTCTGGAAGAAGACAGGGTAATCATGCGTATCAGACGAGGTCTATACAAGAAACTAGTTTCTGAACTTTAAATATCCCACCCAAAATAGAAAGTGGGAAAATTAGAAAGTGGACAAGAAGCACTCTCATGCCAGACATGAGGGTGCATTTTTTCTTTCCCCAATCCAATAAATTGTGATGGAAATTGGCTGGATTCAATAAATAATTGTACCTTTGCAACCTGAAAAGTAGCTATTGAGTACGAAACAATTTAAAAGGATAGATCAATGAAGAAAGTATTATTGCTGCTGGCTCTCTTCCTAGGGCTGTGGAGCCATGCAGGAGCGGAAGACGTGGCATACCTGAAATGGGCCGAGGTATGTAATGGCGGGATGTCGGCCGACTGGTATGGCTCTGACGAGGCTCAGCAGATTGCCGACGTGGTGCTGTCGGTACAGAAGAACAACGGTGGATGGATGAAGAACGACCAGTTGCATAAGCTGAGCGCGAGCGAGCTGAAGCAGCTGCAGAATGCCCGTTCTGCCCATTCGTGTCTCGACAACGGTGCCACCACGCAGGAGATGCGCTTCCTGGCACGTGTCTATCAGAAGACGCTGAAGGATGCCTACAAGGAGTCGTTCACCAAAGCCCTGCACATGATCTTCGCTGCCGAGAAGGGCTGTGGCGGCTGGTCACAGTACTGGCCGCTGTCGGGCAATGGCAGCTATCAGGACTATATCACCTTCAACGACGACCTGATGACCAATGTGATGATGGTGCTCGACGAGATATCGCAGAACAAGGGCATCTTTGCCAACATGGCCAGCGACGAGGACCGCCAGCATTGCGAGCGGTCGTTCCAGAGAGCCATTGACGTGATTGTCAAATGTCAGGTCGACGACAACGGCACGCCTGCCGCCTGGTGTGCCCAGCACGATACCACCACCTTCCTGCCTGCCGAGGGACGTCCGCACGAGATGCCCTCCATCAGCGGCTATGAGTCGGCCAACCTGCTGTCGTATCTGATGACGATAGAACATCCGTCAGAAGCGCTGCAGAAGACTATCCATACGGCTGTATCGTGGCTCGATGCCCACAAGATAGACGGTAAGGCCATCGAGAGTTTCGTCAACGACAATGGCGAGAACGACCGGAGGGTTGTCGACAGGGCCGGCAGTGCCATCTGGGGACGGTTCATCCAGCTGGGTGGTGCGACGGGCGAGAATAACTATAACCTGTTTTTCAAGAAGCTGAAGGATCGTGGCAAGAAGCGCTCGTATACCGCAGACGGCAAGACCTACACCTATACCGAATATGAGATAGCCGCCAACTCCTACAACCCCGATAAGGCCTACCAGCCCATCTATGCCATCTACGACGACCAGTTGCAGCATCTGTACTACCGCTACCTGTATATCTACGAGGATGCCGACTATGCCACCGACTGGCAGGGATGCTCAGTACCCACCTCGCTCAATGCCCTGCGACGGGTGAGCTATCAGTTTCTGGGCAGCTGGCCACAGAACGTAATCAAGTCGGAATATCCCGCGTGGAAACAGCGTATGGCATCGCAGGAAGAGGGTGAGGGCTATCAGACCTATGTGCTCTCGAAACAGACCAATACGGGTACGAACACCTCGAGTGAGTATTCGTTTGACAACGATATCACCATCACGAACGAGAAGGGCAAGGGCTATGCCAACGGTGCCTCCAATACCATCAAGTTCTCGGCCAATGTCGTCTATACGGTGCGACTGCCTGAGAGCATCCAGGTGGACAAGGTCGAGTTTTACGGTTACGACAATTACGATGCTGATGCCTATATCAGCACTTTCAACGGCACGACGTTCTCGTCGACAGACTATGTCTTTCCTGCCAAGGAGGATGGCAATGCCAGCTATGTCACGCATGTGCTGTCGGCCGGTAGTCCTATCAGGGACAGTTTTTCCTTTACGCTGGGAGCCAAGCAGTGCTGCCTGATTATCACGCTCTATCAGAAGGGTAGTGAGAGTGGCATCTCCGTGCCCGTCGTCATTGGGAAAGATGACGGGGCGATCAATTTGCTGGGCATCAGGGGAGGACAGCCTCAGAAAGGTATCTATATCCAAAAGGGGAGGAAGGTAGTGGTGAGATAGCGTAATCCGGAAGCCGGATAATCCGGATATCCGGATAATCCGGAAACTCCGGAAAATCCGGAAAAATCCGGGCGGTGCTTCATCAGTTGTAGGATGGCATTACCAGATGTGGATACGCTCTTCAGGTGTCTGGTAGAGCTTGTCGCCTTCCTTGACGTTGAAGACATCATACCAGTCGTTCATATTGGCCACCACGCAGTTGATACGCTCCTTAGGTAGCGAGTGCTCATCTTTGACGACGCACACTTCGATGTATTCATCGCTATACCTGGCCTGCCAGAGGTGCGCATAACCATAGAAGAAGCGCTGCTGCTGCCTGAGGAGCTCATCGCCAGAGAATCCCTGCTGCTTCAGGTAGTTGTTGAAGGCATTGTATGCCATCTCGACACCACCGAGGTCGGCAATGTTCTCAGGCAGCGTGTACTCACCATTGGCATACAGTCCGGGTAGCAGCTCGACACTGCTGTAATACTCGCTTAGCCGCTGTGCCAGCTCATCGAATTTCTGCTCGTCAGCATCAGAAGCCCATATCTTTCCGATATCGCCATATTTGTTGTACTTGGCACCGTTGTTGTCGAAAGCGTGTGTGATCTCATGTCCGAAGACGGTCAGTGTGGCATAGTTGTATGCTGCGCATGCCTGTTCGTCGTAGAGGGGAGTCATGAGCCATATTGGCAGGATGTTGATAGAGTTGAAGTTGGGTGCATAGTAGGCATTGGCCTCCCAGATAGGCATGAACGTAGCAATGCCGGAATGGAAGGAACCCTCTTTGACCGACTTTCCTACTAATGCCGTGATCAGCTCGGTGTAGGTGCTGCGGATCTCGAGTACGTCCTCGAAGATGGAACTGGACTGCGACAGGTCAATGAGTCCTTCTGGCATCCATTCGGGGCTGGCCACGTTGACAATCATATTGTCGAGCTTGTCAAGGACATTCTGCTTGGATGCGTCGCTGAGCCATGTGTAGGCAGCCAGTCGCTGGCGGAAGCTCTGCATGAGCTCGGCAACGAATTGCTCACCCCTTTCCTTCATCTCGGGTGTGACATACTTCCGGGCATAGGCGTAGGAGAGGTAGTACGCCATATAGTTCTCTGTCATCGCCTGGTTGATGCTGTCGGGAGTCAGCACCAATCCCATGTCGCTTTCCAGCGAATTGGCGATATCCTCATCGTAGAGTAGTAGGTCGTCAGAGATATACGATAGCAGTGTCTCTGATAGTTTCTCGAAGCTCATCTCCTGGAAGGCCTTCAGGTTTTCGACGGGTTCTATCTCATTCTCGCCTTCCGCCAGATGGGGATAGTCCTCGTTGAAGATGAAAGCCTGTTCGGGATCGATGCCCATGGCCTCGCATATCTTCACGAGCATAGGCCATGCCTGCTGATTGACTCCACGTGTCTTGGCGGCAGCGCAGATAGGCTCGAGGGCACTGGTGAGCAGTGGGCTCTTCAGCAGATCGATCATGTTGTTGTCGTCGTCAGTGTTGATGTCGAAGTCGATATCCTCGTTTTCCTCTGCCTTTTGCGACAGCTTCGATAGCATCTCAAATTTGGTGTAGGGGATGAATACCAGTCGCATGATGCCGTCCTTGGCCAGCGATACGACCTGGAAAGGCACCTGGAACCCCATTTTCTTCAGCAAGCCCATAGCCGACCATAGCTCTTCCTTCGTCGTTGCAGCCTTCAGTATGTCGACGGCCTGCTGCATCCTTGCCTTGTCGGTCTCGGCATTGGCATAGTAGTCTTGCTCGTGCTGCTCCATGATGTTGAGATTGTCATCTTCGACAGCACCCAGCAGTTTCTGGGCCATCGTGTTGATGTCGTCCATGAAGCCTACGCAGCCATAGAGCATGAGGTCAATCTTGTCGACTTTGTTCCACCATGTGCCATTGGCATGCATGAAGAAGTCGTCGCCAGCCTTGATGGTGGCATCAATGTTCTCGTCGAGTGTCCACGCTCCCTCATCCACGATTTCGGGAATCACGGGATTGTCGTTCTCATCGGTACATGAGGTGAATGTTGTAGTGCCACAAAGAAGGAGGATGGCGGCAAGCATCCATAATCTGATAGTTTTCATAGTTTTGGTTTTTTTGTATGTGAGTGAATTATGTGCGAAGATAGCTAGTATTTTTGGAATTGTCAATGATGATTGTGGTCTTTTTTTGCCTTAGCATTGGCTTTGTCGCCAGAGAACAGTTTTGGGCATACTTGTTCTAGCTCGCATTGCTTGCAGTGTGGAGTCCTTGATGTGCAGACATAGCGTCCGTGCAGCAGCAGCCAGTGATGGGCACGTGGTATGTCCTCCCTGGGTATGTTCTTCGTCAGCTCCTGTTCCACCTTCAGCGGTGTGTTGGCCGATGGTGGCACCAGTCCCAGTCGGTGGCTGACGCGGAAGACGTGGGTGTCGACCGCCAGTGCCGAGTGTCCAAAGGCCACTGCCAGCATCACGTTGGCTGTCTTGCGGCCCACCCCCGGCAGCTGAAGCAGCAGGTCCATGCTGCCAGGCACCTCACCGTTGTGCTTCTCCATGATCAGCTGTGCCGTTTCCACCAGATGGCGGGCCTTGGAGTTGGGATAGCTCACACTGCTGATGTATTCCAGCACCTCGCCGGGCTCTGCAGCGGCCATTGACCTGGCATCGGGGAAATGGCGGAACAGCTCTGGCGTCACCTGATTGACCCGCTTGTCTGTGCACTGGGCACTGAGTATCACGGCAACAAGCAGCTGAAAGACACTGGCATATTCCAGTTCGGTATTCACTTCGGGCATCTCTTGACGGAAATGCTCCAGCACGAAACGATAGCGGTCTTTTCTTTTCATAGTGAATGCAAAAGTAGTGATTTTTTTTGATATTACGAATTATTTTGATTACTTTTGCCGAAAAATTTGTAATACTATTATGGACACAAAGAAAATACTGACCTTCCTGAGTGATGTGATGGCGAACAACAACCGCGAGTGGTTTCATGCCCACAGGGCAGACTATGATGGTGCCCGCGGGGAGTGGGAACATGGTGTGGAACAGGCCTTGAAGCGCATCGTGGGCTTCGATGCCGAGGTGGGCACGCAGACGTTGAAGGACTGTCTCTATCGTTTCTATCGCGACACCCGTTTCTCACCCGATAAGTCCCCCTACAAGAACCATTTCGGTGCCTATATCTGTGCTCACGGCAAGAAGGCCTTGCGTGGCGGCTACTACATCCACATGGAGCCAGGCCATTGCTTGCTGGCAGTGGGTAGCTACTGGCTTCCGACGAACATCCTGACGGCATGTCGCAACGAGCTGATGGCCAACGAGGAAGAGTGGCTGCGGTGTGTGGAGAGCAAGACATTCAAGCGCTATTTCGACGGTCCTGAGGATGCCGGCTGGGACAGTCCGCAGGGCTTTGGACTGGAGAGGCTGAAGACCTGTCCGGCAGGCTTTCCACGCGACTATCCCTATATGAAATACCTGCGTCTGAAGAACTACTGTGCGTGGCATCGTGTGGCTGACGATTTCTTCGAGGGTGATGGCTGGCTAGACGAGATGGAACGTGTGTTCCGTGCTGCCAAGCCCATGATGGACTTCATGAATGCCGTCATCGACGACTACGAGTGAGCAAGGACTATCTCACGAATAACCCCGGGGAGTCATCTTGTCGTTACTTCCCGGGGCTATTTTATGCGTTGTCAACAACTCTACAGATGTGGCACGAACTGTGCAGGTTTCACATCGTCGTTTTTCAGTACGTCGGCAAACTGCTGTGGCGTGATGGTTACTGGTCCACGCATGAACTCCGGAATGTTGTAGCTCTTCATGAACTCGTGGTGGTAGTTGGGGTCCTTCTGTGGCAGTTCGAAGGGTTTGGTGCCGTGTCCGTCCTTGTCGATATGTGCGATGAAGGGCCGTGTGAAGTTGCCATCATTCCGTCGTGTGCTGAAGATGACCCACCGTCCGTTGCTCGACCAGGAGTGATAGCTCTCCGTGTCCTTCGAGTTGATCTCGTCCATCGACCTCACCTCGCCAGTCTCTAGATCCTTCATCCAGAGGTCTGCCTCGTGGTGCCAGATGTGGAAGACGCCAAAGCGTCCCAGTGTGAACAGCAGGTAGCGTCCGTCGGGTGAGATGCGAGGCAGTGTGGCACTGAGTCCCAGCGTGTCAGTACGCAGGGTGTCGAGGCCCAGGATGCCCGCTCCCAGCGTGTCGGCCCTGAAGACCATTTCCGGTGCTCCGAACGTCTTGCTGTCGGGGTCGAAGGTCTTCCTATAGAGGTTGTATTTCACATCGCTGGCACGTATGAACACCTCGGCAGCATGGTTGATGGTGTCGCGATATTCGAAGTGGGCACTGCAGTAGTAGAGCATGCGTCCGTCGGGAGCCCAGAAGGGGAAGCACTCAAATTCCTGCGGGTCGTTCTCGACAGTGGCCACCTTGTCGTTTTCCACATCATAGATGATGAGGTCGCTGGCAGCATCGCTCACCTCGATCTTGTTCAGGTGGCGGGTGTGGAAGCTCTGGCTGGTGAGGTTGGTAGAGTAGACGATGAGGGGCAGTGTGGGGTGCCAGGTGGGGTAGACGCCAGCCGAGATGACCGAGTCGTTCTTCATGTTCACCTTGCGTATCTTGCCATCATAGGCGATGACGGTGCCACCGTGGTTCTGGCGGGCATGGAACTGCATGCGCTGTGGGTTGTACATCTGATAGTTGTGGCAGTTGACGCATTGTCCGTCCTTCTCTGTGGCACAGAGCATATTGTCGACCATCACCTGCTCGTCGTAGTTCTCCAGGCATCGCTGGTTCAGGGTCAGTTCCTCGTAGGTGACATAGCTGGGTGAGATGAGTCGGTAGCTGATGTAGGGGTCTATGCTGTCGGGTGAGACGTGGATGGTGAACGGCTGGTAGCGGGTCCACTGTCCGTTGTTGCCGGCATATACCTCGACGGTGATATCCCCTCCCTTGGCCTGTTCGGCCAGCTGGTGCCAGTCGTCGATATCTGGCTGTGCCTTCAGTCCTCCGCATACGATCTCCGTGTCGCCACAGCTGTAGCGCACCACGGCATCGTCTGCATCCTGCTGCTCCAGCTGGAAGCTCAGCGGTGCAATGTTCACGGGTATGGTGACATCCGTATAGTCGGGATAGATGGCAGGCAGGCTGTCGTTCTGCGTAAAGTTCTCGGGTATGCTAGCGCCTCCGCAGGCTGTGATTGCCATGATGATGGCTCCGAATAGGATCTTCTTCATATTGCTATCTTTATGCTCGTCGTTAATATAGTTTCTGGTTTCTCACGAGGAAGTACTCATAGTAGAAAGTCTTGCCAAACTGCGGGAAGAACACCTCTTTCATCTTCTCCTCGGTCATGCCCTTGCATCGCTGTGCCAGTGCCATGAAGGCCTCGTAGCTCTGCTTCACACTGACGTCGAAGGGCATGTGGGAGATGTCGACACCGTTCTCCAGATGACCATACAGATAGGCTGCCTCCTGATAGTGGATGGGCATGTGCTCATCCTTGTGGTTGGCGGCATAGCGGTTGAAGATAGGCCAGAACAGCTGGATGTCCTTCATCCACAGGGCAGCATTCATGGCCTCGTCCTGATAGAGCTGGGTGTAGCCGCGGTCGTAGACGAAGTGCTGCATGAGGAATTTCTCCACCACAGCCTGGTCGCTGTTCAGGTTGTTGGTGAATTTCATCAGTTCCAGCACCGGTCGGTAGTTGGCATCGGCAGCAATAGCCTCGCCATTGTTGAGGAATGCCTCCTGCTGGCGTGCCCACTCGCCATGATAGCGTGTCTGCTTGAGCAGGTTGATGTATTTGCGTGCCACACGGTATTCGCCGTTGACCAGTGCACTGCGGGTCATGTATTTCAGCTCTTCTGCTCTCCATCCGAACTCCACACCGTCTTCCAGGCACCAGCGGTAGCAATAGTTGGGCAGGCCATAGTAGAAATAGATGCTGCGTCCCACCACCTGCGTCATACTGACGGGGATAGGGGTGTTAGACTCTTTGGCACCGGTTAGATAGTGGTACATCTCGTCACCCTGTCGTCCCAGGCGGAAGAGGGCCAGATTGCGCATCATCACGATGGCACGCGTGGGCTCGTCTTGCTGGTCGGCAGCCTCTTGCAGAATGCCCTGCCAGTCGGCATTTTCCATGCAGCGTTGCATGCGCAACTCCTTGTGGAAGTTGTAGTCCCTGTACCAGAACATCTTCACTCCCATCACCAGTACCACCAGCAAGGCCACGTGGATGAGGCCCCACGACAGGGGTCGCTTCACGATGCCGTCGCACAGACGACCATAGGTGGCTGCCATTATCACGAAGAAGGCCACCAATATATAATAAGGTATGTAATAGGCCGCATGCTCCTCGACGATGCGGAACAGCGGTAGTGCTGCCCACCAGATATTGGTCTCACTGGTCTGGTAGAACACCAGTCGGTAGTAGACCAGGGGAACGACGATGATCGCCAGCACGGCTACCAGCGAGGCAATCCATTTCAGCTTCTTGTCCTCGGCCTTCAGACGCCATTCCATGATGCCCATCAGCAAGGCTCCCAGCAGGGCATAGAAGCCAATGGCGGGGTAGAGTAGGGCAGTGGCTAGGGCAATGAACAGCGGACGGAGGAAATGCCTGGCAGGAAGCGAGCGATAGGCCCACACCTCGCCACACACGATGCACAGGGCAATCGTAGCCACGAAGAAATGGCCTCGCAGCTTCAGGTAGTAGATCCAGTAGCCCAGGTCGACACAGGTCAGCAACAGCAGGGCCACGGGTATCAGCAGCAATGCCGACCACTTCAGAGGCACGCGGAATGCCCTTGCGATGAATGCCATCAGCAGTGCCCAGCACACACACAGCCACATCACGCCAAGGACAGGGTGGTAGAAGAACTCCGTGAACCATGTGCCCATCCACGTCAGCCAGCCGCCAGCCACCACCAGCTGCTGGTGGTAGAACAGCGGGGTGTTCAGGTGGAGGTTCAGTTCCTGTACTTTCCACAGATATTCGTCCTCAAAATGCAGCAGACACACGGCAATAGCCAACAGTGCCACCAGGCATGTCAGTGGCGACAGCCATTTCAGCCAAGGATGTTCCGGCTTCTTGTCTGCAGCCTTTGGTGCCTTGGGGGCTGCCTTAGGAGCTGCTGCCGATTGCCTCCTTTCTTTCTCATGAATTCGTTGTTTCTTGCTCATGGAAGTAAAATTATATTCGTTTTGCCTGCAAAATTACATTTTTTTTTCGAAATTCGTGCCACAAGCAGCAAGAAAAACGCATTATTTATAGGAGAAAGAGCCGTTGGCGAAAGAATGTTGTTTTGCTTATCTTCTGATAATGAGCAACTTACGTATTATTGCTTGGTGTGATTGTTGCATTGTTGCATTGTTGCATTGTTGCATGAGGGGGTATAATAGGTTTTTCAGTCCTTTTCTCAGTACTATCTTTACATTATTAATAATAAGGTATTGATATTTTTCAGTACTGATTTTTCATTGTTGTCCTTTCGATAATCTCCTTTCGATAGTCCTCTTTTCAATAATTATCTTCTCAATAATTTCCTTTCGAATATTATCTTCTCAATAATTTCCTTTCGAATATTATCTTTCTTATTCTTATCTTTTCAATGTTACCATATTCAGTTTGAAATTTTAGGTTATTGTTTTTCATTATAAACTTTTCAGTACTGTATAAGCTCCCAGTCGTAGCGTCAAAAACAGGCTATGTGGAGGTATGAAGGTACCATATGCAACAATGCAACAATGCAACAATGCAACAAATCCAGTTTGGCGATTCAGAAAATACTTTACATTATAATCCCCTATTTCTGTCTGTAAGGAGGAAAATATTTTTCCCTGCCTAGGGAATTATTTCTGCCTAACTATCCCGCGAATTTTTCCTGGCGTCTGCGACTTCCTTATCTGAAAATATTTTACATTTTGCTTTTCGTAATCCGAGACCTCAAGTCGTTTTGTTGCAAAAAGCCACCCCATTTCAGCCATTTTTGATGCCAAAAGCTGTCGTTTGATGTCCAATTTTCACGTTTGGCGGGGCAGAAAAGCCATAAAAGGAGCAAAAGAAAAAAATATCTGAGCAGATTGTGCTTTCTATGAAAGGTTTTTTGTATCTTTGCACAGAAATAGATTATACAATAACAAATAACCCGCTATGCTAAGAAATCTTTTACTATCAATGATGCTGGTGGCCAGTGCCACAGCAATGGCGGCAGAGAAGACACCCGTGTGGAAGGATCCTGCCGTGAACCAAGTGAACCGCGAGGCACGACGTGCTGACTTCTTCGCCTTTGAGAATGCCGACAAGGCCAAGGCCGGCGACAAGACCAAGAGCTCGCGCTATATGTCGATGGAGGGCAAGTGGCGCTTCAACTTCGTCAAGGACCATAACCTGGCTCCTGCCGACTTCTTCTCGCTGAAGTTTGACGACTCACAATGGGTGGACTTCCCCGTGCCTGGACTCTTCGAGATTGAGGGATATGGCGACAAGACGTACAAGAATGCCGGCTATGCCTGGAGCACCACGTTCGACAACAATCCTCCCTATATTGGCGAGACCAACAACTATACAGGCTCCTATCGTCGCACGTTCGACCTGCCACAGGACTGGAACGGACAGGAGGTCTACTTCCACGTAGGCTCTGCCACCAGCAATCTGTCGGTATGGGTGAACGGCAAGTATGTGGGCTATTCGGAGGACTCGAAGGTGGCTGCCGAGTTCAACATCACCAAGTACCTGAAGAAGGGCCAGAACCTCATCGCCATGCAGGTGATGCGCTGGTGCGACGGCTCCTATCTGGAGGACCAGGACTTCTGGCGATTCACAGGTATAGCCCGCGAGGTCTATCTCTATGCCCGTCCGAAGGCACATATCCAGGATATCGTCATCACCCAGGACCTGGATGTCGCCTCGAAGCGTGGCATACTGAAGGTCGATGCCACGACCACAGGCGGTGCCAAGGTTGCAGTGAAGATGATATACCCCGATGGCAAGGTCGGTGATGAGTTCGGACTGAACCACGAGGTTGTCTTGAACGATGTGAAGCCCTGGTCGGCAGAGCAACCACAGCTCTATACATTACTTATTACAGCCAGCAAGGGCGATAAGGTGCTTGAGGTAGTGCGACAGCGGGTGGGCTTCCGTCATATCGAGATCAAGGGTGGCCAGCTGCTCGTCAACGGACAGCCAATCCTCATCAAGGGTGCCGACCGTCATGAGCTGGATCCTGATGGCGGCTATATCGTTCCTGTGGAGCGAATGGTTGAGGACATCAAGATCATGAAGCAGCTGAACATCAATGCTGTGCGTACCTGTCACTATCCCGACGATCCCCGCTGGTATGACCTCTGCGACGAATATGGTATCTACCTGACTGCCGAGGCCAACCTGGAGAGCCACGGCATGGGCTACGGAGAACAGACACTGGCCAAGCGTGCCGACTTCGAGAAGATGCACCTCGAACGCAACGAGGCCAACGTGAAGTCGTTCAAGAACCACCCCTCCATCATCGTATGGTCGCTGGGCAACGAGGCTGGCTTCGGTCCTAACTTCGAGAAGTGCTATACCTGGATCAAGGACTACGACAAGACACGTCCCGTGCAGTATGAACGGGCTCCCTACGAGAGCGGATTTACCGATATCACCTGCCCCATGTATGCCGACTATAACTGGTGCGAGCGCTACTGCAAGGGCAACAATCCGCGTCCCCTCATCCAGTGCGAGTATGCCCACGCTATGGGTAACTCGATGGGTGGCTTCAAGGAGTACTGGGATCTGATTCGAAAGGAAGCCAAGTACCAGGGAGGATATATCTGGGACTTCGTCGATCAGGGCATGCGCGACAAGAGCCCTATCACAGGACGTACCATCTTCACCTATGGTGGCGACTATGGGCAGTATCCCGCTTCTGACTATAACTTCAACTGCAATGGCGTCATTGCTCCAGACCGTCGGCTGAATCCTCATGCCTACGAGGTGGGCTACTACTACCAGAACATCTGGGTCAGCGACAAGGGACTGAAGGAAGGCAAGTTTGAGATCTACAACGAGAACTTCTTCAAGACACTCGACGACATCGAACTGGAATGGTTCGTAGGCGGTGCCGGTGACCATCATCATGACAGCCAGGGACGTCCCGCAGGAATGACCTTCGGACACGGGGGCAAGATTGATATCAGCGGCATACAGCCACAGCAGCGGAAGGTGTTTACTGACGAGAACATGAAGCAGATTGCCACACGTGTGCTGGGACATCATGGCGATCAGGAGATCTTCGTCATCTTCCAGTTCAAGTCGAAGAATGGTGCCCCTCTCATCGAGAAGGGACAGGTGCTGGCCCGGCAGCAGTTCTGCCTGAATGCATACAAGTTCCCAGAGTTGAAGCCTGCAGAGGACTCGCAGGTGGCCAAGGAAGAGACCAACAGCTATGTGAAGCTCACCGCCAACGGCACGGAGCTGAGCGTGGGCAAGTGGACAGGCACTATCGACTATCTCAATGTGGACGGACGGCAGATGCTGCAGTTCCGCGAGAGCATCACTCCAGAGTTCTGGCGTGCTCCCACCGATAATGACTTCGGTGCCAACCTGCAGCGTCGCTTTGCCACATGGAAGAACCCACAGATGAAACTCACGAAGGTAGAGTCGACAGGCAACGCCATCAAGGTGAATTTCGACATGCCAGACCAGAAGGCACAGCTGGCTATGACCTATACGCTGACTGCCGAGGGCGAGGTCATCGTGCGCGAACAACTGACTACCAATAAGGAGGCACAGGTGAGCAATATGTTCCGCTACGGCATGCAGCTGCAGATGCCCAAGCAGTTTGACCGCATCGAGTACTACGGACGTGGACCTGCCGAAAACTATATAGACCGCAACAGTTCGGAATTCCTGGGTGTCTATGGCAACAAGGTGCAGGATGAATACTTCGAGTATGTACGTCCGCAGGAGAGCGGCAACCACACCGACGTGCGTTGGTTCCGTGTGCTCGATGCCGACGGCAAGGGACTGGAGTTCTATAGCAATGCTCCTATGGAGGCCAGTGCAATGCCCTATACGATGGACCAGCTCGACGACGGTATGTCGAAGGACAAGAAGTGGGGACACCACAGTGGCGACCTCATACCGGCAGGCAAGACACAGGTCTTCGTACAGCAGCGCCAGTTCGGACTGGGATGTGTCAACAGCTGGGGAGCATGGCCTCGCGAGGAGTATCGCCTGACTTACAAGGACTATGACTTTACTTTCGCCATCAAGCCAGTGAAATGATTCTGCGACGATCAAGATTTCTACTACCGATAGCGGCATGCTGTGTGTCGCTATCGGTTTTTTCACAACAGCATTTCCCAAGGGAGATTCCTGCGGGCAACTATAGTGGTATCTGTGCGTTGGGTGACGGTCGCTATGCGGTGGTTGACGACAAGGCCAAAGAGGATGGATTCTATGTGTTCCAACTGGATATCGACACACTGCAGGGACGCATCACCGGGGCCAGGAACCTGGGATATCACAGCAGCGGGAAGAAAAACCGCGATATGGAGGGCATCTGTTACCGTCCGTCGTCGCAGACGCTATTCATCAGTGGTGAAGCCGACAACGAAGTCTATGAATATGCACTGGATGGAAAACGTACAGGGAAGCAGTTGAATGTGCCTGCCGAGTTCAAACGTGCCAGACGTAATCAGGGACTGGAGGCACTGGCCTACGACACGTTGTCGCACCAGTTCTTCATGACCACCGAACTCCCTCTGCCAGGAGAAGAACTGCTGAGGATACAGACCTTTGACGACGACCTACAGCCAGTGCGGCAATACCAGTACAAGCCCGATGCTGCCATCAGCAGGAAATTCTATCATGGGGTGTCGGCACTATGTGCTATGGGCGATGGCAGGCTGCTGGTGCTGGAACGCCAGGTACGGGTGCCACGACTGAAACTGGATGCACAAACCGTGATACGCATATACGAAGTGAGGCCAACGGTAGATGGCGACACACTTCTGAAGAAACAGCTGATTGCGGAATTCCGTACCAAGCTGACGCTGACAGGCAGGAAGTTTGCCAACTACGAGGGTATGTATGCCCTCTCTCCGCACCATTTGCTGCTGGTGGCCGACTCCCAGAACCAATACAAGAATGTGCTACGCGACTGGTTCCTGGTGCTCGCTATCTGAGGCAAAAAAACTAGCTAGTAGCCCGTTATGAGACATACTAGCTAGTAGCCAGATATGAGACATACTAGCCAGTAGCCCGTTATGAGACTAGCTAGTCGCCTATTCCTTGTTGTCTGTCGCTTCTTCAGATGCCTGCTTGCCTTTCTTGCGATAGTGCTTCACTACGAAGTAGACAATGACAAGTGCTACAATGGCAACGATTCCCAGAACGATGTAGTGGTTGTATTTCTCGATGGTGGCATCCAGTTCGCTTTCAGGTACCACACTATGCAGATACCATCCCAGTGCTGCCAGAATGCTGTGCCATACGCCAGCACCCAGTGTGGTGTAGAGCAAGAACTTCCAGTAGTTCATACGGGCCAGTCCCGCAGGCAGGCTGATGAGGTGGCGAATGCCTGGTATGAGACGACCAGTGAGGGTGGCCACCACACCATGATTGTCGAAGTAGCGCTCACTCTTCTCCACCTTCTCCTGATTCAGCATGCACATCTTGCCCCATTTGCTATTGGCAAACTTATAGATGACGGGACGACCCACATAGAGGGCCACGACATAGTTGATACTGGCACCAATGGCAGCACCAATGGTGGCAAAAAGCACCACGAGAAACACGTTGAGATTGCCTGAGGCAGCATGATAGGCGGCAGGAGCCACCACCAGCTCGGAGGGTACAGGTACAACGGTGCTCTCGAGAAGCATCAGCAGAAGGATGTTGGGATAGGTGAGGTTGTTGAGTAACCAGTTCATAAGTATATTTCAGATAAAGCTTATTTCCGTAGTTTTTCTTGAATATATGTATAGAAGTCCTTGGGTTCCACGTTCTTAGGGAAGAGATGCGCCAGTGCTATAGAACACTCATCGGGGTTTCGCTCACAGGCAATCTTCAGATTGTCGACAAACTCGTCGGTCTTTTTCAGATCGTAGCAGCACAGGGCCATGTAGGCATAGCCTTCGGTGTTGTCGTCTTTAACCATCTTGAAGTACTTCTTGAATAGCCGGTAGGCAATTTCGAGGTAGTGGTTTTCGTAGAGTGAGACGATGATGCGCAGTAGCGTAGAGGCTGGGGTATCACTGCTGACATATGCTTGCCGGAAACACCGTCTGGCCTCCTCTATCTTTCCGGCTTTCAGGTAGATATGTCCTCGTAGCACCTTCGTGCGTAATTTGTCAGCATTGTAAAGGACATCGGCTTTGTCGAGCATTTCTATGGCTTTGTCGTAGATACCCTCCTCACTGTAGGCGAATGAGAGTTGCTCGTAGATCTCGAGCAGATAGGGGGAGAGGGCGTACGAGTGCTTTTCGGCTTTGCTTAGCGACTCAATGGCCTCTTTGTAACATCTCAGGTTGAGGTGCGCGAGGCCCTTGTAAGTGAGTGCATGTTCGTCTTGGGGCTCGACTTTCAGGAAGCGGTCATAGTATTTGAGGGCCTCTTGATAGTTGCTGATCTCGTAAAGTCCGTTGGCCTTGGTTAAAAGGCCGTCAGGGTCTTCGGGGTCGATAGCAAGGATATAATCGCAGCTCTCGATGGCACTGCTGTAGTCTTCGCTGGCGAACTGTGTCGAAGCCAGCATGTACCAGTAGTGCTTGTCGTATGGGTCGGCATCTAACAGTTCACTCCACACTTTCACACTCTCTTTGTACTCTCCCAGCTGGTACAGCAAACGTGCCTTCAGCTCCAGGAAACTGTTCGTCTTCTTCGGTATTCCTCTGGCTAGCCATTGTCTGGCAAAGTCGAGACAGTAGTAGCTGGAGAAGATCCTGACTGCGTTAGTGACAAAATCCTCATAGTCATCAGGTGAAATATTCTTGAACTTCTCACGCAGATAGTCGTTAGCTTCCTCCGGATACTCATCAGCAATCAGGATCTCGGCCTTGTCTAAGATATAGTCAAGATCGTCAGTATCGTTGATCTGCTCAAGGTATTCACGTGCCCTGTCAACATCTCCATTGTCCAGTGACTCCTGTATCTTGTAGTTGAGTGGCGCAATGTGGCCTGGTGAGATGCTGAGAGCTAGGTTGATGGCTTGCTCAGCCTGCTCATCGTAACTGCAAAACTGATAGTAGTCGGCAATGTCCGTCAGTTCCTCTGCATCCAGGAATACGGGTAGCCCCTTATCTACGGCTGATTCGTATTCCGAGAGGATTTCGTGAAATTCCTCGCTGTCGAAGTATTCGTCGCCAGTTTCCTTCATTAGCTGCGCAAGCCTACGGTTTTGTTGAACACGGGATGCTCTGCCGTTGAGTCGGGGTCGACGTTGAAGTAGCCTATACGCTGGAACTGCAGGTAGCTGAGTGGCTGCAGGCTGGCGGCAAACGGCTCGATATAGCACTGTGTCAGCACGTGTAGCGAATCGGGATTGATGATCTGCTTCATGGCGGTGACAGCATCGCACTGCTGTTCGTCGCGTATGGCAGCCATATCGTCGCGTGGATTCTCCACCTTCCACAGACGGTCATAGAGTCGTACCTCGGCTTTGACGGCATTGTGACAGCTCACCCAGTGCAGTGTCTTGCCCTTGATCTTGCGGTTGGCACCAGGCATACCGCTACGGGTCTCAGGGTCGTAGGTGCAGTAGATGGTGGTGATGCGTCCGCTGTCATCCTTGTCGCAGGCATGCTCTTCGTCACATTTGATGATATAGGCGTTCTTCAGGCGTACCTCCTTGCCAGGAGCCAGACGCATGAATTTCTTCTCGCTGACCTCCATGAAGTCATCACGTTCAATCCACAGCTCACGGCTGAACTCCACTTCGTGCGTGCCGTCGGCCTCGTTCTCGGGGTTGTTGATAGCTGTGAGCATCTCGACCTTGTCCTGTGGATAATTGGTGATGACCACCTTGACGGGGTCGAGAACGGCAGATACGCGAAGTGCCCGCTGGTTGAGGTCGTCACGTACCACACTCTCGAGCTGAGCCATATCGTTGAGGGCATCAATCTTGGTATAGCCAATCTTGTCGATGAACTTCACGATGCTCTCGGGAGAGTATCCACGACGTCGGAAACCGCAGATGGTAGGCATGCGGGGATCGTCCCATCCGTTGACCAGATGGTCGTTGACCAGTGCCAGCAGATTGCGTTTCGACATCAGTGTATAGTTCAGGTTCAGCTTGTTGAACTCAGTCTGGCGAGGACGGTTGTCCTCGATATTGTCAGTCTCGCCTTTCCACTCTTTCATCCAGGTGACGAAGAGGTCATAGAGGGGACGGTGCTCGACAAACTCCAGTGTGCACCACGAGTGGGTGACCCCCTCCAGATAGTCGCTCTGTCCGTGGGTGAAGTCGTACATGGGGTAGGCATTCCACTTGGCTCCCGTGCGGATATGCGGAATGTTCAGAACACGATAGATGAGTGGGTCGCGGAACAGCATATTCGGATGGGCCATATCGATCTTTGCACGTAGTACGAGTGTGCCAGGCTGACATTGTCCGCTGTTCATGTATTCGAACAGTCGTAGATTCTCCTCCACAGGACGTTCGCGGAAGGGAGAGTTGGTGCCTGGGCTGGTAGTCGTGCCTTTCTGCTGTGCTATCAGCTCGGCACTCTGTTCGTCGACATAGGCACGGCCCTGCTTGATGAGCCATACGGCAAAGTCCCACAGCTCCTGGAAGTAGTCGCTGGCATAGTAGACATTGTGCCACTGGAATCCCAGCCACTTGATGTCCTGTTCGATGCTTTCTATATATTCAGTATCTTCTTTCTGTGGGTTGGTGTCGTCGAAGCGCAGGTTGCACTCGCCACCATATTTCTTTGCCAGTCCGAAGTCGAGTGCGATAGCCTTAGCGTGGCCTATATGCAGGTATCCGTTGGGCTCTGGTGGGAATCGTGTCTGCATGCGTCCACCGTTCTTGCCTGCTGCCAGGTCGTCAATCACCTTCTGTTCGACGAAGCTCACTGATTTCTTCTCTTCGTTCTCGCTGATTATTTTCTCTGTCATATTCTTGTGTGATTTTTGAATTTGCCTGCAAAGGTACAAAAAAGTTAGGAGTTAAAAGTTAGGTGCTTATAGTTTTTTTATGATCACCGTCATTTTTCTGTTTCTGTCAGTCTATAGCTCCTTCCTGTATCCTGCCTTATCTGATTCCCATCTTGTTGAGTGCCTGCTGATAGCGACGGGCATTCTGGTTGTGCTCGCTGAGTGTGCGTGCGAAGTTATGCGTACCAGAGAAGTCCTCCTTGGCACACATGTAGAGATAGTCGTGCTGTGCCGGATTGAGCACTGCCTCGATAGCCTGTAGTGATGGTACGCGGATGGGTCCAGGCATCAGTCCGGCATATTTATAAGTGTTGTATGGGCTATCCACTTCCAGATGGCGGTTCAGTATGCGTCTCAGGGTGAAGTCCTTCAGAGCAAACTTCACGGTGGGGTCGGCCTGTAGCAGCATGCCCCGTTTCAGACGGTTGAGGTACATTCCGGCTATCATGGGCTTCTCTGCATTGTTGGCTGTTTCCTCGTCAATGATGCTGGCCAGTATCACTGCCTCGTTGGGGGTAAGTCCCTGGTTCTCAGCTTTCTTTCGTCGCTCGTCATTCCAGTAGCTGTCGTGCTCCTTCTGCATACGTTGCATCAGTGCATCTAGCGAGGTGTTCCAATAGACCTCGTAGGTATTTGGCACAAAAATGCAGGCAATGGTTGTGGTGTCGTAGCCCAGTTGTTGGCAGTAGGTCTGACTGGTTAGTGCCTGTGCGATGGTGGCACTATCGAGCATCAGCTTGCTGCTGAGACGGGCTGCCATCTTGTCCATCGTGCGCACCTCGGGTATGGTCAGCATGATGGGCGACTGTTGTCCGTTGCGCAACATGCGGAACACGTCAATGGCTTTGGCTCCTGGTTCAATAGCATAGCGACCCGTGCGCAAGTGCTGGTCATAATCGTAGTAGCTGGCCAGTCGTTTCAGGCCTTTCAGACCTTCTGCGGTGCTGACGGGTGCTAGCTTGGCATAGACAGAGTCGGCAGAGTCGTCGTTGTCTATATATAAATAATGTGTCTCTTCTTGACTGAGCACCTGTGCGCTAATCTGTCGATAATAATAGTAGGCGAAGCCAGCTGCTACGAGCAGCAGCACGGCAACAATAATGAGTGCGTAATGTTTCTTGTTGAGTTGTTTCATGCTTTATCTTTGGAATTATGCAGGTGGGAGGGGTAGCCCCCTCTTTTCCCTTTGAGAATCGTACTTGCGACTTACACCGCATACGGCTGAATCATTGCCTTTGCGACTCCTGGTCGCGCAAAACGATGCAAAGGTACGAAAAAAATGGGGGTAGAACAAATGAAACGTTTCTTTTTTTACGTCGCGATGTAGTGCTCCCCCAATTTTTCTGGCAAATTGTTCTGGCGTCAAGAGCAAGTTCCTCAGGTGAGAGAGACTGGCTGTGCACTCATGACACTAAAAAATCCTTTACAAACGAAAAATCCGTCAGTGGTGGCGTTTTTCCGCTATCGTTAGGAAAATATTTTTCCCTAGTTAGGAAAAAAGTTTTTCCTAGTGAGGAAAATATTTTTTCTCTGAGAAGGGGGAAAAACGGGCTTTCTCCGTTCTGTGAAAAGAATTTACATCCAGCCTTCTCGCTTTGGTTATTGGTCTGCAGGCATAGCACATTGTTGCCTAGAGGTCGCTATCGTGCATCCACCGTTTTTTTCCCGAGCCCTATTGGTGCTTATCCAGAACTATTTGATTAACCTATACGAAATGACGTCACGAGCCTTGACTGTCAGCTTTCGCTCAGTCTTGTTCTTCAGGCTGGTTTTCCCTTCCTGCTTATGGGTCCAGAGATTGTAAACCTTGTAGACGGTGGTGTCGAATGCGGTACTCAACTTGCTAACCTGCTTGTCCGTAAGGTTGAAGTCTTGCCAGTTCAGTTCGCATGCTATATCCTGTTGGGTAGGATTCAGGATGGTAAAAGCCCAGTCGCCACCAGCCAGAGGCTTGAACCAATACTGCAGCCCGTCACGGTCGCAATGGTGCAGTCCCTGTATGCCTAGTGTGTCTTGGTTGATGGCTATCATCTCCCTATTCATGATGATGGCACGTGTAGCATCGCTCATGGAACGCAGGTCGTTGCCGAGAATCAGTGGACTGGCCATCATGCACCACATGGTGAAGTGAGCCCGGTCTTCGTTCTCTGTCATACCGTTGCCAACTTCCAGCATATCGGGATCGTTCCAATAGCCTTTGCCAGCATACTGACGAAGGGAGTCGTTGAACTGGATGCACTGCATCACTCCAAACTGTGTATATCCTGGGAACACTCGTAGCGAATCGAAATTGCACCATATGTCAGGTGTGGTGCGCCAGGAGTGTCCCACTTCGCGAGCCCATTTCCAGGGACGGCTGTTGCCCCACTCGCACATGCTGAGGAATATGGGACGGCCTGCCGAACGGAGGGCATCGCTGATGAGCTGGTAGGCACCCTGTGGATTCACGTTGGTGGTGTTGCACCAGTCGTATTTCAGGTAGTCCACACCCCACCGTGCATACTGGATAGCATCCTGGTATTCATGTCCCAATGAACCTGGCATCCCTGCACAGGTAGCAGTTCCCGCATCGCTGTAGATGCCTAGTTTCAGGCCCTTGCTGTGCAGATAGTCGGCCACAGCCTTCATGCCATTGGGGAATTTCACGGGGTCTGCCTGTATGAAGCCGTCGGCATCGCGTTTGCCGTGCCAGCAGTCGTCAATATTGATATAGGTATAGCCTGCTTCCCTCAGCCCGCTCTCAACCATTGCATCGGCAATGCCCTTGATGATTTCTTCAGAGATATTGCCCTGAAACTTGTTCCAGGTGCTCCATCCCATCTGCGGTGTGTCTGCAAGGTGTTCCCATTTCTGTGCCTTGACGGGTGTCAACAGGGCAAGCATGATGCCTGCGATAGCTATTCTCAATAGACTTTTCATGTTTTAAGATTTTAGTGTGTGTAGTTATTCTTGACTTCTGCCTGACCAGCCTCAGCCAGGCATTTGTAAGACGCCTCTGCTCTCGGCCAGTCGGAAACTTTGCTGCAAAGGTACAAACAATTTTCTAAAGTGAGACGTTTTTCATCATCTAATTTGCTGTTTTTTGTATGACAGACCAAAAAGTTGGATAATAAATACGGCATAAGGTTGGTAATGTCGGAAAAATTGTGTATCTTTGCGCATCGTCTGCGACCAGAAAAGTCGCAGGGGCAATTATTTACCCCTCGTACCTATATATATAAACAGAACAAAGACTATGAAACTCAGTTTCACGATCCACTATCGTACAGAGTGGGGGCAGCAGCTAGCGGTGCTCCTCAGTTACATACAGCAGGACGGCTCCCAACGTAAGGCACGAGTACCCATGCTGACGGAGGATGGCGACTTTTGGACAGCAGAGACGGCTGCCGTAGAGAGTCGTCGTAGTGGCATAGCATCGTTTGTGTATCATTATGTTGTCGAGGATGCCGAGGGGCATGTGCTGCGTAGCGAGTGGAACGGGGTGGCAAGGAGCTATGCCTTCGACCCCACCAAGAGTTATAAGATGGCCGACCGCTGGCGTGATCTGCCTCTGAATGCACATCTCTATACTAGTGCCTATCAGGTGACGGCTCTGCTATCGGGCAGTCAGGCCGAGAATGGTGTGCTGAAACTGCCGCTGTTCAGAAAGACGGTGCTCTTCCGTGTGTCGGCACCACAGCTGGTGGATGGTCAGTCGTTGGCCATCGTGGGCAGTCATCCTGCACTGGGGTCGTGGAATCCCGTGCGCTATCTGCCTATGGAATCCGTCGGACAGGGTGACTGGATGCTCTCTCTGAATGTTGATTGGCTTGGACTGCCGCTGGAATATAAATATGTGGTAATCGACAAGCAGAAACATGAACTGGTAGCCTGGGAGGAGGGTGACAACCGTACAGTGCCTGACGAACTGAGCGATGGCGAGGTCTACATCACCTATGGCGAACCCTTGCGACTGGCTGAGAAAATGTGGAGGAAGGCAGGTGTCTGTGTTCCTGTCTTTGCACTCCGTAGCGAGCAGTCGTGTGGGGTGGGGGACTTTGGCGACCTCTACCAGTTTATTGACTGGGCTGCACAGGTGGGGCTGAAGGTGGTGCAACTATTGCCTGTCAACGATACCACCCTTACCCATCGGTGGGGAGACTCGTACCCATACAATATCATGTCGGCCTTCGACCTGCATCCGCACTATATAGACCTTAATCAGCTAGGACCACTCAAGGACAAACGTCGTATGACGGCTTTCCGTCGTCAGCAAAGCGAACTCAATGCGTTGGGGTATAGCGACTACGAGGCTGTGGATAGGGTGAAGATGGAGTATCTGAAAGATTACTACCATGACTATATAGCCAGTACACCAGCTCGCGACCAGGATGATGCATCGGCTGGCGATAAGGATGATGAGGCATTCCACGATTTCGTGCAGCAGCACTTGCACCAGCAACTGAAGCGGGCTGCCGATCATGCCCGTGAGCTGGGTGTCGTACTGATGGGTGATCTGCCCATTGGAGTATGCCGTGAGAGCAAGGAGGTGATGCAGCATCCGGATTTCTTCAATCTCGACAGCCAGACAGGGGCACCACCAGATACCTTTGCCCGACAAGGACAGAATTGGGGCTTTCCCACTTACAACTGGGAGGCAGAGGGCATCAGCGAGTGGATGGACAGACGCTTCCTGTGGATGGAGCAGTATTTTGATGCCCTGCGTATAGATCATGTGCTGGGATTCTTCCGCATCTGGGAGATTCCCAATGAGCAATTGTCGGGCTATATGGGACATTTCTCTCCGGCTCTGCCACTGACGGCAGGAGAGATAGAATATTTTGGACTGCCGTTCAGACGTGATTTCCTTACACGACCCTTCATCAACGATCGTGTGATAGAACGGCTCTTTGGCATTCATGCGCAATATGTCAAAGATTCTTTCCTGATCAAGAAGGCATACGGACTCTATGAGCTGAAAGACGAAGTGGCTACCCAACGACGGGTGCAGCAGCTATTCGAGGGAAAGGGCGATGAGAACAGCCTGTGGATTCGTGATGGACTCTATCGGCTGGTGGGCAATATTCTCTTCCTTGAAGACCCTCGCCAGCCAGAGATGTACCATCCCCGCATACAGGCCTGGCAGGAGCCCGTCTTCGATATGCTCTCGGCAGAAGAAAAAGATGCATTCATGCGTATCTATAACAATTTCTACTACCAGCGTCACTCGATGTTCTGGGGCAAGACGGGTTACGACCGACTGAGCAGGATGATGAGCAATACCCACATGTTGCTCTGTGCCGAAGATCTGGGTATGCTGCCTGACTGTGTGGAGCCAGTACTCGACAGTCTGCGCATCCTGACACTCGAGATTCAGCAGATGCCTAAGCAGACAGGGGAGGAGTTCAGCCATCTCGACGGAAATCCTGTTCGCAGTGTGGCTACAATCACTACCCATGATATGGCTCCACTGAGGCTATGGTGGCAGGAGAATCCTGAACGTACACAGCGATACTATACTACGATGTTGCAAAAACAGGGACGGGCACCAGAACAGTTGCCTGCTCACCTGGCAGAGGAAATCATAGCACGTCATATCTATTCTCCTTCTATGCTCTGCATCCTCTCGTTGCAAGACTGGCTGGCTATGGATGGGGAACTGCGTGCGAAGAATCCACGAGAAGAACGCATAAACGTGCCTAGCGACCCATACAACCGATGGCAGTGGCGTATGCACCTGACTATCGAACAGCTGCAGCAGGCCGAGCATTACAACAAGAAGCTGAAGACCATGATAGCTCGCAGCAAGAGATAGTGGATGCAGCCCTGCAGGCCGGGATTACAACAAGAAGCTGAAGACAATGACAGCACAGTCCTTTTCTATCCCATAGCACCCGCATTTTTTCCCACTGCACTCCACTATTTTTTTGAGTGCACTCAAAAAATATTTCCAGTGCACTCAAAAAATATTTCCAGTGCACTCAAAAAATATTTCCAGTGCACTGGAAAAAACGGAAGAGAGGGTAGCCTGATCAGGGGGTGCCAAGCTGTCGATTCAAGAGCCTTCGCGAGATTATTGACGACATCATCAAGAACGTGGGCTATACCAGCTCAACACGGTTGATGTCCTGCTCCTTCTCGCAGTAGTGGCAAGTCAGCATGTTGCCCTCTACATGGAACAGGGTTTGCATGGGCTCGTTGTTGGTGATGCACTTGGGATTGTTGCATT
This sequence comes from Prevotella sp., assembly GCA_024684515.1. Lineage (GTDB taxonomy): Bacteria > Bacteroidota > Bacteroidia > Bacteroidales > Bacteroidaceae > Prevotella. The sequence continues at coordinate 24,870 of JAIKWS010000080.1, forward strand.
TCACGATGCCACGTATCTCACTGGGTGTTTCCACAGTCTTCTTCTCCACCACCTCATAGTCGCGGATGATATTGAGGATGACCTTTGGAGCCACCACCGAGAGACGTGAGATTTCATCATCAGTGAAAAACTTGTCCGACACCTTGATGATGCCTTTGTTGCCCACTTTCTGCGAGGGGTAGTTGATGCCGATGGTGACAGGAGTCTTGATGTCGAAGAGTCCTAGAAGACTAGCCACCTGATAGGTCTTGTCGGCAGGAATATGGTCGATGACAGTGCCGTGTTCGATAGCGGCAACCAGACGTTCTTTCTTGTTCATAGTTCTTTTGTTGTTTGTTCTTTACCCAATTATCGTCTTGTCGGCCTTCACATCGTCAAGGGTGATGCCTAGTACATCGCAGAAGATGGCTTCGCGAGCAAAGAGACCATTGCCTGCCTGTTGGATATAGTAGGCATGTGGGTTGTCGTCCACTTCATAGGCAATCTCGTTCACGCGGGGTAGTGGATGCAGGATTTTCATGTTTGTCTTGCACGAACGCAGCATGTCGTTGTTCAGGATATAGACATTCTTCACACGTTCATATTCCATAAGGTCGCTGAAACGTTCCTTCTGTACACGTGTCATATAGAGAATGTCTGCATCGGCAATGATCTTCTCGTTGAAAGCCGTATGTTCTTGGTATTTGATGTGATGCTCGTCACAGTAGAGCTTGTACTCCTTCGGCATGGCCAGTTCCTTGGGGGCTACAAAGTGGAACGTGGGGTTGAAGTGGCGCATGGCCATGAGTAGCGAGTGGACAGTGCGGCCATACTTCAGGTCTCCCACCATGTAGATGTTCAGGTTCTCCAGTGTGCCCTGTGTCTTGTAGATGCTGTAGAGGTCGAGCATGCACTGTGAGGGGTGCTGGTGAGCACCGTCGCCAGCATTGACGATGGGCACAGGACTGACTTCAGAGGCATACTGTGCGGCTCCCTCAATGAAGTGCCGCATCACGATGACGTCGGCATAGTTGCTCACCATCAGAATGGTGTCTTTCAGTGTCTCACCTTTCGTGCCGCTGGTAACCTTTGGGTCTGCAAAGCCAATGACACGGGCACCAAGACGGTTGGCGGCAGTCTCAAACGACAGACGGGTGCGTGTGCTGGGCTCAAAGAACAGTGTGGCCACTACTTTGCCCTTCAGCAACTCGCGATTGGGGTGTTTTTCAAACTCGCTGGCCATCTCGATCATGTAGAGAATCTTCTCACGTGTGAGGTCTGCAATCGTGACGAAATTATGTTTTTCCATATCTGGTTTTGTTGATTTGACTGCAAAGGTAACAATATTTTCTTAGACTAGCGAATCATGAACATCTTTTTATCCTGTGGGTAATATTTTTTTTTGCTATCATGGCATAGCTGATAGAGAAACATGCGGCAAAACCGCATACCACAGTGATGGATGCGGCAAAACCGCAGGGGTAGAAAAAATAGAAAGTGTCTGCAAATATGTTTATGCAGACACCCTATTGAATGACATAGAGAAAGAAGGCTATAGTGGATAGTCCTCAAAAGCATAGAGTACTGTTGAGAGGTAGCGTTCGCCTGTGTCAGGCAAAAGCACGACAATGTTTTTGCCATCGTTCTCAGGACGCAGGGCAATCCTGGAAGCAGCATAGAGAGCCGCACCGGCAGAGATGCCTACCAACAGGCCTTCTTGCTGGGCAATCTCGCGGGCAGTGAGGATAGCGTCATCGTTATCTACGTCGAAAATCTCGTCAACATAGTTGCCATCGTATGTTTTGGGAACAAAGCCTGCTCCTATGCCCTGAATCTTGTGAGGACCACTCGCTCCACCCCTGAGCACAGGACTGGCTTTGGGTTCAACGGCAACGATGTGTACACGCGGGGATTGTTCCTTTAGATATCTTCCAGTTCCAGAGATCGTTCCACCAGTACCTACGCCAGCTACGAAGATGTCAACCCTTCCTTCTGTCTGCTTCCATATCTCAGGACCTGTAGTAGCATAGTGTCTGGCAGGATTGGCAGCATTGCTGAACTGTTGCAGGATGATGGCACCAGGTGTGGCATCACGCAGTTCCTCTGCAGCACGGATGGCACCTGGCATTCCGTCCTTGCCTGGGGTCAGTCTGACTTCTGCCCCATATGCCTTTACGAGGTTTCTCCGTTCTATGCTCATGGAGTCGGGCATGGTGAGAATGAGATGATAGCCTTTTACTGCACTTACCATTGCCAGCCCTACACCAGTATTGCCGCTGGTAGGTTCGATGATGACTCCACCGGGTTTCAAGATGCCTTTCGCTTCGGCATCTTCAATCATCGCCAGGGCAATACGGTCTTTTACGCTGCCGCCAGGATTGAAATACTCAATCTTTGCAATCAGAGGATTGGTAATACCTTTAACTTGCGAAAATTTGTTGAGCTCAAGGAGCGGTGTGTTGCCGATGAGCTCTGTCAGCTGTTTTGCAATCTTTGCCATAATTCTTAATTGTTAGTGATACTTTGTTAAATCTTATCAAATGCCTGTTGCAAGTCTTCTAGGATGTCATCGATATGTTCCGTGCCGATGGAGAGACGGACCGTTGACGGTGTGATATGCTGTGCAGCCAACTCGTCGGGTGACAGCTGGGAGTGTGTAGTGGTATAGGGATGAATCACCAGACTCTTCACATCGGCTACGTTGGCCAGCAGTGAGAATATTTCCAGCGAGTCGATGAACCGCCAAGCCTCCTCCTGGCCTCCTTTGATTTCAAAGGTGAAGATGCTGGCTGCACCTTGGGGGAAATACTTCTGATAGAGGGCATGGTCAGGATGACTGGGCAGACTGGGATGATTTACTGCAGCCACCTTGGGGTGGTTCTTTAGGTAATCGACAACTGCCAATGCGTTCTGCACGTGACGTTCAACTCGAAGACTCAGTGTCTCTAGACCTTGTAACAGGATAAAGGCATTGAAGGGTGAGATGGTTGCACCTGTATCTCTGAGTATGACGGCACGGATGCGAGTGACAAAGGCTGCTGCTCCTGCTACATCGGCAAATACCGCACCGTGATAGGAAGGGTCGGGCTTAGCCAGAGAGGGGAATTTGTCGCTGTCTGACTTCCAGTCGAAATTCCCGCCATCGACGATGATGCCTCCTAAAGTGGTTCCGTGTCCGCCAATGAATTTTGTGGCCGAATGTACCACGATATCTGCCCCGTGTTCAATAGGACGTATTAGATAGGGAGTGCCGAAAGTGTTGTCAATAATCAATGGAATATGATGCCTATGGGCAACATTTGCCAAGGCTTCTATGTCAGTGACATCAGAATTAGGATTGCCTAAGGTCTCGGCAAACAATGCCTTGGTATTAGGACGGATGGCTGCTTCCAGGGCTTTCAGATCGCGTACGTTGACGATGCTATAGCTGGCACCCTGAGTGCTGAGTGTATGGGTTATGAGATTATAGGAACCACCATACAGGTTGTCGGCAGCTATGATATGGTCACCAGCACGAACGATGTTCTGGAGTGCATAGGTTATGGCTGCTGCTCCTGAGGCAACTGCCAGTCCTGCTACTCCTCCTTCCAGTGCTGTAACACGATCTTCGAAGACACTCTGTGTGGAATTTGTCAGGCGACCATAGATGTTGCCTGCATCGCGAAGACCGAATCGGTCGGCAGCATGACTGGAGTTGCGGAACACATACGATGCGGTTTGATAGATAGGCACGGCACGGGCATCTGTGGCTGGGTCGGCCTGCTCTTGTCCAACATGAAGTTGTAAAGTCTCGAAACGGTAATTTTTCTTTGTACTCATAGTCTCTTTTCTTTGTTTTTTAGTGAATGAATTTTTCTGGGTGCAAAGTTACGACATTTAGAGAATAGTTCCAAATTCTTCGCTAATTTCGAAAAATATCACTAATATTGTTTAAAAGAGTGCGATTCCATTCTAAAAATCCATAAAATTTCAGCCCTTTTTAGAATGATATTCTGCAGTTTTACTATTTTTGCCAGAAATTAGTGTGGAATATGGAGCCGAAAACGATAGTTTTAGATGAAATAGACCTGCAAATCATGCGTATTTTGCAGAAAAATGCCAAACTGACCACCAAGGAACTGGCTGATGCTGTGCACCTGACACCAACTCCTGTCTTCGAGAGGCAGAAAAGATTGGAACGGCATGGATATATAAGGAAATATATGGCCGTACTGGATCCAGAGAAGTTAAATCAGGGGTTGTTGGTATTCTGTAAGGTGAAGTTGAAACAGATAAATCATGAATTGGCAGATGCTTTTGCACGACGCATTCAGAGAATACCTGAGGTCACAGAGTGCTATAATACCTCTGGGCAGTATGATTATCTACTGAAGGTAAGGGCTGCCAACATGAAACAATATCAGGAATTCGTGTTGAACAAATTGGGCGATATTGAGAACCTGTCATCGCTCGAAAGTATTTTTGTCATGAGTGAGGTTAAGAACATACACGGAATCAATGTCTGTTAAGACGAAGAATAATGACGGGCAAAAGTGATGCTTTGCCACTTCTGCCCGCCATATAAGTAATGTGTAGGTATTGCCTTAGATGCTCTCGATGAACTTCACTACTGCATCGCGATCTTCTTTCGACAGATTGTAGAACTTTTCCGTAGCCCTGTAGCCGTCGCTCTCCTTTGAGTATCCGTGCCACATGATAGCCTCGACGATGGTGCGTGCACGGCAGTCGTGCAGACGATCGTCAGCACCAGTAAGACGATACGACAGTCCACGTCCCCAGAGTGGGGTAGTGCGGCACCAGCCCGTGCGGATATCGTTTTTCATGAACAGCCGGTGCTGTACCATGTCGGTATAGGGCCAGATGGTCTGGTTGGGATATTGGGGCAGCACCTTGGTATAGTCGCCATCCTTGACCATACCACTTGCATCGGCATAAGCCTTTGTGGCTGCGTCAACCCACATCTTGTCATCGCCAGTCTTCCACGATGGACGATGGCATTGTGCGCAGCCCATCTCCGTGAAGAGCACCTTGCCTCGCTGCACCTGTTTGTCGTCGAGATTGCGTGCAGCCGGTACGGCCAGACCACGGTGCCATACCATGAACTGATAGTACTGCTTATCGCTCATCTCCTCCTGTCCGTTGTAGGGCCATCCTTGCAGCAGATATTTCTCGAAGGTGTTTTTGTAGGCTATGCTTGGGGTGTTGAGCACCTCGTAGACACGGGCACTGATGCCCTCATCGGTGCCATCGGCATAATAGGGATGTAGGATGCTGGTGTTTTCCTTGCCGTGCTCCTTGATATAGGCAATCACCTCCTTGTCCTCGCTCTGTGCCTTAGCCCATGCGGTGGTGGTGTAGAGCCAGTGACGGTCGCTACGTGTGACGTTGGTAATGTTCCAGATGGCATTGGCACCAGCACCGTCCTGCAATGTGCCACGAGTCATGGCATAGGTGAATCGTTTCAGGGGACCACGGTCACCATGGAACGTGCCTGTGTCGTTATAGCCGGCCTTATAGTAGGCACTCGATTTGAAGGCATTGGCCTCTTTGTCCCACATGGCTGGGTTGAGGTCTACGTAGGGGGCTTCGGCACGCCATTGGGCTTCTATGTCTTCGTCGGTGAGGGCATCGAGCAGTCCTGTGCCATAGACACCGATGGTAGACTCCAGACGAACCTCGTAGTTCTCCGGCTTGGGATTGGTGTTGAAGGCAGACTGAGGGATGGTGACCTCAGGATAGATGAGGGCATATTCTTCGCCATCGGCAAACTTCATAGGCAGTCCACTGGGCATTTCCGTCACCGGCAGCCACTGGATCTTGATCTGATTTTCGTCGATAGGGGCTTTGAAAGGAGTCATGGCCTGTGTCTGTGGCATACCAGTTACCTCGCTGATGTAGGCATTGTTGTCAGGATGATAGATCACCAGCAGATAGCCGTTGCCAATCTGGTTGGCACGGTATTCCGTCTGACGTTTTCCGTGACCGTAGCTAGGATGACAGTGTATGCATCCGTTGCGCACCCATGCTGGTCCCAGTCCTCGACGAGGCTGCTGCTCGAAGGTGTAGAGGTGCTCGAAGAAGTCCTCGCCAGTGTTGAAGTCCTCTTCCATTCCGTTGATGTTTGTTACTGCTGGCGTGGCTGCTGAATAGCTGGCTTTCTCCGTAGTACCTAGCTGTCCGCCAGGATACCATTCGTCGGCGGTGAAGACACCACATTCCTTGCCAAACACCTTTTCGGCCTCGGTGAGCTCACCTAGGTCTACCTTGTTCTCTTCTTCATCGGAACATGCTGACAGCATCGGGGCTGCCAGCATGGTCACGATGGATAGTCGTGATAATGTTTGATTCATATTTGAAAGTTAACTTAGGATCTTCATTTATTCCCAGTCCTCATCGTCAGTGAATTCCTTGTTCCAGACGGTGCTGCAGTATTTTACGAAGGGTGCGGGCATGGCACCGATACTGCTGATGGCATTGTTGAAGGCACTCTCCACACCTACTGTCTTGCCCACAGCCTCAAAGAACTTGGCAAAGCTAGTGCTGGCGGCACTGCCGTTGGTAGAGCCATACCATACATTGCGTATGCTGCGGATGTTGTCCTGGAAATCGGTGATGGAGTTGTAGCTATAGGGTGATTCCACATAGCTGATGTCACCAGCCGAGAAGGGATTGGCAATCTTGGCGGTGCCTACCTCTGTTGCAATGGCTGCTGCCGAGCCCTCGTCGTCGCTCAGCACCTGTGTGATGGCATCTTTCAGCGTTGGGAATGTGCTCAGGCTGTTCACGCCAGCCTCCATGAGGTTTTGGCCGAAGGAGAGTCCTTTCTCTGTGCTATAGTCAAGACCGGCTGCTTTCACCACACTCATGCGGCTGGCATTCTTCTGGGTCTGACCTTCCCAAGATACCTGCAGCTGGAAGCAACGTTCTTTCAGCAGTTTGCAGATGGTCTGTGCATATTGCAGCTCCTGGGCACCCGAGACGTTGGTGAAATTCTTATAGGTGTCGTTGGACTGCAGTTCGGACACCTTGCGGGGCTGACCGTTGCGGAAGAGAATGAACTCCAGGGCATGGAAGCCGAGGATGGTAGCATCGTCGAGCATTTCGTCGTTCATGCCATTGTTGAAATAGCTCAACAGCAGTGTGCGGTTTAGGGGCCATGAGTCGATGGTAGGATCGATGTCAAAGTCGCTCGCTGCACCACCGAGGAAAGCCTCAGAGCGTTCCCAGTTCTCACGGGCATCCTTGAAGTCCTCGCAGGCCTCGTTGATCTGCGATTGGGTGATCGTACTGACAGTCAGACCATTGAGGGTTTCCTCTAGGTCTTCAACATCGTCGGCCAGTTCGGTATAGGTGGGAATGATGACATTGTTCACCACACCGGCTAGCACGTTGCGTAGATAGGTTTCCTGGTCTGAGGTCAGACTGGCTGAAGCGATGATGGTATTGGCATTCTCCAGTTGTGTCACCACGGTGGCACAGTCGTCGATGGCCTTCTGACCATAGCTCTTGTCCTTGTATTTTGCGTCACTGACGATGGTTGACTCAGAATTGCTGTTGTTCTCGTCGTCGTCGTCATCATCGCTGCAAGCGGTGAAAGTCATTGCACCCAGCACTACGGCAATGGGCAGATAGAAGAATTTTTTCATTTGTGTTATTTTTTTAAGTAAGAATATTTCTTTCTACATAACAGGTTAAAGGAAGAATCCTTCGTAGGTGACACCGATGTTCACTGCAGGCTCATCGTTATAGATGGCCTTCAGAAAGCGTTTCGAGAACTCGGCCTTGATGGCAATCTCTGGTACGGGGTAGTAGTTCAGTCCTACTGCCATACGCTTCACGTCGGTATAGTCATAGGCTGTGCCCTTGGTGTCTGAGGCATAGGGATCATAGGCCTCATAACGTCCGAACACGTAGAGCTTCTTGTCCTGCTGATGTATGTTTGATACTAGCGAGAATATGTCGTAGCCTGCCTCCAGGCCAATGGCATAGGCGTTTTTCGATACAAAGGCCGAGTGGTGGAAGGGTGACTTCTTGTTCACACGGTTGTAGACGTATTTCAGCTGTTCGGCATCTCCCAGATAGCCATAGTCGGCCTGTCCCCGTACTATCCAGTTGTGACGCTGGTAAGTAAAGTCGAGTGCTCCGATGAGCACTGTTCCTTTATACTCAGCATCGGTGCCGCTAGCATTACGAGGATAGCTGTTGCCAATCGACTGCCCGTAGTAGCCACTCAGTCCGATACGGAGGCCAGGGATAGAATAGTTGTCGAGACGAACGGCCACACCGTATTTGTTGGCTACGTCATATTCCATTGGGCTCTTATGGCCCTTGTGAATCCACCCGGTATTGGTGAAATGGTCGGCATTCAAGCCTGCCAGGAGCTGGGCCTCGTAGCGGAAGTCCTTATAGCGACCAAAGAACGAGACACCTGTCTGATGCCATGTGCTGGGCAGAATCGTATTCTCTCCCTCAGGACGATAGACAGTAAAGAAGTTGAGTGGTTCGTGATGGGCATTGTTCAGTCCCACTGGTACCACGATATGTCCGAAACGCAGATTGGCTGCTCGCGAGAATGTCTTCTGCAGCCAGAACTGCTCCAGTTCCACCTCACCGCCTTTCTCTGTCTCCTGTTCCCATTCGCCTCCTTCTTCGTCTTCCTTCTCATAAGCAAGTCCGTTGCCACCATGTTCAAACTCGATCTCGGTGCCAAGACTCCATCCCTTGCCAAAGTTATAGCCCATGTAGACCACAACATGCGGCAGGTCGAACCGCCCGTGTGAGGGGTCGTCCTTATGTTCCTCGGGCTGTGAATATCTGCTCACATGGTCACTATAGAAATTACGGCTATAGGCCACCTCGCCATAGCCTCCTACACTGAACCGTCTGGCATGCTGCTGATTCAGTACACTATCGGCAGCATTCACCTGAGCCATGCAGGTAGACATATCCATATTGAGTAATGCACATTGCAGACAGACAGCTGTCAAGGCTATCTTCAACTTACGTGAAGCCCTTGGGCATGATGGCCTCGAAGACGGGCTGTCTACTTTGTTTCTCCTTTTTACATTCATATTATAATAATGTATGTTACAGAATATCTTGTTCCTCTTTTAAAGCGGTTGCAAAGGTACAATGATCTTTTTGTTTGCACAATACCCAAAAATGATGATTTGATGGAGTCACTACCCTTTAATCGTCAGGTTCAAAAAAAGGGGCTCCTGAAAAATATCAGGAGCCCCTCTTATAAATCCAGAAGTCGGAACTACATTCCTGCAGCGTTGGCAATCCACTGGTAGATGCAACTACAGATACCGAAGAGGATGATTCCTGCGGTGCAGATGGCCAGCGATGCATTGATGGCTGCTCCATGGCGGAAGGTAGCCAAAGGATGCTCTTCCTTCTTAATGTACATGGCCTTTACAATCAGCAGATAGTAGTAGAGAGACACTACCGTATTGATCAAGGCAATGAACACCACGAAATATGGCCAGAAAGGAGCTGCCTCCTGTCCGTTGACGCCAGCCATGAACACGAAGAATTTCGAGAACATACCGGCAAACGGGGGTATACCTGCCAGCGAGAATAGCGCGATGGTCATGATGAACGCCAGCTTCGGATTGGTCTGATAGAGCCCATTGTAGGCTGACATCTGTGTGCCGGCACCAGCACGATGCTCTACGGCACTAATGACGGAGAATACCGACATGTTAGCAACTACATATACGAGCACATAGAAGGTCAGAGCCGTCTGTGATGCTGCCGGATTGGCACCGATGACAGCCAGCATGATATAACCAGCCTGCGAGATACTGGAGAAGGCCATGAATCGCTTGAGTTCCTTCTGACGGATAGCCATGAGGTTGCCCACGGTGATGGTGAGCATGATAACCACCCAGAGCATGGGCTGCCACCAGGCAACCATCGAGCCAAACACCTTCACCAGGATGATAGCCAGTGTCAGTGTGGCAGCACCCTTGGAGACGACACTCAGATAGCCGGTCACAGGAGTGGGAGCACCCTGATAGGTGTCTGCGGTCCAGAAGTGGAAAGGTACCAGTGAGATCTTGAAGCCAAGACCACTGAAGAAGAACACCATGCCCATGATGCTGACGGGCTTGGCAACAATCACCTCGGCCACATTGTCGAAATAGAGTGAGCCTGTGGCAGCATAGATGAACGAGATACCAAAGAGCATCACACCACTACTGAACGTAGCCATGAGGATATACTTGGCTGCAGCCTCGGCCGAGTCTTTTTTCTTCTTGTCGAAAGCCACCAGGCATGCCATAGGCACAGAGGCCATCTCCAGTCCGAGGAAGAACATCAGGAACGAGCCACTGCTGAGCATCATATACATGCCTAGCAGTGTAGAAAGCAACAGCATGTAGTACTCTCCTGAGTAGCGCTTGTTGGTCTCGAGCCATGCCTGCGACATCACCACGACGATGAATGTACCTGCCGTGAGGATGGTCTTCATCACCGTAACGATGGGAGTACTGACATAGATGCCGCCAAAGGCCTCTGCAGGCTCGGCCATCAAGCAAGGCACGAGCTGGCAGAGCAGCAGGGCACCCGTGAGCACTCCTAGCGTATAGGTACGACGTTCACTCTTGTGCAATGCAAAGTCGGCACAGAACACTATTATCAAGGCCAACACAAGGGTTGCCTCTGGAATCATGTTTAGAAACTGTGAATAGTTCATAATCTTTGTCCTCCTTACATTACATTACACCAATAGACTGAAGAATATTACCTGCCGAGGGCGAGATGACATCGCTCACCCAGAAGGGGAACGTACCCAGGCCTGCAACACAGAAGATGAGACAGATAACGGCAACACGCTCGTCCCAAGTGGCATCGGTCAGCGTCAGATAGTGCTTGTTCTCTACCTCACCATAGAGGATCTTGCCGACGACACGCAGGATGTAGACTGCCGTGACGACAATACTCATACAGGCGATGATGGTAGCTACCATACGGAATGACGACGAGGGATCGCCAGCGAGCGGATCGGCACCAAACGAGCCTACGAAGATGGTCATCTCGGCAATGAAGCCTGAGAAGCCAGGCAGACCGAGGTTGGCAAGACCGGCAATGACATAGCCAACGGCCAGGAACGGCATAATCTTCATCAGACCTGCCAGCTCGCGAATGTCACGTGTATGCGTACGACCATAAATCATACCGATAAGGGCGAAGAAGAGGGCCGTCATCAGACCGTGAGAGAGCATCTGCAGGATGGCACCCGTGCAAGCCGTCTGGTTCATCATCAGAATAGCGAAGAGCACCAGGCCGCAGTGCGACACCGACGAATAGGCATTGATATACTTCAGGTCGGTCTGCACACAGGCTGAGAGGGCACCATAGACCACGGAGATGGTGGTCAGGATGATGAAGATCCACGACAGCTCCTGAGCAGCCTCTGGCAACAGGTACATGGCCACACGGAAGCAGCCATAGCCTCCCAGCTTCATCAGCACACCGGCATGAAGCATCGAGACAGCCGTAGGAGCCGAAGCATGACCGTCGGGAGACCATGTGTGGAAGGGGAACAGAGCACCCAGCACACCGAAACCGATGAAGATGAAGGGGAAGAAGGCATTCTGGATGCCTACGGGAATCAGATGCGAGGTCTTGGCAATCTCGTTCACGTTCATGGTGAACTCACCGCTGTAAAGACCATTGAAATAGTAGATGCCCAGGATGCCCAGGATGAGCAGGGCAGAGCCACCCATCAGCATCAGCGTCAGCTTCATGGCCGAATACTCCTTGTGGCCCGATCCCCATACACCAATCAGCAGATACATGGGAATGAGTGCCACCTCATAGAACATGAACATGGTGAACATGTCGGTACAGATGAAAAATCCGAACACACCCGTCGACAGCAGGGTGAACCACAGGAAGTACTCCTTCGTGAGGGGTTTGAGCTGCCACGAGGCGAAGGTTCCCGTGAAGACGATGATACTCGACAAGAGCAGCATCACCACAGAGATGCCATCGACGCCAACGGCATATTTGATGTTAAGCGGTTTGAACCAGTCGACACTGGCTGTGAGCAGCATCTCGGCATCGTTGCCTGCAGAACGCTGACCAATAAACCAAATGGTGAGCCACACGGAAAGAGCCAACAGCAAGCTGGCACCTGTCACCATCACACCACGCACCTGATTGAGATTCTTGGCAAGCCACAATCCCAGCAGCATCAGGGCAGGAATTAAAACGAATAAGCTAAGTATATTCATAATCGTTTAGATGCATAAGAGGATTAATGTTAAGGCAACAGCGCCAGTGATAAACCAGACGGCATAACGACGGACGTCGCCACTCTGCCAGCTGCGCAGACTCTCGCCGGCCTCGTTGGCACCCCAGGCCATGAAGTTGAACGTGCCGTCTACGATGTGACGGTCGAACCAGGCAATGGGTGTAGAGACGCAACGGAAGATGATCTTATGAGTGACAAACTGCCAGATCTCGTCCTGATAGAAACGCTTGTAGGCCGCACGATGCAGCTTGGGGAACGTCTTGTACAGACGATCGGCAATGGGCTGCGACTCTCCCTTATAGATATAGGTGGCCAAAGCGATGCTCAGGATGGCGATAATGGTTGAGGTAAGGGCTATCTGCGTATCGAAATGGATGGTGTAGTCCTGTCCATTGGCCGATACGAAACTGCCGAACGAGCCACCCCATCCGAGGAAGCCTGCCAGCGTGGAGTAGATACCCACGCCAAGGGTGATCACTGACAGCACGATGAGCGGAATGGTCATCGTCAATGGTGCCTCGTGTGGTGTATGGTGTGCATGGGCCTCCTTGTTCTCCGTACCCCAGAAGATGCCGTAGTAGAGGCGGAACATGTAGAATGCCGTCATGGCAGCAATACCTGTCATGATCCATCCCACCACAGGACTGTAGGCGAAGCAGGCCGTGATAATCTCGTCCTTAGAGCTGAAGCCCGAGAAGAACGGGATACCCGCAATGGCCAGACACGAGATGAGGAAGGTGATATGCGTGATAGGCATGTACTTGCGTAGACCACCCATCAGTGCCATCTCGTTGGAGTGGACGGCATGGATGATGCAGCCGGCACACAGGAAGAGGCATGCCTTGAACATGGCGTGCGTGAAGAGGTGGAACATGCCAGCCATATAACCCAGCTGGGCATGGTTGTCGAGCACAGCCTCATGACCAGGCAGGCTGACACCCAGTGCCACCATCATGAAGGCAATCTGTGAGATGGTCGAGAATGCCAGCACTCGCTTGATGTCGCTCTGGGCACAGGCCACGGCAGCGGCATAGAAAGCGGTGAAGACACCCACCACGACAATGACTGTCATGGCCTGTGGGGCATACTCAATCCACAGGGGGAACATGCGGGCAATCTGGAACACACCGGCCACCACCATTGTGGCAGCATGGATGAGTGCCGACACTGGTGTGGGGCCTTCCATGGCATCGGGGAGCCAGATGTGCAACGGGAACATGGCACTCTTACCGGCACCACCAATGAACATCAGCACCAGGGCCGTGGGGATGATCATGCCACCGGCAGCAACGGCCTTGGCCACATTACCCTCGATGAATGGTGTGGTGCCCTGACCCATCACGATGTCGCCAGCAAAGGAGAAGCTGAACGAATCGGTGAAGTAGCCGAAGGTGAGAATACCAATCAGGAAGAACATATCGGCAAAGCGTGTCACGATGAATGCCTTCTTGGAGGCTGCGATGGCTGGCTTCAGAGGATAGTAGAAGCCGATGAGCAGGTAGGAACTGACACCCACGAGCTCCCAGAACATGTACATCTGGAAGATATTGGTAGCCAGCACCAGTCCGAGCATCGACATGGTGAATAGCGAGAGGAAGGCATAGTAGCGCTGGAATCCTTTCTCACCATGCATATAGCCAAACGAGTAGATGTGGACCATGAGCGACACTGTGGAGATGACAATCAGCATCACCACCGAGATGGGATCGAGCAGGATGCCCATGTCGAAGTGCAGATTGCCCAGTGGCAGCCACGTAAAGTTATAGGGGACGATCGTCTGATAGATATCGTTCACACGGTCGGCAGTGAAATACTGGAAAGCCGTGAGATACGACAGGATGGTGACGACTCCGAGCGAGCAGGTGCCGATAATGCCGGCCACCTTATGCTTCATCTTCATGCCTGCCAGGCCGAGCACGAGGAACGACAGCAGCGGCAGCAGAAGAATCCAAATAGTATATCCGTATTGCATCATCTTCTACTAGTTTTTCAGGTTAGTAATACTGTCTACGCTGTCGCTACGGAAGTTGCGGTAAACATTGATGATAATGGCGATGGCAACGGCACTCTCTGCTGCTGCGATGCCAATGACGAAGAGTGTCATGAACATGCCCTCCATGCCGTTGGGATAGAGCAGGCGGTTGATGGCTGCGAAATTGATGTCAACGGCGTTGAGCACCAGCTCCACGGAGATGAGCATGGCAATGAGGTTACGACGGGTGACAAAGCCGAACACGCCGATGAAGAACAGCAGGGCACTCAGTGCAAAATAGCATTCAATGGGCATCATGTGTCTTTCTCCTCCTTCCTAGCCACTACGAGGCCACCGATGATACATGCCAGCAGGAACAGCGAGATGAACTCGAAGGGCAGCACGTACTGGTACTTGTCACTGCCCACGAGAGCAGTGCCTATGTCACTCATGGGTACTTCAACGTCGGCAACACCCTCATTGACAATGAAGCCTGCCTTGAGAAGTATCAGACAGACGACTACGAGGCCTGCCAGTGCTGCCAGCCCGCCACTGATGAGGCGACTGGCCTTGACATGCTCTACCAGTCCCTGCAGCGTGCGCTTCGACACCAGCTGGATGGCGAAGACATAGATCATCGTCACACCACCGGCATAGATGGCAATCTGGGCTGCCCCAAGGAAGGTGTAGTCGAGCAGGAAGTAGATGCCTGCCACACCGAAGAGCACAAACAACATATATGTTGCGGCTCGCATGATTCGAGTTGTCGTCACGCACAGCAGGGCTGAGACGACGATGACAGCTGCGAAGATGATAAACATTATTGTATTACCCATAGCTCAGTTACTTCGTTTTTGTATTAAACTTACCAATGGTCATGTCGGCTCCACCTTCGATGAGGCCGGGCAGTGAACCACCCTGATACTGCTCCTTGTCGAGGTGCAGCACGAGTTTGTTGCGATCGAAGACCGCATTCTCGAAGTCGTTGGTGAACTCGATGGCATCGAAGTTGCAGGCATTGGTGCAGAGCTGGCAGAACATGCAGTCGCCAAGGTCGTAACGATAGTCGTCGAGCACCTTCTTCTTCTTGCCCGTCTCGGGGTCTTCTGCCATGTGAGCTGTAATCTTGATGGTGCCATTGGGACAGGCCTTCTCGCAGAGTGTGCAGGCGGTGCACTTATAGCTGCCGTCCTCGTTGCGCTTGAACACCAGTCGGCCACGATGGCGCTTGGCCACATGCAGTGTGGTCTTGCGGTTTTCGGGGTACTGCTCTGTAGACTTGTTGGTGAAGAAGTCCTTGAAATATTCCTTCCAAGTCACCTTCATACCTGTTGCCAGTGTCTTCAGACCGTGCCCTATCTCTCCAAAATATGATTGTTCCATTTCTTTTGTTTTGGGATTTAAAGGAATCATTACAAGTACCATCCGAAGGCCACGCACACCGTCATCAGCACCAGGTTGATGAGCGACAGCGGCATGAGGTACTTCCACTCGAGTTTCAGAATCTGATCAATACGCAGACGTGGGAACGTCCACTTGATCCACATGAGCAGCCACACCACGGCCAGCGTCTTGCCAAAGAACCAGACGATGCCGGGGATATAGTTCATCACCGTGTCGAAGCCGTCTATACCTATATTTATAGGGGCCCAGCCACCCAGGAATACCATGGTGGCGATGCCGGCGATGATAAACAGGTTGAGGAACTCAGCCAGGTAGAAGTAGCCAAAGCCCATGCCGGAATACTCGGTATGATGGCCTGCGGTGAGCTCGCTTTCGGCCTCGGCCATATCAAACGGGCCGCGGTTGGCCTCGGCGTTGCCGGCAATAAGGAAGGTCACGAAGGCGATGATGGCTGGGATATGGCCCTTGACGATGAGCCAGTTCCAGGGACCTGTCTGATACTCGACGATGCCACTGACCTGCATGGTGCCTGTCAGGATGACGGCCGTAATCAGACAGAGGCAGAGCGACATCTCGTAGCTGATCATCTGCACGGCACCACGCATGGCCGAGACCACCGAGTACTTGTTGTTGGACGACCATCCTGCCAGGAAGATGCCCACCACGCCTATCGACGAGATGGCGGTGATGAGGAACAGGCCTACATTGAAGTCGAGGATCACCATGCCATTGTTCCAGGGCAGGAAGCAGAACGTGCCCACCGAGGCCACAATGACCAGGACGGGAGCAAGGGCATAGAGCAGCTTGTCGGCCTTGTCGACGAAGAAGATCTCCTTGATGAGCATCTTCAGCACGTCGGCAAAGATCTGCAGCAAGCCCCAGTAGCCTACTCGCATCGGGCCCAGACGGCACTGGAAATAGGCACATACCTTGCGTTCCATGAAAATCATCAGGCATGCAATCAGTGCATAGGCTGTCAGCACCACGGCACCAATGATCACGCACTCAATCAATATCGACAGGACGTCGCCAAGGCCCAGTGTGTTCCTCAGCAGCCCGTCGAACCAGGAAGTTACTATTGAAAAGTCAAACATAATATTCGATTTAGCGGTCAATATCAGGGATAACAAAGTCGATGGCAGCACCTGTAGCCACCAGGTCGGCAATCTTCTGTCCACGCAGCATCGGGTCGAGGGCTCCTGTCAGCGAGAGGCCCATGGGGCGCATCTTCAGACGGTAGGGGCTCTTGTCGCCACGGGAGTCGAGATAGACACCAAACTCGCCACTGGCACCCTCGACAGAGAAGTACCACTGTCCCTCGGGCACCTTGATGATGGGCTTCTGCTTCACGTAGAAGTCTCCCTCGGGGATGTTGTCAATGAGCTGCTCCAGGATCTTCAGGCTCTGATACATCTCATTGATATGGATGGTATAGCGGTCCATGGTGTCGCAGCCGCTCATGAGCACCTGTTCCCACTCCACCTTGTCGTACATGTCGTAGGGATGGTTCTTGCGGACGTCGTTGGCCCAGTTCGAGGCACGGCCGGCAGGACCGGTCACGGCATAGCTGATGCAGTCCTCACGGCTCATGGGACCTACGTTCTCAAAGCGGTTGTGGGTGATGACATAGTCGCCAAAGACGTCGACATACTCCTGGATGATGGGCTTCATATAGGTGATGAGGTCCTTCACGTTCTTCACAAAGTTGGGATCGATGTCGGCCTGCAGGCCACCAATGCGGTAGTAGTTCTGGATCAGACGGCCACCGGTGGTCTCCTCCATGCAGTTGAGCACATGCTCGCGGTCGCGCATCGAATAGAGGAAGGCCGTCAGGGCACCCATATCCTGGGCACAGCAGCCTACATACAGCAGGTGGGAGTCCAGTCGCTGCAGCTCGTCCATGATGGTACGGATGTACTTGATGCGGTCTGTCAGTTCGATGCCCATTCCCTCTTCAATCACACCTACCAGTGCATGACGGTGCATCATGGCACTCAGGTAGTTAAGACGATCGGTTAAAGCAAGGGTTTGGGGATATGTCATCGTCTCGCACATCTTCTCAATGCCGCGATGGATATATCCCAGATGGGGATAGACACGCTTCACCACCTCACCCTCGAGCACGGTCTGCAGACGCAGCACACCATGCGTTGACGGGTGCTGGGGACCGATGTTGATCACATAGGCATCGCTGGCGAACAGCTTGTTCTGCTTCGACTGCAGGTTGCCGTCCTTGTCCAGATAGTACTCCAGGCCGTAGTTGGGCTCGTCGTCGTCTTCAAGTGTATAGTCGTCGTTGAACTTCCAGTCCTTGCGGAAGGGGAATCCCTTGAAGTCCGAACGCAGGAACAGCCGACGCATGTCAGGATGTCCGAGGAACACGATGCCGTAGAAGTCGTAGACCTCTCGCTCCAGCAGGTCGGCAACCTTCCAGATGTTGATGACCGAGGGGATGTAGGGCACCAGCTGTCCGTCGGTGTCTCCTGTGCCGTTGCTCGACATGCCGTCGCCACAGACCTGTGTCCTGGCCAGCATCTTCACCGAGCAACGCTCGTGGCTGGCGCTATTCTCCAGGATGTAGATACAGCCCAGTCCCTCCTCGGCTCCGAAATCTTCACCGGCAATGGTGACCAGATAGTCGAAGCCCTTCTTCTCTTTCAAGTTCTGCATTTCCTTAGCGAACTTGTCAAACTCGAATGATAAGAACTCTAATTTCATGCCTTTGCCTCCTTTTCATTGGTTTGTACTGGTTCTGCGGCTGCTGCCTTCATCTGCTCGGTGAACTCGCTGGGCACGTCAGTGACCACGATGGGCTCGCGACGATGG
Organism: Prevotella sp.; assembly: GCA_024684515.1. GTDB lineage: Bacteria > Bacteroidota > Bacteroidia > Bacteroidales > Bacteroidaceae > Prevotella. The sequence continues at coordinate 43,316 of JAIKWS010000080.1, forward strand.
TCACCCAGCTTGTTGCGGAACGTCAGCTCCTCGTTCGATACGCCCAGCTCTCGCTCCTCGGCCGTCTGCTTGTGGTTGGCACCACCGAAGAATTTCTCAATCTTCACCTTACGCTGCAGCTGCATCATGCCATACATGATGGCCTCGGGACGGGGTGGGCAGCCAGGTACGAACACATCGACGGGCACTATCTCCTCGATGCCCTTCACCACATGATAGCTCGACTTGAAAGGACCACCGCTGATGGCACAGCCACCCACGGCAACGACATACTTCGGCTCGGCCATCTCGTCATACAGACGCTTCAGGGCGGGGGCCATCTTATGAGTAATGGTACCTGCGCACATGATGAGGTCGGCCTGACGGGGAGAGTTGCGAGTGACCTCGAAGCCGAAACGGGCAAAGTCGTAACGGGCACAGCCACAGGCCATGAACTCGATGCCACAGCACGAGGTGGCAAACGTCAGCGACCACAGCGAGTTGGAGCGACCCCAGTTGATGAGACGGTCCAGGTTGCCTGTGATCACGTTCACACCACCTTCATGAAGCTCGTCGATAATCTTCTCCAGCGACTCGTTGTCGTTCCACTCCTCGTAGGGAATGCTCTTGATCTTTGGTTTCTTTACTTCCATTCCAGTGCTCCTTTCCGCCAGGCATAAGCCAGGCCAAATACTAATACTACCAAGAAGAAGCCAATGCTCAGCAGAGCTGCCGCACCGAACTGCTTCACTACCACTGCCCATGGATACAGAAACACCGTTTCCACATCGAACATGAGGAACAGGATGGCGAACAGGTAATAGCCCACATGAATAGGTATCCAGCTAGAGCCCTTCGTCGGTATTCCGCACTCATAAGGCTCACCTTTCACCTTTGCATAAGAGCGTGGACCAATCAGCTTAGCAATGATGTAAGCCGCCGCCACCAATGTAATTCCCGTCACGATGACGGTAACTAACAAAGTGAAATTCATAAAACTATTTAAATGTTATAACAAATTTGTTTTTTCGAATTTGTGTGCAAAGGTACAACAATTTTTGCAAATAAACGATATATTTATAAAAAAATGATGAAAAACGTGAAATGTACGAGCGACGGCCTTCCTTTTCGTGCTCCATCGCGGCCGCCTGTCCCTGGTTGCCGTCGATGGTGCTTCCTAGCGTTTGAACAAGTCCTTCATGCTGTTCATATAGTCGTTGGGAGTGATGCCGTATGCGAACTTGAAGGCTGCGTTGAAGCTCCCGGAATCCCTGAAACCGCACATGACGGCTACCTCGTCCATAGCATAGTCAGCGTGGTCCATGATGAGCTGGGCACCGTACTCAGCACGACGGGAATTGATATACGATATCGTGTTCTTCGGATCTGAATAGCGGGGCATCTGCTTCAGTAATATCTCTTGCGTTACTCCCAGGAAGTCTATCAGTGCCTGGTGGTCGAAGTCCGGATTCACAAAGGGCTTCTCCCTCGTCACACGGGCATCCATCTCCACGAAGAATTTCTGACCTTCATCCATGTGGCTAACTGCTTCAGGCTTGGTGGCCTCGTGCGGGGCAGGTGGCAACTCGCTCGCATCATGAGCAGGCAACAGCGTGTGATTCATCATTTTACGATAAGCTTCCAACCCGTTGAGTATGCGACGTAGCTTCTCATTCCGCTGGCTGATTTTGCGGTTGTAATACAGGATGACTCCTCCCAGCACAAGAAGCAGGATGATGACGAATACCAGTATCATGATGATGGTATTGGCCTCGGTCAAAGTGAAATTGCCGGCTTTGCAAATCTGTGCCGAAAACAGCAGGAAAACACAAATCATCATTGTCTTAACATTCATAACTTCGCAGGTTTAAGGTTATAAATTATCATTCTCCTTCTTTCAAACAGAGAAAAAGTTCTGCAAAGATAAGAAAAAATCTTTAAAACAACAATATTATGGGTAAAAAAATAGCAATTTGAAAGGAAAATAATACCAGAATGAGGGTTAACAATACAAATTCGGGGGTTGAACGACTGAAAATCGTAGATTTCCCCTTTTCCCTTTTCCCCTTTTCCCTTTTCCACCTTTTTAACACTTCTAAGCCCCTCGACAAGCTTCGATACTTGTGAGGGGCTTTTGTCGTAGTCTACCTTCTAATGTTTGAGGTCAACTTGCTGGCTACAGGTCATGA
>JAIKWS010000085.1 GCA_024684515.1 Prevotella sp.
CCAAGGTAGCTGCTCTTAGAGCTTGTTGCATTATATGCAGCAGTTGTAATCTTGTTGCCAATGCTCGTTCCAGTAATAGGCGTATAGTAGCGGTCCCATATCTTAGGATTGCTCATCTCGAAGGTGAGAGCGTAGCCAGTATCATGACTGATATGGTTCGTCTTGTGGAATACCTCGTCGAAATCGACTGTAACACCAGAAGCGTTCTTTATAGTAGCACTCTTATATGATTCATACTCACTGGGCAACAGCACAGTACCTGCCGGTATACTTGTTGTGCCTGCCGTACACGCTTCAGAGGTGACATAAGTCTCTGAGACGAAGTGTGCCTGGTCAGCAGCACTCAGCAGGCTCCAGTCCCAATAGGTGATTGGCTCGTTGAGATCGTAGGTGATATTGTTAACCACAATCGGGTCGCTTATCTTCTGCTGGTTATCATCGTAATATGCATAGAGGTTAGGCTGCACGTCGACGAGCACCAGTTCGCCGTTGGCAGCAGGCGTGATGGTCAGCGGCAGGTTGATAGACTCTGAGTAGGCAGAGGCTGAACCCGTGTATGCGGATATGTACTGATCATAGACATAGACTTCGCCCTTGATGAACCAATAGTGGGCTGGCGATGCATTTGAACCCGTATAACTGCCGCCTATAGGATAGCAGTCGTCTACAATCTGCTTCACGTTGTGGATAAAGTTGCCTGAGGTCTCCATGGCCTTCAAGTCCGAATCAGAATAGGTATAGATCTTATGGGTAACAGCCTTCTGATGGCCATAGCCGGCAAGATTATAGGCAGAGAGGATGGTATGGTCATTGCCAGAAGATGTTCGTGTGCCATGGATGTTCTTGGCATAGACATAGCCACCACCGAGACCAGTATTTACATTGATAAGGTCGAGCTGGCAGACACCGGTGATAGGTCCCCACACCTTATTGTCCTTGGTGCTCTCCTCGGTAGTAATCTCCAGATATACGCCGGAGGCCAGGGCCACCTTATGCGCTGCCGTACCGTTATTACGGCTACGCTGACCGATATGGTCTTCCTTCCATGTATAGTAGCTCTCTCCATGAGCAGCATATTGGTCACTACTCTGGTCTGTGGTACGTGTACTCGTGAAATCTACGTCACTGGTCAGCGCCCCGAGGTAATTTACCATGTTGTAAATACCGAAGTAACAGCCATGGGTTGCGTCGTCGCCAGTGTCACCAGCCTGAGAACTACTCTTATTGAGCGACACCTCACCCACACGGTTGATGGTGTAGTTGCTGTAGTCGACTACCTCGGGCACACGGTCGCGAGCGCCCTGCAGCACCATACGGCTGCCAAAGATACCGCAGAAATCGGCACGCTGGATGGTGTTCAACAGACGACCGGCATAGATAGAGCATACTCCGGCTTGTTCCCAGTTAGACTGCTCAACTCCTAAAGTAGCATACTCTTCGGCTGTGATAGTGGAAGTGGTTGTAAAGTCTTTGCCTAATTTGTCAGAATGATAATTTTCCTTGCACTTATATTTCAGTTCGAAGTAGGCACGTTCACGATCGCTCAGATTGTTATATTCTTCAAGCGTGATACTCTGCGACATACCATAGTAATCAGTACCATAGTTCGACACATTCAGTTCCCGATAGCCATCGACAAGCGTAAGGTTACCATCGCCATAGATACCGCCCACGTTCTCAGTTCCAATGGTAATAAGATCGCGGTTAAAGATATCGTAAAGGGTAGCGGTAGCATTGCCAAACACCGTGACGGCATTGGCATGCACCTGGTCGGAACCACTTGACACATTACCTCCGGCAAAGACGGCATTGTGGATGATGATACCCGTGCCGTCAAGCTGATTCCACCTGCTGTCAGCATTCTTATTCTTCAGGTAGTTCAGGTCCACGGCAGGCACAAACTGGCATTTACTATAAGTATTCCCATTGAGGGTGACAATCTCTTCAGACGTTACCTTGCATGCTGGTGCTATCACGACCTTACAATCCTCGGTAAGGGCATTGTTATAATAGTAAAAACCGTCGGAGGCTTTAGTACCATTAGCGCTATACACAAATCCGATGTTACCGCCACCGAACACATTGCCATAGCCGTCGGCCACACCTTCTTCAGTGCCAACCTCACCACCATAGACAGCGACATCTGTAGAGCCGAAGATATACCCAGAGGTACCGATGTCACTAACTCGGCTCAGATTGTCGTAGCCACGACCTCCACCAAAGAGATTGTGCATGACATGCCCCTCATACATCGCGACATGAGTCTCGCCACCCTTATAAACCGTGCCATCAGAAAGGCCACGTCCCACGGTACCAATCTCACCACCGCCATAGACGCTATTACGGACGATGCCGCCATAGAGGGTGACGTTAGCAATGTCAGTATTACTATAGTCAGCATATCCACTTCCGAAGATATTGCCGGCCTCTTTCAGACGGGTGTTGTTGCCATAGCCATTACCGTCATCGTATGTGTCGTCGCCAATCTTCTCCTCGTAATGTTCATCAAAGTCGTCAGTACTTGTGTCATCCGTCCCATCGGCATTATAAGAATAGCCTATATAGCCATTATAGAGTGTGAGATTAGAAGTACCGAATACGACACCACCTTCACCGGCTCCGTAGGCATTACGCTGAACCGCAGGAATACCATCATAGAAATCAAGTCCGCTATCATCCCCACACACTGTCCGTCCAATCACCACGTGCGTCTCTCCGAGTATATCATTGGTTGTTGCGGTAGTGTTGGTATCATGATAGCCTACAGCACCTTTCCATCCACCACCATAGACATTTCGCACCGTGCCACCACGCACATAGGCAGTAGTACTGGCGGTAAACCCATTGTCGCCTGTTGATCCACACTTATAGAGATCTTCCACCGAACCGCTACTTCCGGCAGCATAGATATCCTTCTTCACTGTGCCGCCATTAAGCTCGACATAAGTAGAACCGCTGACGACAGCATCAGCACCATAGCCGCCACCATAGGCATAGCTACCTACATAGGCACCCTTGTTGATAATGACATTCGTATTGTATTTCTCAGCATAGTCCTCATATAGGTCATTTGCATCCTTGTCGTTGTAGGTATATAGATTTGAAGTCTTGGCAATAACGTTTTCCAGGAAGTTATCATCATCCTCCGAGGTATAGTCACCACCAAGGGTGAGGTCGAGGGTATTATCTGCCGTTTGTTCGTCTGCAGCCCATTTTGCTACCGACTCCTTATTAAGCACTTTTCCTGCATTACCGCCGCCGTAAACTTCCCAGACTGAAGCACCATCATTAAGATTCACCTCGGTATACTGTGCCCAGGAATCCTCACCCTTACCGGCACCATAGACATAACCGTCGTAGCCGTTCGACTGTTTGACGGGAGCGTTAATGTTGACCTGGGTATAGAGGGTACGGTCAGCACTGTTATTACCGCCATAGATAGCCCCATTGACACGGGCATCACCACTATTGTAGTTGACGATAGACTGATAGACATCACAAGGTTTCAGCGGGTCCTCACCATAGGCACCACCGAATATATTATCCAAGACAATGGTCGATGCACCATTATCGTTCTTTGGAACATTGACGATAGTACGACGTGTCATACCCTGGCTATAGCTGCCACCATAGGCAGCAGATATCTTTCCTTGAACGAGGTCGATAACTGCTGAAGCCTCAACGCCTGAGGCATTAGCTGCTGCTGTAGCTTTGGGAACACCCATGCCTACACCACCGTTCTCGCCACCACCGAACACCTCGGTATCTTGGAAAGTGTCCCAGTATTGGGGAACATCAACAAGGACATAGCTGCGATTCTGCATCATGTCTTTGTAAGCTCCGTCCTTATGACCCTGACCGGCACCATAAACATGGAGTACATTGTTATTGCTGATGTTCACGAGTGGGCTGAAATTAACGAAGGCATTCTCGATGAACAGAGGACCTTTTCCGGTGACAAATTCAGCATATGGTGAATAACTCGTATCGCCGGTATAGTCAAAGTCACCGCAGCTACCACCGAAGATCGATCTTACGTGGCCCTGCTGATATTCCACATAGGCATTAGCTTGCGTAACGGTGGGACTAGGATTTGTTGAGGCGTTATAGCCATATACCATAGGCAGTGTTCCTGTGCGCACACGCTCTTTGAAATCAGCCGTACCCATAATCTGACCGGCCACATCATTACCGCCATAGACATCGTCGATGACCCATGGGAATCCTTGATTGCCATCATCATTACTGCCCCGACCTATATACATTTCGGTATGTCCGTAAATGTTGGCAGTACAACTGCCGGCGATGGAGTTGTACACCCTACCCTTACCCAGGTTTGCCTGGGCATTGCCAAGAATGGTTCCCTTATAACTGCCGCCATAGATAAAGACAGACTCTGCCATATCTTCACTATCGCCTGATGCCCCAACTGCAACACCAGGTATCGTACCATTGAGGTTGGAGAAAGTGCTGTATTTCGCGTCATAGGCGAGGTTCGAGGCTTTGCCCACGATACCCTGCTGTCCACCGGCGTAGATCTGGAAGGTGAAGCCCTTGTTGAGGTTGACCGTTGCCGATCCCCATACCTCAGAGGCAGTACCAAAGCCAGCACCGAAGACTGCGAGGGCAGGGATGCTGACATCCATGGCCTGTTCGTTGAGGATTACACCAGTATGACGCTGGGTGATAGTATAGCTGTCGTTACCGTCCAGATGTTCTGTGGGTTCAATCTCATCGAAAATCTTCTTTCGGTCGTGGATGGTATTATTGAGGTTGATGACTACATTTCCGTTTACATGACCGGAATTGTAGCAGGCGCCATAGACATTGGCACCTTTCAGACGACGGTCGAGGTCATCAGCTGAAGAAGTACCTGTAGTGAGGGTAGATACATTAAATGTTGGATATAACAGCGGCTTGTCTGTATTGCGGCTGAAGACGTTATACTCTAGAGTAGGCTGTAACCCCGAAGTGGTACAAACACCATCATTAACATCTAAGTATTCATAATAGGTGACACCTGATTGAGCCGTTCCTGTTGCCCGTGTGACAATTCCTTCAGAATCCATTGTAGCCAGACTGAGCCCCGAAAGGTCCGTACCTACAGAAGGCTGTATGGTAGCTTCTCGTACCTTCCAGCGCAGAGGGGCAAGTTTGACACCTGCGAGATTTATCTCAATGCGATCCTTGACTGAGCCATCCGTATTCTGATATCCATTTTCTGCCTGCTCTTCAGAAGAGCCTATCACTCCTCCGTTATAGGCGGCATTATAGGTAGAGGATGGGATATTAGCATTATTACAACCACCAACGAGTTTATTGAAGATCACTACCTGCTTGTCGAAGTTAAGGGTCACTTTACCCGGCATAATCATACTACCCACATTACCGCCTCCGAAGAAGGAACCGAAGAAAGTGGTGTAGTCCTCATATGTATCAGGGTCACCATTCGCTGTATTATCAAACACCACAGACGGACGAATGGTCATGGCACAGCCGTCCATATACTTGGCAAAAGTAGTTGTATTGTTCTTCAGGTCGAGCGTGCTGAAGTCGTATGTTTTCTGATCAGCTGCTGTAACGGTACCGAAATACCTGGCCAGCACACCGGTAGAAGAGGCATCAACCATATTCTCACCATTATTACCCAGGAACACATTGTCGGCAATGACGTGAGAACCAATCTTCAGTTCAACTTTTGGATTTTCCTTCGTCGTTGCCAATGTTGCACTGTTACCACCCACATAGACAGATCCGCCTATGATCGTTCTATTGGTCTCACTCTCGCCTTTCAGACGAAGTGACACCTGCTCAGCATTAGGACGGTGGGCGTTGAGGGACTCAATAGAAGAAGAGCCTGGATCGTAATAGAAGTCACCCCAGATAATATCATCCTTCAGGTCTGCGTTGTCTGTATAGGCATACGAACCGTTACCACCACCATATACATCACCTAAAATGCTGGTGTAGACACCTACGGCATTGCCGCCATAAACCTTTCCTGAGATATCATTACCACCATATACGTTGGTGATGGTACCACCACGAACGAGGGTACGGGCAGAGAAGCCTGCGGGGAAGTTGTAACCTTCTATCTGTATGTCGCTGCTGGTTACCTCACTAGTTCCATTCAGCGGATGGACATCAGCCTTACGACAACCGCCATAGACATTGACGGCACTAATGTCTGAGTTTGCCTTGATCTCCAGCAGGATACCCTTCTTATAAGTCATACGCCCGGCATTACCACCACTATAGAGGTTAATAATATCACCATCCTGCAGGTTCCATGTCGGCATGATAGCCATGTCTGCCTTGTTATTACCACCAAACACACGGTTGAAGTGATACCCGGTCTGGAAGGTAGAGAGGTTTAGCCCCATAGAGAGCAGACGCCAGTCAACCTTATTGTCAGGATCAATATTAGTGACTGGTGACATGCCAGCAAGATTCAGATTATCCGTTGCTGTCGTAATATCACTAGTGTTATTGATGCTGATAACGGCATCTTCGGCAACTGTAGCTGCATTACCTCCTGCATAGACATAGCCGTAGGTACCACCGTTGACCTGCATATAGCTCTTGGCAACGGTAGGAGCCGTGAAAGCTGTTTCGGACGTAGCGATAACGGTCTGACCATCACTGGACTTCACTTCGTATTGGCCATCAGCATTGGCTGTGGTGCCATAGGTATAGTCACCATTACCCCCATTGAACATCTGTCCGATGAAAGTATGATACTGTGTCGTTACGGCGGGGTCGCCAGCTGTTACGGATCGTTCCTTGGTTGCCTGTATAAACGACTGGAAGGTATTGTCGACATGATTAGTACCATTATTTGCATCTACTGAGGCGAACGGCAGATCATCCACCGAGCCCGCCGTGCCACCCTGTTCAGCACCAATGACACCCGAGATGTCATTACCGCCATAGACACGGTTGACAGTGAGGTCGTGCAACTGGTTGGCACCATCTATATTGACATAAGTATATTTCTTTACATCAGCCATGCGGGCACCGCCATATACGCCACCACGGATATCGCCACCCTGCAGTGTCACGGTAGTATGCCCCTTCAGATCACCCTGGTTACCTCCACCATAGACATTGCCACCGGTGGTTACTCCGCCTGCGGAGAAAGAGCCAAGCGTACCGCTCTTGATGGTGACATTGCCATTGCCTTCTACTTTTCCAGCTTCGCCACCACCATAGACATTGCCCCCGATGGTGATCTGAGCTTTTGCTTGTGAAGCGACAAGGATGAGGAGCAGCAGGAAGAAGAGGTTCTTGCTGCCCTTCAGAGCTTGGTATGTGGATGATAGCATTGCTTGCATATATCTTTACATTTTTTCAGGGGGAGAACCCCTGAACACCTGTTTTTAATCTGCCGTCAGCTCGATGGTGGGGTTATCGAGGTCATAGCTGCCTAACTGATAGAGATAGGTGGGCTGGATGAGGGCATTGATGGTAATCTTCTGTCCCGACTCCAATGAGACATCGAGCGTCCAGCTGTTCTTGGCCTGACAGTTCTCTCTGATGAGATGACCATACCGGTCGTAAACGTCATATACCGTGGTGAGTATGACGGTACGTGGCTCACCCGATTTTAGCGGAGTGAAGAAGACTGGTATCTCCGTCACCTCAGGAGATACGGCTATCTGCACTTCAGCATTGTCTTCCAGCAGGTCAATGTCTGCCTCAGAAGTGGAGAAGGGCTCGAAACTGATGGTGGAATAGGGAGACTCATTCTTGATAATGGCCTGGGTGGTACCTTTCTCAGTGGTCATCACCACCCTCTTCACCTTGATCGTGCGCAGCTTGGCATAGTCGGTGTGAACAGAGAAGTTCAGGGCCACCTCGGCATAGATATGTTCCATTAGCACGTACATGTAATTATCGCCCTCGGTGACCTCGTAGCTGAAACTGCCAGGAGTGACAACTACCGATGTATTAGTAATGTCGAAGCCATCAGGAGTAGCTTCCTTTGCCACCCCTACGACCACACAGACATCCTGTGCACTGACCGTGTTCAGTCCGCTGAGTGTCAGTGTGGCTCCAGCTGGGTAGTCAGCAGAGGTGATGGTTGCCGTGGCAGCTTCCTGCGGCATATAGCCATACACATAATATGTCTGAGCCGATACGATGGCTGTTCCCATCCAATCGCAGTCATGCTGCCAGTTGAAGAATGGGGTGACGATTTTACTGCTTCCGCTGTTGCCATCGGCAGGCGAGAAGAAGAGCTTGATGATACCTGGGCTGCTGATACCTTTTACATACGCACTGTATCCCTCTGCCATGCCACGTGTGTCATGCTGCACCGATGTCCTGACCGAAGTACCCAGATAGATGGTAGCCATGGCCTTGTCATCGCCCTCCTCTCCGCTGTCGTTCTGACAGCCCGAGAGCAGTACGGTGGCGAAAAGCCATAGTGCGAACATCTTATATATCGTATGCTTCATCATATCGTTTCTTTCATTACCAGTTATACACTGGGTGATCTGTCGTTCCCTTGCTGACCCAGTCTTTCACACCCACCTGGAGTTTTATAGATATACCCGTTTCACGTGGCGGCACCACGTTGTAGGCATTCTCCAGTGTGCTGACTGTGCCTTTGATAACGGTGGCGGCATCGCTGGCAAACACCTGCTTGGGATTGTTGATTGTTTCCGCACCTTCAATCTTTCCACATAGATAGAGCTTGCAGCCAGGAGGTACCAGTCCACCCTTGACACTGATATCTTTCGTTGAGTTGTTCTGGAACTCGAAGAAGAGGTACACATCCTCCCCCTCTGCCGTCGGCAACACCAGGGTATGGTTGATGGAATATGGTTTTTCTGACGACCCGTCCTTCCCTCTGTTGGTGGTCAGATTGATTGTTGCGTTCATCGTATTGTCATAGAGTGTATAGGTATCGGTGCCAGCAGGTGAGAAGCTGAAGTCAACAGCTTTCTGTCCGCTGACGAGGATGCCCGTCAGCTGCAGGTCGCTCATCTGCACGGTCTCGCCCACATCGTCAGTAAGTGTTTCTGCATCAGCATCCAAGGCGTTGACCCCCCAGAGAATGACATCAAGGCGGCTGACAGCATACTGCACAGGTTTTATGAGTGCTATGGAATGGACATTCTCACTGACCGGATTGGTTGTGTATTGAGCCAGGACAGCAGACCAGTCGCTGGTGTTATCATTGTAGTATTCAGACTGTGTGCTTTCGCTCACCATAACCTTGGAATTAACATAGTAGTAGAGGGGTACGGGATAGGCGTAGCGATTGAGGGGCACCTGTGTGAGGTTGTCTTTATTACCAACGATACCGATATTATCTATGGAGCCATCGAGGACAGGATTATATTTTTTATTAGTGCCATCCCACTTCAGCGTGGCAGCGCCGTCGGGCAGGCCAAGAGAGGCTGGATAGTCAATGAACTTGGTACTGGAATAATCTGGATTCCATGATAGCGCATGGTTAGTTCCTTCTGTGAGCACATCGGTAGCTGCCGAGCCTATCTTCATGTTGGCTATGATCTTTTCTTTGATTGTCACGAGATCGCCTGTCAGTTCCGTCAGCGTCAGCAGCTTACTATAGAGATTCTGCAGGACTGCCAGCACATTGGGACTGGAGCCTACAGTCAGGGAGGTCATCTTTGCATAGAGAATACCCAAAGTAGTATTTTCACCTTGTGCTGACCAATTTTCCGTATTACAAATACCGGTCACATAGTCTGCCATCGCCGTGGCAGCAGCGGGGGCAACAGCATCAGAACCATAGAACGTTTCTGGTGAGAAGCCAATGCCACTGGGAGCGCCTGCGTCAAGCCCTGTGATGGTGAAGCTGCCATTCAACTGTTTTTTCTTCATCGCCTTCTCGTCATCCGAGAGAGACTCAATGCCGGTTGGCGTTGCATCTGTTGCCTTGCCATAGAAGAGGAAGGCATTGGTTGTATTGGGTACTGTCAGCCCCTGGTAGAGCTGGGAGTTGCTTGCACTATTGAGCGTTGAGATGGTATTGGCAGTGGTCACTGTGGGAATGCCCATGGCAGGCAGTTCCACTTTGGCAGCGAGGGGGCTATGGCTACTTCCTACAGCATCAGCATCACTTATATTAAACGGTATCATCACGATATCCTGGATGCCACGGAAGACGGGTGATGTCTGTCCCTGTACGATAGCCTCCGTCATACGTGTGGTCGTGCCGCCATCACCGGTGCTGGTACCGACGGCCAGGGCCAGCTCGACAAGCTGACTGCCCGTTGCAGGGCTGTCAGTTGTCTGCTGTTCCTCACTGCAGCCTGCCATGAGCAGGACTGCTGTCAGCAGCGTCATGATACCATTACCATATCTCATGCTTTTCGCTCTTTTTTTTCATCTATTCCTTACGCGCGTACATTATATTATATATGGCGCAGGAGATACTGTGTTGTCAGATCTGTGGATTCAGGTGCAGTCCGTTCTCCCAGTGCAGGTTCACACTCGTTCCGAACTCCAGTCCTGGTGAGTCGAGGTCGGGCACGCCATTGGTACCTGTTCCAGGTCCATCGGGGATGGGGTCTACGGTATCATCATCTGGGTCGATGGGGTAGTCAATCACTCCGTCGCCATCGGTATCCCATCCTGGCGTGTCGGGATTGTCAGGATCGACGATGATCACGTCTGGATTGCCGTCACCATCATAGTCGTATGGATCAGGGTCACCATCGCCATCAGTATCCACAGCATCGGGAATACCATCGCCATCGGTATCGATATACTTGTCGGGTGTGCCGTCACCATCGCGGTCCAGATCAGGCTCACCATCGCCATCGAGGTCTGCATTACCACATAGCAGGGTGATGTTCACCTTGGTGGCATAGTCCTGGATGAAGATACGGTCGATGGTTCCTGCCTGATAGTTGGTCGTCGTCGTGGCGAGGGGGTCGAGTTTTGCGGTGAGGTAGAAGGTGCCACCGGCAGGAATCATGCCATCGGCACCCTGGAAGGCGGGACCATTGTTGACGAATTCAAGTGCCACATTGACAGGCACATCAGTCTTGGTCTCCAGGCCAAGTGTATAGTTCTCGCCATCAGAGGTCTTGCCAGGAAGGGCAGTAACATCACCGTTTATCTCGCGGTCGTAGATGGTATGCTGTACACTGGTCATCACTGGCTTCCAGTTGTAAGCCACCTCTTTCTGTCCGCCAATGAGCATTCCCATAAGAGTGAAGCCCTTGGTGACATCCATCTTCGCACCCTTGGAATCATAGTAGTCATTAGCCTTCATCGTGATTCTGGTGTCGAGGCGTCCTACGGCATACTGCACCTGGTTGGCCAGTGCCACGCTCTGTGTCGATGCCGATACCGACAGCTCAGAACCCTCATACACACTGTTGATGACCTCGCTCCATTTCTCCTTGGCCTCATATTCGCCCGACTTCACCTCGTTAGAGGCCCTGAGGGGACTGTTCACCTGATAGTAGAGGCTGGCAGGATAGACATACTCGCTGAGCTGCTTGACCTCCATGTGCTTGCCATATTCGCTGGCAGCAGCCACGAACTGGGTGCCGTCCCATGTCACCTTGCCGGCACCTACGGGCAGGTTAAGACCAGCGGGATAGCCCTGATACTTGTCGCTGAGTGTGATGGACGAAGAATATCCCACGGGACCTGCTGCGCAGGCATCCTTGATGACGTTGCAGATAGCCTGTGCCACGTCAGCATCCACCTGAATGGAGGCTGCCAGTGGCGACAATGCTGAATAGAGCTCCCCCAGTGCTGCCTGTACGGCTGTTGACGATCCTGCCGTGAGTGTGATGAAGAGGTCGAAGTTCTTCTTCAGCATCTCGTTGGTGCTGGTCGACCATCCTGGTACCGAGGCCACGCTGTTGAGCAGGTCGATGAGTGCCAGTCCGACGGTGCTACCGCCACATGGCGTATCATCAGTGCAGATCGACTCGAGACTGAAACGGATGTCATTCACGGTCTTGAACTGGTTGATGTCGAGACCCGTGTGTGTGATATAGCCATATCTGAACTTATCTGCGGGAGTGGTAATCACCTCATCTGCGCTGTTGTCGACAGCCTTGGCATATAAGAGGAAGTTCGTCGTGCCAATGGGTATGAACTGATCGTTGTAGACATAGAAATTGGTCTGCTCAGGATCTGCCAGGCCAGCACGTGAGATGGCAGACAGCCGGATGATAGAGCCCAGTGCTGTCGATGTGGTTGTGACATCATCATCGAAGGAATAGAGATGGATATTATCCATGCCTCTGAAGGAAGCCACGGTCTCATCATACTGCACATTGTCTGCGCTCATACGTGTTTTCTTTGCACCCACGATGTCTTTTGGCAGCGAGATGGCAAACTGTGTCTTGGCCACCTTGGCGCCAGTCACAGGATCAACGTTTATGATGTCCTCGTTTTCAGAACATCCGCTAAACGTTACAAGAGCTGTCGCCACAGTGGCAAGCAAGCTGATTCTAGTCATTGTTTTCATATCTCGGAACTATTTTTATTATATTCGTTTACGTTTTCAGAATACTGGGTTGAAGACGATGCCTCTCTTCCAGCTGAGATCCACGCTAAGCCCTAGCTCGCGGTATTTCACATCGCTGATGGCCGGCAGGCCATAGGTGGCCGTGGCCAGTCCCTCGTTGCGGCTAGGTGTGTCAGGATAGCTGCCATCGCCATTGGTGGCTATTGGCAGGTCGCCCACGCCATCACCATCGGTATCCCATGCCGGCACGCCACTGCCATCGGTCACAATCCTGTCCATCAGACCGTCGCCATCGATGTCATAGTCATCAGGCTGCCCGTCGCCATTCGTATCGACACCTGTGGGCAGACCATTGCTGTCCTTGAGGTACACATCGGGTATGCCATCGTCATTGTCATCACGGTCAGGCTTACCGTCGCCATCCAGATCGCTATAGCCATTGAGGATGGTCACGGTGAGCTTCGTGGCATAGTCCTGCTTGAAGATACAGTCTAGCGACCCACCCTTGTAGTTGGTGGCTGCCCGCGGGTCCAGCTCTGCCACGAGGTAGAAGGTGCCGCCAGCGGGTATGGTGCCATCAGCACCCAGGAAGTCATTACCGTTGTTGACCAGTTCCAGTGCCATATAGGTAGTGGCATCCGATGGTGTCTCCAGACCCAGGGTATAGTTGACGCCTGTGGTGACGCCAGGCCTGAGGGTATAGCTGCCTGTCAGTGCGGTATCGTAGAGGGTATAGGTGTCTGCACTGGCCACAGGACGGAAGCGATAGTCAGCCTGGCACTGGCCTCCGAAGAGCATGCCCTTCAGTGTGAAGCCATTGGTGACGTCGACCTTCTTGCCGGCAGCATCGTAGAACGTACCCTTTCTCATTGTCACCTTCGTATCGATCCTGCCCACGGCATACTGCAGCTGGTTGACCATGGCCACCGAGCGGGTGGTCTTGGACACCTTCGAGGCCGCACCCTCATAGATCTTGGTGATGACACGGCTCCATGATGTCTCGTCGGCATACTGTCCCGACTCGATAGAATCGGAAGCCACGACGGGTGTATTGGCATAGTACCACAGGGCAGCGGGATAGACATATTCATCAGTATGCTCCACGCCAAGTCCCTTGCCATAGGCCTGTCTGGCATCGATGAAGGCCGTGCCGTCCCACACACAACGTGCGGCACCCTCTGGTAGGTGTACGTCAGCAGGATAGCCCTGGTAGTCATCAGCCAGCGTCAGCCTCTTGCTGTCAGCAGCAGGTGCTGAGGCACAGGCATTGGCGATGAGTGTACGCAGGTGCTGTGCCAGGGCATAGCCATTGCTCTGCGGACTGACATCCTCCAGGTTGACATAGAGTTGCGAGAGCATCGCCTGTACGGCAAACGATGATGACGTGCGCAGGGATACGAACTGGTTATAAAGCGTGCTGATCAATCCCTCTGCCGTCGACCAACGGTCGTTGGGAGCCGGTGCGCTACACGTGGCATTGGCCAGTGTGGTGAGCAGCTGCAGCAGCCGCTGTCCCACGGCACTGCCGGCACACGACTCGTCGCTGCTGTTGATGCTCCGCAGACTGAAGCGGATATCATCAAGCACCCTACCCTGCTCTGCCGTGAGGCCACGTGCCACCAGCGAGCCATAGCGGTGCCAGTCGTCAAGGGTGGTGAGAGCCTCACCAGCATTGCGGTCGATGGCCTTCGCATAGCCAAGCAGCTGTCTGGTGCCCTCAGGCACCATCACCTCGTTATACACGTAGTAGTTCGTCTCCGGCACGTCGTTGAGTTCACTAGGCACGATAGGACCGAGATTGGAGATGAAGGCCAGGGGAGTCGTAGCAGCATCGGGCACGGCACCAAAGGCCAGGAATGTCACATTGTCCAGTCCACGGAAAGCATCCAGGTCCTCGGTGAGCTGCACCACATCAGCCCCCTGACGGGTGGTCATGCTGTCGGAGGCTCCCACGATGGCATCGGGCATGGACAGTGCGAGCTGCACGCAGACCGTCGATGGATTGTCTGTCGTGCCGCTGCTGGTCTCATCCCCGCTGTCGGAACATGCGACGATGATGAGCATCATCGCCATCATGCTCGTCAGCCACCAATTATGATCTCTCCAGTGCTTCACTTATTCTTTCTTTATTTGGTTGCCCTCATCGTCATCAGGCGAGCGGGCAGTTATTGTCTATCTTTGGTTGCGCTATATTTATTAATGAACGCGCGAGGCATCAGATGCCAGGATTAGGGCCTAGGCCCTCTCTCCAGTTGAATTCCACCGAGGTGCCTATCTCCACGTTGGGAGAGTAGACAGAGCCATCGTCTTTCAGCAGGGCATATACCACCTTGATCTGTCCTGCCGACAACGGCTCGTCGATATAGAGGGTGGTACGTGTGATAGTATTGTCGGGCATGGTCACATTGACATACATCTGCCAGATGCTGCGCAGACGTGCCGTCTCACTATCGTCGCGGGTGTCTGTCTGTGCCTCCTCGGCAGTGTCGTAGCTTGGGAACGAGACGGCATAGAACACCTCACGCTCCACGGGAGGTTTCGTCACCCGGTAGTCGCGCAGCACAGGGTGCTCATTATGCGTATAGACGGAGTCAGCGACATAGAATCCGTCGGCAAAGCCACGGCAAGCCACCTGCATATCCTTATATTCCACGCCATTGGTCTTCACCACCAGGATATTGGCACAGTTCACCATGCTCAGCAGCACTTCAAAGGTCTGGCTCTTTCCGAACTCGACATTGAGACGCTTGCGTGCCGAGAAGAGTCCGGTGCTGTGTCCATAGATGGTATCGCCTTTTTCCTGCCTAAGGTAGTAAACAGAAGGTATGTCGCCACGCGACATGTCCACCTCTTTCTCCTTGTCGATATTGGCGAGGGCCAGGTGGTTGTATTCACTCACGGGCAGCTCCAGGGTGTAGACAGCCTGCTCGGCTTCCATCTGGCGGTGCACGTAGTACGTGAGTTTATGCACATTGGTATTAAAGAACGACAGGTCGATGTCATGTGCAAACTCACTGAAGATATTCTTCAGCGAGTCCTGGAGCAGGTTGGCCACATTGTCTTCGAACCGGTTTCTCAGCTCTGTCTGCAGTTCCGTCTGCAGGTTGGTCTTCAGCCGCACCTCATATTCGATGTGGAAGTCCGACTCACAGTCTGCCGCATTGTCATCAATGGTCGAGCAGGCCGTGAATAGTGAGCCCCACAGTGTGATACAGCCCCATGCCAACAGCTTTTTCAGTAGAGAAGTCATAACCGATTCTTTTTTTTAAAATCCCCCGCACCCGCAAGGAGTGCGGGAGAATATGCTTATTGATGAGTGATACGATACACGGATTAGAAGGTATGATTGAAGGTGATACCCTCCTTCCAGGAAAGGTCAACCGAGAAGCCAAGTTCTATTTCTGGTGTACGCAGGTCTGGAATGGTGTTGTAGGCAGTACCCAGCCCCTTAGGAGCATCTATGAAGCCATCACCATCATTATCATTGGCTGAAGAAAGGTAGTCTCCTGCACCAATAGTAAAGTTGGCAATAGTCATGAAATCCTGCATGAAGACACGATTTCCAGTATTGGCAGATCCTGATACGGAGCCAGACACGTCATTTTTGGGATCAAGCTGTGCTACCATATAGAACTTACAACCAGCGGGAACGACTCCTGTTGCACCTTCAAAATCAGCACCAGTATTAATAAATTCCAGTACGACATAAACCGGCTTTTCTGCTACGGTCTCCAATGCCAAAGTATAGGTGGGACCAGCAGCGGTAGTCTTATTCAGAGCCTTTGAACCATCAATCACATTGTCATAGATGATATAGGAACCCTCGGTAGCCGGCTCAAATTTGTAATCCACCTTGTTTTGTCCGCCAATCAGGACACCCGTCAAAGTATATCCTGCAGCAGGAATGGCCACTTCCTCACCCCTACGGTCGTAATACTTCTCGGCATCCATCTTGGCTACGGTAACATCCAGACGACCTACTGCATACTGTATCTGGTCTTTGATAGCCACAGAACGTGTCACACTCGATACAGATGTCTTATCATAACCTGCCAGGATTGTAGCCCAAGCATTGTCATTATTATAAAGAGCAGCCTTTGAGACATCTGCTGTCATGATTTCGCTATTGCCATAATACCACAGATTGGCAGGATAGACATAATTGGCAGCTTTTGTATTATTGCGGCCAGTATCTCCATCATAATCGACAGTAGCAACAGCAGGAGTAGCATTAGACCAAGTCAGATAGGCAGCTCCGTCAGGCAGATTAACCTTACCGGGCCAATAAGTCTCAGAACTGTTACCGATGGCAGCAGTGAAAGTCAATGTCCCATCTGGTGTTGCCGGTGCACTTGCATAAGTACTATTGGTAATAGCTGCTGCGATAGCTTGTGAGACAGCATCTGTATTCTTGTAAACAGACTTATACAAATCCACGACGGCAGCCTGTACATCCAAGGATGAGCCTGTCGTCAGCCTGATGAAATTGGTGTATAGCTCACCTAAGCCGGCATTATACCATGCCTTATTGGCTTCCGTATTGTTAGCGGAGTTAGCGCAGTCTGCCCAATGTGTGGCAGCAGCAATGGATGTTACATAGGCTGCCAAAGCATCAGCCACATCATCCTGATAGGTTGATGGATTCCAGATCTTCACTGGTGAGAATGCGATCGTGCCTATTTCTGCATCATCCGTAATGCCAGGACTCGTAACAGATGTTGTTACGTTCAGCCCACCCTCGGCAAACGTCGCAGTAGTCGCGGTTTGTTTTGCACGTCCGTAGAACAGGAAGCCTGAGGTTCCTACAGGAATAGTCACATCATTATACAGCACAGCATTACTGGTAGTCAGAAGTGATGCTTTGGGAATGCTATTAGAAACTTCCGTGACTGAAGGCATGGTCATGTTTTTAAATATAATGTTGCTACCCAGACGAGCTGTCCTGTCAGTAGGACTGGCATAGGGAATTAGCGTGATGCTGTCGATGCCACGGAAAGAAGCGATAGTCTGAGCATACTGTACTGTAGCAGCAGACTGGCGGGTAGTATTATTATTTACCACACCGTCCGTAAGAGCTATGGTGAGTTGCGTTTTCACGTTCTCTCCATCATAAGTGGGGTTTACATCCGCCACCTCATCTTCCGAGGAGCAAGCGGAGAAACCTACTGCACCAACGAGTGCTATTGCACTCAGAAAGGCATACTTGAACTTCTTTTTCATAAGTTTCTCAATTTTTATTTGTTATTACTTTTTTATTACTTAACTATAGTGCTTTTTTTCTTCATTACATCATTCTATGGCAATGGTTTGTGTTATCCCCTGTTGCCATGACAGATCCACAGAGAGTCCCAGCTCCAGCTGCGGCATGCGCAGGTCTGGCAGGGTGTTATAGGCATTCTTCAGACTGCCAACACTGAGGGTGACAGTTGTCACATAGTCGCGTACAAAAGCCTTCTTGATAAGCGTTTCTGTACCCGTGTACTTTGCTGTCGTGTTCGCCCAGGGGTCGAGTTTACCAATCAGATAGAACTTGCAGCCAGGAGGAATCAGGTGATAGACCTTGCCTGTTAGTTCCGCTGCGGTACTGTAGCCACTGATGGTCTCTGTTGAATTATTCTGAAACTCCACTGCGATATATACATCGCCATCGGTATTGCCTGTACCTTCAACATCATCGATGGTCTCAAAGCAAAGCGTGTGGTTAGTCACAGTATTTCCTTTCTGCAGATACATACCCGATGGGATGTCGCAGTCGTAGATGGTCTTACCACCTGCCGCTGCCGGTATGAACTGCCAGTCTACCGTCTGATTCTGGTTGCCGACGAGGACTCCCGTCACGGGGAACAGATGGCTGGTGTTTGTCGAACTGACATTGAAGGAGACACTTTCGTTGTCAAGAAGAGCATCTGTACTTGGCAGGACTTTTACGTCTAGTCGTCCTACGGCATAGTTGATGGGATTGACGAGGACCACGGACTTCGTTGCCGTGGTAATGATATTGCCATTCGTGTAGAGGTCAAGGACGTCAGACCACTTTGACTTTGAACCATAGTTGCTCGCCTGCTTGGCATTCGACGTGCTGATGGTCGTATTACCGAAATAGTAGAGCGGGGCAGGATAGACATAGTCCGTGGCATCGCTGACCGTGAACTTACTTCCCATGTTGGTAGTATTCCACTGCGTTTCGAAGGCAGAAGAGGTTGCATTCCACTCGATGCTTGCCGCACCATCAGGCAATCCGATGTTGGCAGGATAGCCGCTGATGGCATCCGTAAAGGTCAGCGTTCCTGTGGGATTATTTTCCGAATCTTTTCCTGCAGAGGCATAAGTTACATCGGTGATCGCTGTGACAATAGCCTGAGAAACAGCATCCGTCAGCCTATACACATTGACATACAACTGCTGCACAGCAGCCTGGATGTTTGCCGAGGAGCCAGAGGTGATGAGCAGGAATTTATCGTAAAGCAATTTCAGATTGCCAGTAGAACTGCTCCAGCCACTGGCCTTTGCGATATTCGTGAGATAAGTATTGATGGCTGCAGCCTTGGTATCACCAGACTGAGTAGTCTTTCCACCTGTTTCATCGGTGGCAATAGGAACGTGAGAGAAACTGATTCCGCTCAGACTTTCACCGGTAAGACCGCTTTCTGCGAGAGCTCCGTTGATATGGTTTATGTAAATGTTGTCTGTTGCTGTGCCATCAGCCTGTGGGGTTGCCGCACCATAGAACAGGAAGGCATTGGTACCCATCTGGATATCGACGTCAGCATAGGTCTGTGCATGGTCTGCCGTGGAATTAAGGGCTGTTGACGCTGCTGCTACAGTATTTGCAATAGAAATAGTAGGTTTTGCACTAGCCACTGGCAGCACGAGGTTCGCGCCATTGCGGGTGGCATTCTCCGTGCCTACCACATTGCCATCAGTGGTAAGGAATGGTATCAGCTTCACACCGCTGATGCCACGAAACGATTCCACCGTCTGTGCTGACTGCACAGTGGCGTCCGACTGACGGGTAACGGATTTGCCGGCATTCGAATTACTGAACGACAGGCTGATCTGTGCCTTGATCACCCCTGTCCGTCCTGACACGACCAGATCGTTATCGTAATCACTGCAGGCAACGACAAAAAGTGTCAGCACCGGGATAAGAAGGCAGGCCAAAGAACCTTTGAGCATTATTTTGTTCATTCTATTCATGAATAGTTATTCTTTACGACTTGATTCTTTCAAAAAATGGCGAGAGAGTGAGAGTAGTTATGCAACGCTCAGTACACTTGTCACATCTTGTTTTGCCTTGCGGCACCTCATCGAGTTCTAGTTCGCGACCTAATATTTATGTACGCGATTCATTTTTATAATGCAAAGTTAGTCATTTTTATTTAATTAGCAACTATTCAGGGGAATTTTTTTTTATGTTTTTGTAAATTCTGCTACTTTTTTTGTATATTTCAACATTCTGAGACGGTTTTCACCTTATTTTTTTTACCTTTAAACATAACAATTGTGCGAACCGAACTTTTGGAAATGACCCCAAAAACCATTTGTGTGCATGAAAACCAAGTACAAAAGATTGGCTAGACACACAAATCAGAGAGAGAAAACCAGCTGCTTGAACTCTGGAAGTTGACGAAAACCAGAGCATGAGAAAGTTGAGATTTTTCTTCTGCTATCAACTCACAATCGTGGAGTTCAAAAAAAATTCTTGTAGTTGTTTTGCACAACACCTCATACAATCGCCGGAAATGCCCTGACACAGGATGTTTCAGACCTGGTGGGTGTTGGCCAAACACCCCATAAACACCTCATAAACACCTCATACAACACCTCATAAACACCCCATAAACACCTCATACAACACCTCATAAACACCTCATACAACACCTCATAAACACCTCGTTGGCACCTCGTTGGCACTTCACAAAACACCTCGTAAACATATTACCAAAGTCACAAAAGTTACCAATTGAAACAATAAAAGATATTTACATAAGAAAAACTGTCTCCCATCCTGTTTTTTCTCCCTAGTTAGGAAAAAATATTTCTCTCGCCTAGAAAATAGTTTTTCGTAACGAAAGAAGAAAAAACGCATCATATGAAGCAACGAAAATATTTTACAAATGAAACAAATCAAGAGATCTTTAGAATTAAATTACTTTACAAAACGAAAATAACGCAAGAACCTGTCTTTTAACGTCAATAGTTAATGAATCATAAAATAACGGCCATAAAGGCCTTTTTCATGAGGTGTTATATGAGGTGTTTACGAGGTGTTTGGGCAACACCCACCAGGCCTGAAACGCCCTGTAGCAGGGCATTTCGAGGCAATTCGTATGAGATGTTGCTAAAAAAGAGTAGTATTTTATTTGAAAAATCATCGTTTGTTGGTAATAAAATCGGACAAAAGGTGTCGTTGTAAGAACACCCTCCCTACCCTTCCACTGAGATGAGCGAGACCACACACGGAGGGCCAAAGCACACAGCAAGATGGCACTCGGATGGTGCTCTGTAGGATGGTGCCCAGTCATAGCATCCATCCGGTGGTACACCTAAAAAAAAGAGGTAGAAGAACGTCTGAGCTACCACGGGTTCCTCACCCATGTATTGACCGCCTGTCCCATGAAGCGTTTGAAGGCATTGCTGAAGGTGCGATAGCTTCGGAAGCCACTGTCGTAGGCCAGCTGCTGGGCAGAGACAGAACCGAGCTGTGGCTGTGAGATGGCCTCGCGATAGAGACGTACGAAGTGCTCGACTCGCAAACGGTTGATATAGGCATTGTAGGTGGTGCCCTGGTCGGCTAAATACTGGCTGAGATACGTGCGATTGGTTCCTATGGCACGACAGAGCTGGTCGAGGGTGAGGTCGCTATGCAGATACAACTGACGCGATTCGCAACATTCTTCTAGCAGGCTGCCTATGCCGGTAAGGGTAGAGGGTGACATAGCGGTCCTGGCCGTGGCCAACTGTCCGTCGACATCGTCTGCGGCAAGGGTGCCGTCAGCTACCAGGCTCTGCAACGATTCCACACGCCAGAGCACGATGATGACAAGGATGACAGAAATGAGCATCGAGAGATACTCTATCCACAGGGCTCCCATATTGAACAGATAGACGATATAGAAGAGCTGGACACCTACTATCAGCACGAGATTCTTGCCCAGCTCCTTGTTCCTGAGATCCGAGAAGTTGGCTCGCAGCCAGTGCCCATACTGTCGCAAGGCATAGGCCATGTAGCTAAAGAAGAATAGGAACAGCAACGTGACATAGATGCTGATCAGCCACGTGAAACTGGCATCACGCATCACAATGCCCACGACAACGGCTATCAGCACTCCTGGAGCAACCATCAGGGCTACTGGCCATAATGGACGACGACGGTCCTGCAGCATGCGGATGAGCAACGGCAGCAAGGTGAATCCCATGAAGAGGATGTCGAGTGCCTGACCAAGGGCATTGCCCAGCACCAGGTCGTCGAACGTACATCCCAGCACCACCCACCACAGATTGCTCAGTGCGAATGTCCCCACGACACCAGCTGCCCAGTAGCGTAACTCCCTGGGAGGCTGTACCGTCATCGAAAAGGCATTGCCACGTCTGAACAGCAGGTAAAGACATACCAGCACATAGAAGACGGTAACACCCCCATAGGATGCTACGAACAAGGCATCATGAAATGCTTGCAGTTCATACATATTACGACTATTTTTCGGACTTATGCCTCGTAAGTGACTCAGTCAAAGCTACTTGAACCGCAAATATCTCTTTCCGCAGGCCCTTCGCATCCAATCAGCGGTCAAAAGTACGAAAAACACACAGATAATTATCTATTACGAGAAAGAAAATAACATTAATTAACAGACAGCAAGGAGGGTCCTTCCTTTTTTTGAAAACATCGAAAGACACGAAATATCCGAAAACATCTCTATCTCCCAAACGATGGGATGCTGGCTTATCCCTCAACGATGTGTGATCCTGAAAAGGGGTATGAACGGGGAAAAGGGGGTGGAATCCGTATCTGGATACAGACCTCGGGCAGCCACACGAATGGCTGCGTCATGAAACAACACTTAGTGACTTTTCAACAGTCTGCCGTCTTGCTACCCAGTGCAAGAGGCCAGACTGCTAACGGGTTATCTGTCTCAGGTTCTCACGGGCATCGTGATTGCCATTGTCAGCAGCCCTGCGGAAATAGGTGATGGCCTCGTCGTGGCGATCACAATACCAGAGTGCCACAGCTAGCGCATTCCAGCCACGAGGGTCGTCACGCACCTCGCTGAGCTTGGCAAGGGCTTCCTGATAGCGGCCTTCTGCCAGCAGCTGCGTGCCACTGTTGATGCTGGCGGCACGGGTGTCGGGCACATAGTCGTAGTAGATGCGCAGGTAGCCCGAGTTGCGCTGGTCGGGCAACAGCTGTTCGCGGATATAGCGATAGGTGCTGCCGCCATCGATGGTGCGCAGCCGCTGTTCGCGACGGCTCAGGTCTGCCTCGCTGTCGATGATGGCGATGGCCTGTCGCAGGGCCTGCACCTCGCTGTCGGAGTGTGTGCCAGGAGCGATGACCACATCGTTGATCTGGTCGCGAAGCTCTGTCCAAGCCTCACCGCCATTGCAGAGCTCGTAGAGGGTGTCGGGGGTAGCCACCTGCTGCTGGATATAGGCTTTCAGGGCCTCGGCTCGCTGGGCTGCCAGCTCCTCGTTGTGGGTCACGGCACCTTCTACTGAGGCCAGTCCTATAATCTGTATGCGACACACGTTGCTGGTGCTGTCAGCCAGAATCTGACGGGTGATATCTACGATACGGTCCAGCACGCCGGCATTGTCACGATAGTCGCTGCTCAGCTCGCTCTTGTCGAGGGGGAAATGGACATAGAGGGCTCCCTTCTCCTTGCGTAGTATGCGTGTGCGGTCGTAGGGACGGTATTGTGAGATGTGTTCCAGCACGGGGTTGTCCCGCTGCAGGATGCCTGCCTGACCAGAGAAGTCGGCCACGGGATGGATGACGAAATGGGGCTTGACAGGCTCTACAGGCTCTGCAGGCTGGATGGGCACCACGGCATACTGTGGCTGTGTAGGCTGCGGGTGCAGCACCAGGTTGAGTGCCAGCTTGGGCATGAGGAAGGGTCCTGAGAAGTCGCCAACCTTCATCCCACAGCGTCCACACCGATAGCTGTCGCCCAAGGCATAGCCCACGTCGAGGCCTGCCTCAGCCTCGATGCGCAGCCAGCGGCATAGTCGCCACGAACGGCCCACGCTGGCTCCCACAGCCACCAGGTCTCCCTGTCGCCGCTCGTCCTTGACGGCACTGTAGAGGGTGCCAATGGGGAAGTCCACATCGGCCACGTTGAAATGGCTGTACACGGCATTCACACCCCAGAACCAGGAACGGTCGGCAAAGGTGGAGTCACTCCAGTGGCGCAGCTCGGGCATGATGAGCACATGCCGCCACTTGCGGCTGGTATCGTCGCTGGTGGGCCAGGGACGATAGCCTGCCGTGAGACCGATGCTCCACCGACGGGACAGTCGCCAGTCTACTCCAAGATTGGGGGTGAGGAAGGCATCGTAGAGCAGGTTGTTGCGCACGGCAAGGGGGAAGGTATGTCCAGGCTTGACGATGTGCGTGGAGTCGATGCGATAGCCTGGAGGTGGCAACTGCTGCTGGGCATGCGAGGCAAGACTCATGACGATGACCAGGCAGAGCGATAGGGCTATCCTCCTGCCGGTATGGGACTTAGTAGTGGTATTTATGCTCATGGCGGAATGATTTGAATGGACAAATATACTAATAATCGCAGAACAATTGACAATTCGGAAAGGAAATATAACACAAATTAACAACTCGGGGCGGAAATGGCATGGGAAGGTAGCGGACCAACGGAAGCATCACACATTATTATATATAGGAGTCGCACCTACTTATATGCAAGAGTCACCATGCCTGTCGCAGGCATCCACGAGCAACTAACGACAAAAACGGGGATGATGCCGCTGACTTGACGCAAATTCTGCCTTCTGTCGCAACATAATGAAAAATAAAAAGGCAAAATCGGTTCTGTGTCGCAAAAAATATGTAATTTTGCAGCCGGAAAACATATTACCAATCTTAAAGAGACAGAAGATGATACAAAAGCTGACAAGTATGCTGATGGCCACAATGATGGTGTGCCTCTGCATGGGTGTCGTATCGTGCAAGGACGATGACGACGATGAGAACAACGAAAGGGAAGTAGGTGGCGAGACACAGATGAGTGACAATGCCAACGACGATGCTGCCGCATTGTTGACACTGCTGAAGTATGTATGCGAATACGAGGGTGAGAGCGTAGACCCCACCATTCTGAACCAGACCTTCGAGCCTACTATCGGCACTATTGACGACGAGTCGCAGCCCACGGTGCGCACCGTGGTGGCAGGCACACTGGCCGATGCTGATGCCATTGCCGCACGGATGCTGGGCTCGCTGGGCATCAGCAACAGCCAGCCCAACGGCTTCCAGTACAGCAACGATGCCATCGGCACCGTGAGCTACCAGCACGCCTCGGGCAGCGAGCTCGCTACCATCACCTTCGGGGTGAAGCAGATACCGCACCTGACGAAAATTGCCTTCACGGCAACGGCCAAGGACAATGCCAGCGTCACCCCCTACTATCATGTAGGCGACGTGGTAAAGTACAAGAAGAAGCTATATATCTGCGTGTCAAGCATCGGCACAGGAAAGCCCATCGTCACTTGGGTGCACTTCGACACCACGAATGATCTGGAAAAGAAAAAGGTAAGCACCAACACCTGCAAGTGGCTGAATACGGGTAACGACATCTACTACGATGGCAAGATGGCTGACAGAATGGCATTGTCTGACTGGATGAAGAATATCCTGTTCAAGGACGATGTCTACACCAAGCTGAGGAACAACCTCGAAAACAGCTTGTTCGTGTCGGAAGAAGAAATAGGGGAAGTGATGCCTTCCAGCGATAAACAGTATAAGGACCTGGTGGAGGGCTGCCTGATCAAGTCGGCCGACTCACTGGTGTGGGAAGCCTGGAAACCCGTAAAAGGGGAGACAGCCCCACGATACCTGCTCGACAGGATGAATATCGAGAAGGGTGAGACTTCGTCAAGCTGGGAGATCAAGAAGTATAATGTACGAGGACTGATGCTCTGTGACCTCATGCGCTGGAGCGGGGTCTTCTCGCACGACTACTGGGTGCCCTACATCTGTCTGATAAAGAAGAACCAGGCTACCGCCCTGACTGATGCCCTCGATCAAACACCGGCAATGACGACACTGAGCCCTAGCCACTTCAGATGGGAAACCGACGGATACATCACCTATAAGGGCGAACAGTACAACATCTTTATCGTGGCCATCCACTGGACACACGAGGCATATACACTGCCCGACAACGCTAATTTCAAATACTACGGACTGATTGACTTCACCAACCACATACCATACCAGAGCGAAGACTATAGCGTGCGTAACATCACCTCCAGCTGGATGTCGTTTACCGATCCGGGCAAGGCCAAGTCGGGGGTGGAAATGGTGACCTCGCTGAACGCTAAAGAATGGGTATCAAACAAGTAGGAAGAGCATCATGACGATACGATGAACGGCTGCCAGCTGCTGACAACAACGATGCTGACAGGGCATTTGCAGACCGACAGCCGCTAGCATCCCAGACAAACCGACTCCCCCGGCATGCCAGAAGGCATCTGCCGGGGGATGTTGGTTATGGGGGGAACGAGCGAATCGGCACAGCACAGGCACATCATTTTTTAACGATTGCTAAATATGCAGCTGTAATTGTCGGAAAATGCCGGAAAATGACTAATTTTGCAACCCAGACAGAGATATCACCATACATGCCAGGACAGCAGCGGACTTTTATTGCCATCGACCTGAAGTCGTTCTATGCGTCGGTAGAGTGCGTGGACAGGGGACTGGACCCGCTGACCACCCATCTCGTCGTGGCTGACGTATCGAGGACCGAAAAGACAATATGCCTGGCGGTGACACCATCGCTGAAAGCCTATGGCATCGGTGGTCGTGCCAGACTGTTCGAAGTGGTACAGAGAGTACGCGAAGTCAACGACCAGCGGAAGAGAGCTGCCGGGTGGAGGATGGCCGGGAAATCACACAACGAACAGGAGCTCAGGGCACATCCCGAACTGGAACTCGACTATATTGCCGCACCACCACGCATGGCACACTATATCGAGGTGAGCACCAGCATTTACAAGACCTACCTGAAATACATCGCACCGGAAGACATCCATGTGTACAGCATCGACGAGGTGTTCATGGACGTCACCGCCTATCTGCGTTACTACAGGATGACGGCCCATGAGCTGGCGATGACGATGATACGCGACGTGCTGGCCCACACAGGCATCACGGCCACGGCAGGCATAGGCACCAACCTCTATCTGTGCAAGGTGGCCATGGATATCATGGCCAAGAAGATGCCTCCTGACAAGGATGGCGTGCGCATAGCAGAACTCGACGAGATGTCCTACCGCCACGAGCTGTGGGACTACCGCCCACTGACAAAGTTCTGGAGAGTAGGACGGGGCACAGCAGAGAAGCTGGCCGTTTATGGCATCGACACGATGGGCAAGCTGGCACGCATGTCGGTACAGAACGAAGGACTGCTGTACAGGCTCTTCGGAGTGAACGCAGAACTGCTCATCGACCATGCCTGGGGGTGGGAGCCCTGTACGATGGAGGCTGTGAAGGCCTACCGTCCAGAGACGAACTCCTTCAGCAGCGGACAGGTGCTGCAGGAGCCCTACGACGCACACAAGGCAAGGGTGGTAGTCAGGGAGATGGCAGAGGCCATGGCCCTCGACCTGGTGTCGAAACGACTGGTGACCGACCAGCTGGTGCTGACCGTCGGCTATGATGCGGAGAGTCTGACAAGACCAGGCATACGCGACAAGTATCATGGCGAGATCACGACCAACTACTACGGGAAGGCAGTTCCGAAACATGCCCATGCCACACACAATTTCGAAAAGCCCACATCGTCGTCACGCATCATCATGGATGCTGCTGCCGCACTCTTCGACAGCTGTGTGAACGCAGACCTGCTCATCAGACGACTGAACCTGACCACAAACCATGTGGTGGCAGAGGCATCTGCCGGGGCACAGGAGCACGTGCCACGCCAGCTAGACCTCTTCACCGACTATGAAGCCCTGGAAAAAGAACAGCAGGAAGAGCAGGCACGTCTCGACAAGGAACGGAGGATGCAGGAGGTACAGCTGAGAATCAAGCAACGCTTCGGGAAGAATGCCATCCTCAGGGGACTGAACTTCGAGGATGGTGCCACAGCCAGGGACCGCAACGAGCAGATAGGAGGACACAAGGCATGACAGACCTGTACGACGATATCATCAACCTGCCTCATCACGAGCCTACACACCATCCGAGGATGACGATGTGGAGCCGTGCGGCACAGTTTGCACCCTTTGCAGCACTCACCGGCTACGATGACGCCATCCGCAATACAGCCCGCCAGAACGATGAAGGAACGGACAGGGGGGATGACGAAGACGGGGATGACTGAACCATCCTGACATTCCCCCATGGTTTCACATTCCGCATGAGGTTTTACAGGGTTTTTGTCAATTCACCCGTGATGGTACATATATCCGTATGATCCGGTTCCCTTTTCCTCTCTTTTCCATGCTTTTCACCAACGGTTCTGATGCCCTGCAGTGCATCAGGATCTCATGTTAGTAGGGCAATGGGAAAGGCGGCTCGGTGAGACCACCATAGCTCTTTACTGAGAATTGCAGGGCCTCATCCGTAGTATACTGCTGGTAAAATGTGCAGCGAGTGACGATACCTTGCGCTGAACAGCGGTCATGGATGACGCGTACCACAGCCCATCCCTTCATCGGGTCAGCAAACTCGTCGCCCAGCAGAGCCAGACAGCCGTCCACAGTTGTCATCTCGCGGAATGGCAGTTCACGCATTTTGAACATGACACGCGGAACGCCATTATCTTGCTGCTCTGCGGTATAGAGCCACAGCTTCTGGGCATACTTCCATTCCTCGACCTTGAGATCGGTCAGCAGGGCAGCAGTACCGTTCACCTCACCCAACTGCAGAGAAACCGAAGGCAGCGTGCCATTGCTGACGGGAATGCCAGGCATCAGAAACGAAGCATCACTCATACGTGTCTTTTCCACATATACCACTGGCAGCTTGTTGGCCAGCGATGCGAAATTCTGGTATGTGTTCCCAGGCCCCATGAACATCGTCTCGCAGAATCGCAGCATCTTCCACAATGCCGTACTGTGACGCATCTTCTGTCGCTGAATAAACTGTGGCAGCGTATTGCTACGCTTTTCTCTCGATTCCGACACACGGCCGACCATTTTGCCATTTCGTTTATAAAACGTTACTCCTCCAATGCGAGAATTGCCGGGGACGATCAACCCCACGTCAGCTCTTTTCTTCTTCATCGTTAATGTCTCCTATTTTGTTTTGTTTACTATGTTTGATATTTGCTTCGTTCTTAGTAACCCTTTGGCAAGTCTCAGTAAGCTACTTATCTCGTTCGTTGTCCGCTACTTGTCCGCTACTTGTCCGCTATTTGTCCGCTACTTGTCCGCTCCATACCGAACAAATAGCGGACAAATAGCGGACAAGTAGCGCACACATACCGAACATCGAGCGATATTGGTCGCTCTTTAGGCGCTGGGAGTAGCCTGCCAGATGCCTGCTTATAAATTGTCTTAGTGTCATGTCCATTGTCCGAAAGCATATTATTGGGTACAAAGATACGCATTTTTCTCCAGATTCGTGCAAACAGGGCAATAGTTTTTCAATCTTGATTCAGTCTTGTATGGTCGTTGCAGGTTGTGAAGGCATGTTTCTTTCTCAGAAATGAGTTCTTTTCCCATGCATCTGATGATATGCTCACAAACGGTTTTCCAGGTTTTCCAAATGTGCGGTTGGCAAAAAAGTGCTATCTAGGAATATCAAATCGACAAAAATTGACACGTAGAAATACAAAATTGACAAAAAAAACATCGGAATTGACAAAAAGTAGAACAATAAGCACCCTAAAAGGATTATAATTAAAAAAAAATAACTAACTTTGTATCGTGAAAATTAAACTTCGGACAGTAAATTAGAATACGAATCTCTCCTTATATTTGTACGTGAACAGACAATCTAAGAAGTCTCACGTAACGGACTCGATAGATGTGGCCTTGTTGCCCAACGTCGCATAACTATTTTCCGCTAAAGTATATTGGAATTTCATCATCATAAAAAACAACCATTCATGAACAAATGAATATCATTATGAAGTATAAGCTCGTCTTACCTTTCATATTCTTCATGGCAGGGAGCATCAGCCCTCTCTATGCTCAACAAAGAGACAGCCTTCGCTGGACGCTGAAAACGAATGTGCTGATGTGGGCAACTACCTCCCCCACCCTAGGTGTGGAGGCACCCCTCGGCAGTCAGTGGTCGCTCGACGTGTCTGGATCTGTGAACCCCTTCACTTTTTCCGACAACCTCAAATGGAAGCACTGGCAGGTGACCGTGGAGCCCCGCTATTGGTTCAGCAACCGCTTCGAGGGTCATTTTGTCGGTATCCATGCTGGTGGAGGCGAGTTCAACATCAGTAACATGACACTGCCCTTCGGAGGTTTCAAGAAAGACTACAGATACGAGGGATGGCATGTGCGGGGAGGCATGAGCTATGGCCACCGCTGGTCGCTAGGAGGACACTGGGGACTGGAGGCTGAGCTGGGACTGGGAATAGTCTATGCCGACTATAAGCAGTTTGACTGTGCTATTTGTGGCGACAAGAAAGATGACAAGACAAAGCTCTTCTTCGCCCCCACGCGACTAGGCATCACAGTAGCCTACACACTGGGCAGGAGAAGCAGCAAGCCTGCAGCAGTCATGCAACTCAGAGACACTATCGTGCAGTATCGTGACCGCATCATAGAGGTTGACAAGCCCCGAAATGCTGTCGCTGCCATCGTCGTGCTGCAACAGGCATATCCTTTCCTGCGGCAGGAAGGTGACAACACGGGGCAGCAGGAGGGTGTCTCTGTGCGGTTCAGACTGGACGATGGCGAGATAGACGCCAGCTATCAGAACAACCATCACGAGCTGGAGCGGCTGTTGCAATGCATCCGCGAGGTACAGAAAGAACAGACCGTCGAACTGTCGCGAGTCACAGTGGTTGGCTATGCCTCGCCCGAGGGTGAGCAACAGCGCAACGAACAGCTGGCAGCCAGTCGTGCGGAATCGCTCAGACAGTATATTGCCACCCATGCACCCCTGGATAGTAGCCAGATTACAGCCACCAACGGAGGTGAGGACTGGCAGGGGCTGCGACAGCTGGTGGAGGAGAGCGACATGCGGATGAAAGACCAGGTGATTGACATTATCGACCATGCCCCAGCCGCTGAACGTAAGCAGCGTCTGCAGCAACTGGATGGTGGCCGTCCCTGGCAGAGCATCAAGGATGTGCTGTTCCCACAGTTGCGCAATGCCTGCTATATTAATGTATGGTATAAAGCAAAATAGACAACAAACAATATTTTTATTTATTTAATTTTCAAACGTTTATGAAAAAGTATTATTATCTGAGTATGTTGGCAGCAGCGCTGCTGGCTACTGGTCTGACGAGCTGCTCGTCGGACGACGAGAACATGCCCAACGAGGTGAAGACCTCACGTACCTGGACACAGGTGACCATCAGCGTGCCTAACGATGTGTCGACCACGCGTGCTGCTGACGCAGAGACATCAGAGGTGTATGATACTGGTACAGAAGCCGAGTACACCGTGAAGACGGCTCACCTCTACTTCTTTATGACAAACGATGGTACCAGTGACATTACCTCACCCACCCTCACCAAGGTCATAGACCTAAGCACCTTCTCTAAGATTCAGGATTATCAGACGGGCTATGAGACCAGCACAGTGGCCAATATGGCCCAGTATCGTAGTCCTTCGACGGAGACAGAGCTGGCGGATGGTACCTATAGTGTATATGCCATCGTGAACAACACACTGGCAACGGCACTGACCGAAGGTACTTCTACGGAGGCAGACTTGAAGGCCTCACTGCTCACTGCTCCGACATTGACAAATGGAGTCATTGGTGCTACCGTTCCCAATGGCGGTATTCCTATGACCAGTCGTACGGATAACGGTGTGCTCTGCCAGACCGGTGTTGTGGTGGCTCGTGCCAATAGCGTAGAGAGTAACCCTGTTGATATCAATCTCACCATCGAGCGTGCCTGGGCCAAGGTAGCATTGGAGGCTGCAAAAACAGCAACAAACACCAATGAGTACAACGTGTATTATAACAACGATGCCTCGGCCTATCCTACTCCTATCGGAACAGTGAAGCTGACCAGCTATCGCTTGTACAACCTTACTCCTACTTACAATGCCTTCCGTCAGGTGGGAACTCTTACAGCAAGCAGCGGAAGCATTACGGCAGGCACAGCTGCGTATGGTAAGATAGCAACTGCTGCTCCCTATCTGCTCACGCCTTATACAGCCAGTATGACCTATG
This sequence comes from Prevotella sp., assembly GCA_024684515.1. GTDB lineage: Bacteria > Bacteroidota > Bacteroidia > Bacteroidales > Bacteroidaceae > Prevotella. The sequence goes on from JAIKWS010000085.1 coordinate 32,025, forward strand.
TCAGCAATGCCGTCAATACGGCCGTAACGGGAGCTTTAGGCAAGCAGACCAGCGCTGCCGCCATGCCTACAGACGAGAGTGCTTACACCACGCTGTCCTACCTGCTGGAGAACTCGATGTATGCTGACTATCAGAAGCAGGGCTATGTGACAGGTATCGTCTTCACGGCTCAGATTACGCCTGCTACAGTCATTGTTGCCACCTCTTCTACAACTAACGACACCTACACTCAGGGTACCAGCGATCTATACTATCTTGACTATAAGTATTACTCTTCACTTGAAGCCATCAAATATGCCAATCCCAGCCTTGCAGCAGTCACTGCTACCGACTACGGCACTTATGGCATCAAGAAGTACGAAAAAGGAATCAGCTATTACAAGTACTGGATCAAGCATTTCGACAACAATGTTCAGGGCACCATGGGCGCTATGGAGTATGCCATCGTGCGTAACAATGTGTACAACCTGAAGGTGACGGATGTCATGCTGCCTGGTGATGAGACCGAGCTTCCCACTACCGACGAGCTGACTGAGGACGTTGAGAAGAACACCGTCTATCTGCGTGTCGCCCTCAATATCAAGCCCTGGATTGTCCGCGACCAGAGCAGTATCGTCCTTGGTAAGTAACATCTGAAACAGACTCAGATAATGTCAATCAAGCAATTCATAAACGGCATGGCGCTTTTACTCGCTGCAGGAACAATGGCTTCCTGCAGCTGGGTAAAAGACGACCTTGACGACTGTCCCTCCGGTGTGCGCGTACAGGTGCTGAAGGTAGAGACGGCCACTGCTGTGCAAGGTGATTTTGCCGATGAGGTGGATGGTGCTCGTATCAGCACGTTCGACGCACAGGGGCATTATCTCGACACCTACCATATCTCGGGTAGTACCTTGAAGGAGAATGACTTCGTAGTAGAGTTGCCTATAGCGCCAGGACAATACCGGCTCATCGTATGGACAGGGCTGGAGAGCGACGACTATGAGCTGCTGGGAACAGATGGCACGCGTGCCGACCTGAGCCCCGAGGACTTAACCATACGTCTGAAGCGTACTGCCGAGAGTAGGCAGGATGGCTATCTGCATCCGCTGTGGTATGGAGAGACCGATGTCGTCACGGTGGCCAGTACGGGGCTTACCATTATCCCTGTGGAACTGACGCGACTGAACAACACCGTGGTGGCTGTGCTCCAGGATATGAGTGGCGACCCCATCGATGCCGGTACCTATCAGTTTGAGATACAGGCTGACAATGGTTGGATGGACTATCACAACCGTATGCTACAAGATGATATCATCCACTATGGCGCCTACCTCACGCAGACTGCCACACTTGATGCCAGTGATGTCACTACCATTGGCGGGGAGAGTGCTGCCAGCTCACTCACCGTTGCCCGTGCCGAGCTGAACACCCTGCGACTGATGGCCGACAGAGAAGCCCGCTTCGTGGTGACGGAACGTGCCACAGGACAATGCATCCTGAACCTCAACCTGACAAAATACCTGCTGATGGTACGCGAACAGTTCGAGGGACGTGTGGGAAAGAAACTCTCCAATCAGGAATACCTAGACAGCGAGAGCCATTACAACATCATCTTCTTCCTCACCCCGAAGGGTGCCGTGGCAGAGGGGACCTATCTCCTCACAGCCCTGAGTATCAACGGGTGGATTGTCCGTCTGCAAGACAATATCGTGCTATAAGACCGTTGCGTTTACGTTGAACATTGACCTCAAATATATAATAAGGTTCGCGCGAAGAATCTTCTTCCTCGCCGTCCTGCTGCCGCTACTCTTGTCGTGTGCCGATACCGACGAGGGTGGTCAGGATGACGTTCGCACTGCCAATAGCAAGGTCAATGTCAAGGTATCGCTTTCTGTCAATGCACCAGGCAGCCAGAATGGCAATGCCTCCACGAGGACAGCAGATGCAGGTCCCTACCAGCTGACGGGTATCGATGGTGAGAACCGGATTGTCACCCTCACCGTGTTCCTGGTACCCTACGACGGCACGAAGGAGGTGCGCACGGCTACGGAATACAAGACGATACCCATCGTGAGCGGTGAGGTGGTGGATAATGGCAACGGTTCCTATACCATCAGTGCCGAGATGTCGACCACCATGGGTCAGAAGCATATCTATGTGGGGGCCAATCTGCGCCAGGCACAGATGACGGCCTTTGTCAGCAACGAAGCCTTTAAGTCTACAGCCACCACACAGGCAGACGTGCTTGCAGAGATAATGGACCTCGACAGCGATGGCAATGGCAGCAACATCGTGATGTTCGGTGCCTATAACGCGACAGCCAGTTCGGCGGGGGCAACGGAGGTGGAGATTGTAACTGGCACCACAGACTATGACCTGACGAGCCACTCGGCTGTCAGTCTGGAACGTCTGGTGAGCAAGACACTCCTGACATTCTCCCTGCGTAGTGATTTCACGGGTGTTGGTGATACAGATAGTCGGACGAATGAAGTAGCATTCAACGATATGTTTGAAAGTCGTGATGGCTACGGCACTGCCAACTATCACGGATGGTGTCAGTTGAGTGATATCAGCTATATACTAAACACCACCAACAAGCAGGTGTATCTGGAGCGGAAGCCATCAACAGTAGTGCATAGTGACGATAATACAGCACTTGACAATATGAACAAGTACTGGAACCAGGACCCCAACCAGGCCATCACCAGTTACATCAGCTACGACGCTACGAATATGGCCATTACTAAAGATGATGGCTATAGCGATCATTTCATCAACCTGACCCGCGACCAGTTTGTGTATAGCAGCTCCCCCTTCGATGCCAGTCTGATGGCTGCCTATCCCATTGCCTATGATGAATCATTACTGAACACTTCAGGCACCAACGCTGCCATAACAACCTCCAGTGCCCACCAGCAAACGGGTCTTTACTGTCTGGAGAATACTGTCAACAACGACTATGTGGCTACAGATTGGGGCGGCGCCTCCGATGGCTTTACGGTCGACGATGTGGCAGAATATGTCACCACCCATATGGTGGTAGCTGTCCGCTATATCCCCAAGACCTTCTACGTGAAAAATGGCGACGTTCTCACAGAGACCACCTTTGCCACGCGGACTGCAGCAGAGACGGCACTCGCAGCATATAGCGACGCCATCGATGCCGTCACTTATCCTGCCAATACCTATTGGGTGAATATCAAGGAGTATAAATACTACAACAGTGAGGCTCGCCGCCAGGCTATCACGAATGGCACCTACAATGCCGACCAGTTTGTGAAGTATGTAGGTGGCTATAACTACTTCTACACTTTCATCGACCCATTACAGGCCACAGCCAATGGTGTGCTGACCTATGAAGGGAATGCCAGCAGTATCTGGGGCATGGACCGCAACAGCTATCATCTGCTGAACGTACCTGCCATCACGCTGCCCAGCACCCCGAACCTGACGGACTACATCCGCGTGAACAGCATCTCCACTCTCGACTGGAACAATCGCGGCAGCACCACCGTCAAAGTGACGCCACAATAAAAACAAAGAATGCAATGAAGTGCCGACTGACATACCTCCTCTTTCTGCTGATGCTGCTCAGTGCCTGCTCAGCCGAGGATACAGACTCCACACCTGACAGGGAGTCTCAAGACGTTGCGGTGAATGCCGCCCTCACACGTGCCACGGCAGAGTCTGTCTCTGACGCGACAACCTTGACGGGGCCGCAGTTTATCTTCTGGACAGCCACCCATTTTGATGCTGACCCTCAGTCACTGGCCACTCCCTTCATTGCACAAGTGCCATCGGGCACCATCGACGATTATAATTCCACCCGCTACAACACTTTCGAGCGCTATCCTGACAACAACGAACTGGTCTATGCCACCGGCTTCTGGCCGGCACCCGTCACTTCGGGTACAGGCCTCACCTTTACCTCGGCAAATGACTATACCTCTTTTGACATCCCGGAAGAGTGGGTTGGAAAAAAAGATATCCTGGTGGCCAATGGAGTTATTACAGGCAACGAGGCCCATCCCTTCACCACCTCCACACCCTTGGAGTTTATCCACGCCCAGGCACAGCTCATCATTTACGCCAAACTGGCCGATGACATGAGTAAGTTCGTGAAACATATCACGCTTGAGTTTACCAATGCATCTCGTCCCGAGCTGTTGGTATGGAACAAGCTGGCAGGCCGCTACGTCGTACAGGGTGGAAAGACCACCAGCCGTCTGGTTACCGACTATGGACAGACATTGGCCAACCAGCTCTCGAAGGACAGGACGCAGTTTGTAGACAATATTTTTATCGTGCCGACCACCTCCACTTCAGTTACTGCCAATATCAAGTTCTGGATGGCTGATACGGCAGAAGGCCTCAACGTGGAGTCTGACCTCATCAAGAAGGAGAGCGGCGACATCACGATTTCTTTTGTCGATGCAGATAGCAATCCCATCAACCTGAATGCCGGTGACAGCTATACACTGACGCTTGAGTTTGGCGTTAACACCATCAATCTCTATGGACGGCTGAAGGCATGGGAAGATGGTGGCTATGTGGCAGTACCTATTAAGATAGCTACCAGCTGAACAGTTTATCCCTAGAAACATCAAACAAGGAATGAAAAGTAGGTCATCATACATCAGCAGATTTGTCAGTGCAGTGTTCGCATTGCTGATACTGACGGCTTGTAGTAATGAGGAGGATACGGCTGACTATCAAGTCGGACATAGCTCTACTATCGCCCTGTCGTCCTATCGTCAGCAACTGCTCACACGTAGCGATGCCGACCTGGCTACCTTCGAAGAAGATACCAAATATGCTCTCTTTGGACTGCCCACACAAACTACAGAAACAAACTATAACTGGAATACTGGTAATGTATTCTCTAACTTTCCTCAGGAAGGAACGGAAAGCAGCAGCCATACCATCAGCTATACCCCTACAGCCAATTTCAGCTCCGATGCCCTCGACTTCTATGCCCTGACCTATGGCACCACGACGATGCCCACTGTCGATGCCACTGCCACGGATGGCACCACTCCTACGATTACCGTCAGTGAGACCAGTGACCGCCTGCCCGACCTGATGCACTCCAATACCGTGAAGTCGAAGACGGCAGCTGATGGCGACCTGCTGTTGCCCTTCGAGCATGCCTGTGCTGCGGTGAACTTTGTCATTGCCAAGCAGAATGAGGACAACGACGAGGTATCGCATAAGATGCTGATGGATGTTAAGGTAACCAATATCACGCTGACAGGCGTGGCAGAGAGTGCCACGATGAACCTCGTCACGGGAGAGTGGACATGGACTGCAAGTGGTAGCCGCACTTCCTATAGCGATGCGACAGGCTATGCCATTACCAACGACGAAGAACCCATTGGAACTACTGACCTGCTCGTCATTCCTAACGATGATAGCGATGATGAGGCTGTGTCTACTGGCGAGCAAATTAAAGTCTCCATTTCATTGGAGAACCTCAAGGAATATGATTCAGCGAATTCAACAACAGATAATCCCGTATATACATTAATAACCAACAAAACCTTACCAGACGGAACAGAAATTACAGATGGTAAGTGTACTGTAGAAATTGACCTTAAGGAATATAATAACGACGGCACGGAAAAGGGTCCCTTCCACTTCAAGCGTAACCACAAATACACCTTGGCACTGATGGTGCTGCGTGGCAATGTGCGTATCGTCACCGTCTCGCCACAGGTGTACGAATGGGCGGATGTCACCATCGACGCCACCACCGATGCCGTATTGGGGCAGCCCGTCACTATCGGCGGGCTGATGTGGATGGACCGCAATGTGGGAGCTACCAGTGCTGACTGCGAAAACGACTGGTGGCATACCTGCGGACACGTCTATCAATACGGACGAAATATACCCTACATCATTAATCTCGATGCTATCATTGATGCAGATGGTAATGAAAAAGTAAATCTTGCAGGTAATACTACCTATCATTATTTTGCTGCATCCAATGCCAGTACGAATCCTGGAACCTCGTGGTACAGCAGTGCTGGTATTTATCTCTTTTATACCTATAATGATGCTGGTGAAAAATACTACAAGTGGATGAGTTCCAAAGCCTATAGATATGCCAGGCCAGAAGAAATGGCAGCCTACAAGACAGCTGGAACTGAATATCTGGCGATGAATCCGGGCGATGGTGGTGAATATGCATTCATTGCAGGTTCTGGTAACGGATGCACTGCCCGTTGGGCCTGGAATAGCAGTAAGACTGCAGACAGTCGCGATGCCACCTATTGGATTGATGCCAGTGGAAACAACCATCCAGAAAACCAGCCTGTGCCAAAAGGATGGCGACTGCCTCGACGGGCTGACGGTTATAAGATTATGCCGGAGCCCGTTCAAAGTCAAAGGCCATGGTCAGATGTTGCAGCCTATCTCTTCCAGGGGACAACGGCCAACTTAAGTATTAATTCGGTGACTGGCGTAGGCAACTACCGCTTCCAATACGTTCGTGGACGTTGTAAGATAGATAAAAATGCTACTCCAGATGCTGACGGCCTTACCACCATTCTGAAAAATAGTAGCTATCCCCCTTGTGTCTACGGTATCAAGCATCAGGGTGAGGCGAATGCCTATCGCGTTCGGTTAACGATGATGGATAGTAAAACAAAGAGTAAGTCAGGCACCTATACCCGACATTTCCTACGTATCGAGCAGTTTGCCTCTAATGCCTGTGAGATTTTCAAAACAGATATTGACAAGACAGGAGCTGTAAATAGTACGTACGCTAAGACAGGTACTAATTGTACAAAATGGAACCTGCAGGATTTTGATTGGGATCATCCAACGGGCTATATCGATTTCCCATTGCAAGGATATATTGACGCCGGAGGCGGAACACCCTTTTGGTCATATTTAGGGGATGCTACTATCATGCGTATACCCGAGTGGGACGGAAGTACAGGCGGTGATAGAAACTGGACCCTCTATATGGCTCCACACACCTCTGGCGTGGCTGTAGGCAATGGTAGTCGTCGCTCCCTCGGCGACCCCATCCGACTGGTGCGTGATATCACGGCAGAATAAAAAAGACAGGATTATGAGAAGATTACTGACGATATACAGCTTGGCATTCGTGCTTTTCCTCGTTGCCTGCAGTAATGAGGAGGAAGTGCTGAGCCCACAGCCCAAGGGGACGAAGATTCGTATCCTCGACCCGATGGTGTATGCAGGAGGGACGAACAGCTCAGCAGCAACACGGGCTGACCATACTCTGGGCGATGGGTGGAGCGGCTTTACAAGTGTACCACCACTTACCACTTTGCCCGTGGGCACTACGGTATGGTTGACCTATCGACTGAAGAATGCCGATGATAGTTGGAACACCCCCAATCTGCAGGCTTATGTCGTGCAGAACTCTGCTGGCTATAACGCCCTCTACCCTTGCAAGTCCACAGAGGATGGTGAGGGCTATCTCACTGTTACGACACCCATAGAAACCACCACTCCTCTCTACCTGGAAGATGGTACCTACCAGTTCCGGATGGTCGCACCGGCTAATAAAATCAACAGGTCATCGCTGAGCATGCAGGTGGAGAATGGCATGTATCTCTATAGTAACGACGAACGATATACTCAGACAGCCAGCGCAGAAATTACGGTAACAAGTACAGAATCGGGTGTTCAGAACATCCAACTGAATCCCATGATCCACCAGATGGCGCGCATCAAGGTGAAACTGAACAAGGGCAGCAATGTCTACAAGATGGAGATGATGCCACAGGGTATCGAGGTGTCGGGATTGCAGGACCCAGAGGAAGATGATAATGGACTGACTTTCGACTGGAGCTCACTCAACGTCGAAGACACACTGGAGATGAAGAAAGCCGACAAGTATACCCGTACTTACATCAAGGAGTTTACCTACAATGACGACGGCTCCATAGAGGGCGACATCGGCATCCTGCCTACCGACTGTATGAGTACGCAGATGGTGCTGCTCTTCAATATCGCCGTGAATGGTATCCCCACGCAGTATGTGCTCACGCTGAAAGAGCGGAAGTTCTATCACGGACATTCGTATAACATGAACCTCTCTGTGGGACTCGACGGGAATATCACTGTCTTGAGCTGGGCCAACCAGAGCTGGACAGGAGAATTGGATATATAAAAAGAGGTAGTGAATGATGACGAAAACATACATAGGACTGCTGGCATCGGTGCTGTTGCTCAGTGCATGCAGCGAGGATGAGAACACATTAGCCGAGGAGAAAGAGGCCCGACTGGTGCCCGTGACACTGACACTGAGGGCAGCAGATGTGGCGGGGAACACCACACGGTCTGCATCGGCACTGCTCCCGGAGTGCGAGAACTGGATCTACGACTATTACTTCGTGCAGTATAACAGCTCGGGCATCTCACTGACCTCTGGCCATCGACGTACTGACGTGACAACGGGCGACCTTGAAGTGACCGACAATATATGGCTCTACAATGCCAGTGGCTGCACCATCTGTCTGGTGGCCAATATCCGGCCTTCGGGCTTTACTATCACACCTCCTTCGTGGGCAGGAGACAGCTACCCCTCGTTCCCCGACAACCTGCCAACGTTTAAGACCTGGAAACTCGATATGGCAGACCATATTGCGGCAGCAGAGGCCGGCACCCTGAAGTTCATGCCGATGTGCGGCTACTGGGAGGGCGATGTCTCGGGGAGTACGGAGTCTGCACCGACAGCCATCACCTGCACCCTGGGACGTATGATTGCCCGCATCAATCTGGCACTCACCAACTCGTCGGGCAGCAGCATCTCTGGCATCACCATGAACAATATTGCCACCAAGGCATACCTCTATCCTCAGGTGAACAATACAGCCCTGGAGAGCACCGACTATACCAACATCTCCAACACCTTTACCCTGGCCAACAACGCCTCTACCACCCGCTTCTTCTATTCTGCCCCCAACTATCCGGCCAGCAGCAGCTATGCCACGACACTGGTCGTAGGCAGCAATTCACTGCCCCTGGGTAATGATGTAGACAACAGCGATTACAATCTCTACATGAACACCATCTATTCCTTTAATATAACGCTGAAATAAGCGAGACCGGTATCTTCCGATAGCTGTTACGGGGCATCCTGGAGTGTAGCACAGAGACCGCTCAGAGGATGAGGGGATGTGTAGGAAGGACATGAAAAGGCTTGACTCTCGTCCTTGTTGGCTGCCACAATGCATGGCTACTGCAAGAAGTCTTGTGTCTTCCTTGCACTGGTGGTATCATCCTCTCTTTCTGCTGCCTTATTGCTTCCTCTGGACGACATTCTTCAGCGATGAACCGAAGATGACGTACTGGGTGTTGCCAGCAATAGTACCCTCGTTCTGTCCCCACAGGAACGGCCAGTCGTCGTAGTTCTCGAAATGGTCGGGCTTGCGGAAGAGCAGCCCTGGTGCCACATTGCCGGGTATGAAAGAGAAATCGGCACGGTTGTTGCCATAGAAGACCTGCTTTGGCCGTGTTGCTCCCACGACAGCGACGAAGGAATAGTTGTGGTAGGGATGACAGCCATAGAGCCAGTTGGCCACCCGGTAGACCTCATCCTTGCTGACGATGTCGGGATAGTAGAGATGGGCATAGTTGACAGCGATGCCAAAGTTGAGCACCATATTGACTCCTGCCCAGTTGCCCAGCCCGATGGGCACGCCATAGGGGTTCTGACGGTCGAAGCTGTGGATATAGTCGTTGTACTTCTCGACATAAGGTCGCAGCTGCCGGCGGTAGTTGTCGTCCATATAGGGTATGGCATCTAGGGCTGTCTGCATGTTGCCGGCAAGCCCCAGTTCGAGTGCATCCCAGATCTGCCTGGAGAAGTTGTCGAGGTAGTGCTGCTCGCCAGTAGCCCCGTAGAGCTGCAGGTTGGTGGTCATATCGCCTAGCTGCTGCCGGTTGGTGCGGCTGCGTGCCATGAGCTGCCGTCGTCTGCTGTCGGGACTGCCGGCATCGCCACTCTCCCCTACCCCGTCGAGCCAGCTGAAGTCGGCATCTGCCTGTCTGCCCCGTGCCTGTCGGTGGCTGAGGAGCTCGGTGGCCTCCTGCATCAGTCGTTTGGACTGTACGAGGGCCCGCTGTGCCAGTGAGTCGTTATAGCCTTTCAGAGCATGGCTGGCGGCAGCAAACATGGTGGCGGCACGGAGGTCGAGCTGCGGGTTGCGGTTGGTGAAGGCCCACATATCGTCGGGGGTGCCACTCCGCTTGCCATCGGCAGATATCTCATAGGGTCTGAGTGTGGGGTCGTAGTGCAGTCCGTCGGTGATGGAGGCGGCATCGCCCAGGTGGTGGTAGTTGTCGAGGACGGAGTTGGACAGTGTCTGTGACATGTGTCCTATCTGCTCTGCCTGTGCCACAAGGTTGAGGGTGCCATGCTCGATGAACTGAAGGATGTCGGGCACGCCATCGGGACGGTGCAGGTCAACATATCGCTGCTGCTGGCTGACGAAGGTCTCGTCACGCTGGGGATGGAAGAGTTCCCAGGTGCGTATGAAATTCTGCACTACACTGATATTGGAGCCTGTCTCGATGTCGAAGTCACCGGCATCGAAAAATCCTCCCACGTTGAGCCCCGGTATGAGCTCGAGGGGCTTGTACCTGGTGTCGGTGGTCTGTCCCTGGTGGTGGAGGTCGAAATGATCGCTAGGTGGTGCCTGCAGGTATCCCTCCCTGAAGGGCTCCCCGTGCCAGGTGCGATAGCCCTCGTTGACGTACATGTGGTTCATGTGGATAGGCACCCACACATCGGTGGTGGCATCGGTAATCTTGTCGTAGACATGATCGTCGATGAGGAAGTTGTTGGTCCTGGTATTCCCGTACTGGATGTAATAGATGCCGGGCTGGCTGACGCTGGAGAAGTCGAACTTCACATAATTATATTTATAGTAGGGTCCCCACGAGGTGACGGTTCCCTGGTATGCCTGCTGGGTGGTGCCATCGGCATTGATGCGCATTAGTGTGGCCGTAGGCAGCGGCTGGTCGTGCCTGTCGAGCTCGATGACAGCCACCTTGGGCTGGCGGGGTATGTATCCTACCTGTGAGAATCCGATGTTGGGTTCGCGTATCCATCCCGGTATGGCATGGGGCTCGATGGTCCAGGTGACCACCTTTCCGGTCTTGCCTGCGGGCAGTATACTACGCAGCACGAACCATCCGTTCTGTGCCAGCATGCGTCCGTCGTAGAGTCTGAGCTCGGCATCGCTGCTGCTGACACGTATCATGCGTTCGGGTGTCTCGGGAGCGAGCAGCAGGCTGTGTCCCGTCTCAATGGGCAGTGGGTCTACAAAACGGTCGGTGCCACGGTCGTCGTAGGTCCTGAAGCCCTTGAACTGCCTTGGCTTCTCGCTATTGGGTCGTGTGACGGTCTGGCTGGTGGCATAGCGTGGCAGTCGTCCCAGCCTGCCATCCATGGAGAAGGTCTTGAGCCAGTACTGCGAGGGCAGGAACTCGATGTTGAGACCGGCCTCTCCCGCCAGTGGCTCCGGCACGGGTTTGTCAAGCCATACGGCAATCTCCACTCCCTGTCCCCTGGCAGCCACGGTGATGCGGCTGTCGAAATCGTAGTCATCGTAGCGCAGTCCTATCTCGATGGTCTGCTGCTCGCGGTTCACCTTTCTACTGGTCATGGTGGGCACAAGGTCCCACTGCTCGGGGGTGTTGTTGAGACGTATTGCACCTCCCTGCACAGTACGTACACCATGGTGGATGATCTCGATGCCGGAGTTCTTCTCGTCGTTGAAGCCCCCGTTGAAGGAGTTGCTGAACACCAGGACGTTCACTCCCTGTTGCTCGAAATACTCCAGGTCGTTGAGCTGTAGGGTCTGTGCCCCTGCTGTCGCTGCCATGAGGCATGCTGCGGATAATAGGATGTTGGTTCTCATTGCGTGTGGATGTTGGTTCTTATAGGGTGCGGATTTTCCGGAGATTCCGGACTTTATGGCTTGAGGATGCTTTGCACTGTCTGCAGGAGCTGTGACGGCTGTGCTGTCTCACCGACGGGCACTAGGTACCATCGTACCGTCCAGGTGAGCTCTGCCGCTGGCTGCAGCAGTGTGTATGCCCCCTGGCTCTCCAGCTCGATATAGGTCTTGCCCCTGTTGACGTACACCTGCACCTCCGCCTCGCCAGGTGCTGGCTCAGAGGCCTCGAGGTCCTGGAAGCGCTTCAGCATGAGCATGCCGTCGGCATGATAGGCCAGCCATCCACGTCCATCGGCATTCACCTTGCGGTTGGCGGGTGTCTCGTCGGTACTGTACCATAGAGTTCCCTGCCGGGCCTCGAAACTCATCAGTCCGGCAGGCCATATACTGTCGGCTACAGCCTGGAAGAATATCTGCCCCTGGCCATTGGTGACACGGGTGATCTCCCAGGGAGCGACCTTCCGCTGGCTCTGGCTCTCGTTCTTAATAGAATAAGTGACGACGAAGGCCCCATCGCTGGCATCGACGGAGAAGTGCTTGCCGATGCTGAAGCCCAGACGATCAGAGACCTGACTGCGGATGTAGAGATGGTGCTGGTCTTGCTCCACCACCTGATAGGCATTCTTGTCGTACTCGGGCACCGGTGGCCAGTTCCATTCCTTCTGCGGACTCGTCCAGAAGGTGCTGCCAAAGGACTCCGGCCATCGTGACTGCGAGAGCATCTCGTGGTCCTGGTATCTGAACGACAGAATCTTGCCACCCCGTGTGGCATCGATGGTCATCGTGACATCACCATGGTTCAGGACGAACGGCTGTCCGTCGTCGGCAGTGACGGAAAGGAATGCAGAGAGCAGGAGTGTGGTAAGGAGATAACGTTTATTCTTCATTTTGCATGTCTTGGTGTGAAGGATTATACTGCTGTCAGGCCTGCAAGGAGGTTGACACTGCAAAGATAGAAAAAAATATCCATTCCCACAAGCAGACATTTTCAAAATAGGGATAAAGAAACAATTGAGAAAACATCTGAACCACAGACTAAAGGGAGATGAGACATCAGAGGAGCCCGGGGATACAAACGAGACGTGACAGAGACGGCAGAGGCAGGCATGCGTCAAGGCAGCGAACACCAGGACGAGGGAGAGGCAGGCACGGAGAAAAGCCACAGGACACATAAAAAGAATCGTTCCTATTGGCGGTTTGGAAAAAAATGCGTAACTTTGCAACCAAAAGTAGCAAACGACAGATGATAGACAGGGCAACAGTAGACAAAATCCTGGACGCAGCACGTATCGTGGATGTGGTTGGCGAGTTCGTGACACTTCGCAAGAGTGGTGTGAACTACAAGGGCCTGTGCCCGTTTCATGACGACCGCAACCCCTCGTTCATGGTGTCGCCATCGAAGAACATCTGCCACTGCTTCGTATGCGGCAAGGGTGGCACCCCGGCCGGTTTCCTGATGGAGCACGAGCAGATGACCTATCCCGAGGCCCTGCGGTGGCTGGCAAAGAAATACAACATCGAGATAGTAGAAAAGGAGATCACCGACGAGGAGCGACAGCAGCAGAGCGAGCGCGAGTCGATGTTCATCGTCAACGAATGGGCCAAGGACTGGTATCACGACATCCTGAAGAACGATGCCGACGGCATAGCTATCGGCAAGCAGTATTTCCGCAGCCGTGGCATCAGGGACGACATCATCGAGAAGTTCCAGCTCGGCTATGCCCCCCATCGTCGTGATGCCCTCTGCAAGGCCGCTACTGCCAGGGGCTATCAGCAGCAGTATCTGGTGAAGACCGGTCTGTGCATCGAGAACGACCGTGGTCTCTACGACCGTTTCTCGGGCCGTGCCATCTTCCCCTGGCTGAACGTCAGCGGCAAGGTGGTGGCCTTCGGAGGACGTGTGCTCGACAGCCGCACGAAGGGTGTGGCACAGAAATATGTCAACTCTCCCGACTCGGACATCTATCATAAGGAGCGGGAGCTGTATGGCATCTACCAGGCCAAGAAGGCCATCGTGAAGGAAGACCGCGTGTTCATGGTCGAAGGCTATACCGACGTCATCGCCATGCACCAGGCAGGCATCGAGAATGTGGTGGCCAACAGCGGCACTGCCCTCTCCATGCCCCAGATCCACATGCTGCATCGCTTCACCTCGAATATCACCCTGCTCTATGACGGTGACGAGGCAGGCATCCATGCCGCCATGCGAGGCACGGACATGCTGCTCTCGGCAGGCATGAACATCAAGGTGCTCCTGCTGCCCGATGGCGACGACCCAGACTCCTTCGCACGCAAGCACTCTACAGAGCAGCTGCGCAGATATATCGATGACAATCAGACCGACTTCATCACGTTCATGACCAGACTGACCATCCAGAACGTCGACGACCCCGTGAAACGCAGTGAAGGCATCGGCAACATCGTACAGAGCATCAGTGTCATCCCCGACCAGATACTGCGGTCGACCTATATCACAGACCTCTCACAACGCATTGGCATCAAGGAACAGACACTGATTGCCGAACTCAACAAACGTGTGAGGAAGAACCTGGAGGACAAGGCCAAGGAGAGGCCCTCACAGACAGCACAACAGGCACCTGCCGCAACCGCCATCGCACCACCCATCGCACCACCCGCTGCCGCCATCAGCCAGCCAGTACAGCCGGCAACTGCCAATGCCTGGACAGAGGCAGAGAGCGAGTCGCGCATGAAGGTCGAACTGCTGCTGCTGCGAGAGATTGTCAGACATGGTGAGGAAGTCATTTTCGATGATGTGGAGACTGATGACGGCCAGCAGGTCTCCATCAACGTGGCACAGTACATAGACCTCGACCTCTCGCAAGACGGCCTGCAGTTCGTGGCACCCCTGCACCAGCGGATACTAGAGGAGGCCGTCGCCCATAGTGGAGAGGCAGGCTTCAAGGCCGAGACCTACTTCTGCAGCAATGCCGACATGGAGGTGAGTCAGCTGGCCACCAGACTGGCCATGGACCGCCACCAGCTAGGAGGCCGCTTCGCGATGCAGGCACGGGAGGGTAGCCTGCGGCAACGTATCCAGCACCTGGTGATGGACTACCGTCTGGACATCGTCGAGCAACGGCTGAAGCACATACAGAGACAGCTACGACAAGCCAGCAGCGATATGGAGCAGACCATGGAACTGCTACGAGAACATAAGGAAACCAAAGAGCTTCGCGACATGCTGGCCAAACGGCTGGGGAGCGATCTCGTTGTCTAAAACGGAAATATGTACTACATACAGAAAAGAATCGAAATCTCTGCCAGCCACCGGCTGACCATCGACTACGAGAGCAAGTGCACACAGCTGCACGGCCACAACTGGATTATCACCATCTATTGCAAAGCCAGGGAGCTGAACCACAATGGGATGGTGGTGGACTTCACTGAGATAAAGCGAAAGATCAAAGGACGGCTGGACCATCAGAACCTGAACGATGTGCTGCCCTTCAACCCTACGGCAGAAAACATAGCACGCTGGTGTGTGGAGCAGATCCCGCACTGCTACAAATGTACCGTTCAGGAGAGTGAGGGCAACATGGCCGCCTATGAGCAGGACGAGTGACAACAGCAGCACCTTATCGCCACAGACCATGTACCGCATCAACGACATCTTCTATTCCCTGCAAGGCGAGGGCCACAACACCGGTCGTGCTGCCGCCTTCATCCGTTTTGCTGGCTGCAACCTCCACTGTGCATACTGTGACACCGACTTCGGCAGCTATCAGGAGATGGATGCCATCGAGATCCTGACAACCCTCAGGCTGCTGACCGTCCACGTGGCAAGCGACCTACGGCCACTCGTCGTGCTCACTGGTGGCGAACCCACCCTGCAGGCTGACGAGCGACTGGTGGACCTGCTGCATGACGAAGGCTACGAGGTGGCCATGGAGAGCAATGGCACCCGTCCTGCCCCCCGCAACATTGACTGGCTGACCATCTCGCCCAAGACACCACTGGCATGGAAGGAGCGGGAAGACTGGCGACAACCCGACGAGCTGAAGATCGTGTTCGGGGAGCACACCTGTCCAGACAGCATACTGTCGTCGCTGCCATCACCGGCAGAGCACCCGCTGCCGCTGCTCTACCTGCAGCCCTGCGACACTGGCGATGCCACACGCAATGCCCTCATCGTACGCCACTGTGTGGACTACATCAGGCAGCATCCCCAATGGCGGCTGTCACTACAAACGCACAAACTGATCGGCATCAAGTAAGATATGAGTGTATTAGGCATCCTGTACTGGCTCTCGCGGCTGATAGCCATCGCAGCCATCATCCATGTCGTGCTGGACAATCGCCAGCCGGCAAAGACGATGGCCTGGGCACTCGTCATCTACATCCTGCCCATCTTTGGCGTGGTGGCCTATATCTTCTTCGGCATCAACCGCAGGAAGGAGAAATTCATCAGCCGCCGTAGCATGGACATGCTCACCAAACGATCGATGCTGGAGTTTGTGGAACAGCGACCCAAAGAGCTCCCTCCCGCCTATGAGCCCACCATCGGTCTGTTTGCCCGGCAGAGCTTCTCACTGCCTTTCATCAACAAGCGACAGGACATTCTGACCAGTGGCTATGACTTCTTCCCGCTGTTGCTCCGTGACATCGCCCAGGCCAGGAACCATATCCATATCGACATGTACATCTTCGAGGACGATGCCCTGGGACGACTGGTCAGCGATGCCCTCATCGCCAAGTCCCGTCAGGGTGTCGAGGTTCGTCTCATCTATGATGATGTTGGATGCTGGCAGGTGAAGAACCGTTTCTTCGAACACATGCGGAAGGAAGGCATCGATGTGGAGCCCTTCATGCCCGTACATTTTCCACAGTTCACCAGCAAGGCCAACTACCGCAACCACCGTAAGATCATCGTCATCGATGGTCATATCGGGTATATCGGTGGCATGAACATTGCCATGCGCTATGTGAAAGGCCGTGGTGGACAGCCCTGGCGCGACACCATGATACGTCTGGAGGGTGGTGCCGTGAATGGTCTGCAGCGAGCCTTCCTCATCGACTGGTATTTCGTGGACCGCACACTGCTCTCCGACCGCAAGTATTACACCAAGCCCGAGGCTGAGGGTGCCCTGGTGCAGACCGTCACCAGTGGTCCTGCAGCCACCTATCCGGAGATCATGCAGGGCTATCTGCATATCATCATGGCTGCCCGCAAGTATATCTACTTCCAGACCCCCTATTTCCTCCCTACGGGTCCTGTCTTCCTGGCCATGAAGACGGCTGCTGCCGGTGGTGTGGACGTCCGTGTGATGGTGCCCCGCCATAGCGATGCCTACTTCGTGGAATGGGCCAGCCGCAGCTATCTCCGCGAGGCTGCAGAAGCCGGCATACGTGTCAGTCTGTACGAAGGGGGCTTCCTGCATGCGAAGACGATGGTCAGCGACGATGCCGTATGCACCTGCGGATCCACCAACCTGGACTTCCGGTCGTTTGAGAACAATTTCGAGGGTAATGCTTTCTTCTACGATACCAGGATGGCCATGACCATGCGTGGCACCTATCTGAGAGACGAGAAGCAGTCGGTAGCACTGACTGAGCTGCCAGAACGGATGTCGCCCAATATCATGCAACGTCTATGGGACTCCCTCACCCGGCTGTTGTCGCCATTGCTCTGAACAGTGAGAAGTTGACACTGCCATAGGCACGATGCTCCACAAAGCAGGGATGGGTTGAGAAGTCATGGTCCTTGCCATGCTCGAAGACAAAGATGCCATCATCCTTGAGCAACTGCCTGTCAATCACCATATCAGGAATCAGAGGCAGCTCCTTCAGGGCATAGGGTGGGTCGGCAAAGACCAGGTCGTACTGCTGGTGACAGCTTCTGATGAAACGGAAGACATCTGTCTTCAGGGGGATGCAGGCTTTCGTATCCAGTTTCCGCAGACACTCGGTGATGAAGCGATGATGGTCACGGTCCATCTCCACACTGACCACCTGACTGCAGCCCCTCGAGAGCAGTTCGAGGGTGATACTCCCCGTCCCCGAGAAGAGGTCGAGTGCCGTAGCACCATCGAAGTCGAGATAGCCCGTCAGCACATTGAAGATATTCTCCTTGGCAAAGTCGGTCGTCGGCCGGGCCTTGAAGGTACGGGGAATATCAAAATGACGACCTTTGTACTTTCCGGTAATAATCCTCATCGTCCTTTCACCACCAAAGTCTGTAAGTCATAGGGAATGCCTGTGATATCCAGCACAGGATGCTGTCCATAGTCGGCAGCAGGATTGATGACATACACCTTCTGCAGGAATTTTCTCAGGTCCTGCAGCATGGCCTCCTCACCGGGGATGTCCCCCACCAGGTAAAGCTCATCATAGACGGCATCCATCTGCAGCTGTTTCCATACATAGAAGATGAAGAACTGTGCATCCTTGATACGGCTGGCATCGAACGAGTTGCAGAAGCGGAACCTGTTTTTCTGGAAGGCAAACAGCTCCAGCCGCTTCTCATGGAAATAGGCATATAGCTTCGGACGTATGCCTGTGAAGCTCCGCTGATGGAGATATCGCCACACGGGCTGTATGGCCGCTATCAGACGTACATCC
The DNA here is from genome assembly GCA_024684515.1 of Prevotella sp. Classification (GTDB taxonomy): domain Bacteria; phylum Bacteroidota; class Bacteroidia; order Bacteroidales; family Bacteroidaceae; genus Prevotella. Next base: position 50,531 of record JAIKWS010000085.1, read on the forward strand.
TGGAAATGGTCGTCGAGCACCAGCCGCAGGTCCTTGTTCATCGAGAATACGGCCACCGCATTCAGGTCGGGCAACACATTATAATATACTGCCTCCTGCTCACGACGGGGAAAGGCATGGCTGTGCATCTCTTCCATGTGATTCTCTTCGAACAGCTCCACAGGCACCATCAGCACATCGCTGTCCAGGAGCACCCTCACACGTGGTGGTGCCTGCAGCAGTAAGTCACTGTTCTTGAAGGCCTCCCTGAGATTTGCCGCCATCGACACGCCACTCTTCACCACATAGGGCTCGTAGATGATATCACTGCCACTGCTAGGCTGTTCGAGCATGGCGAGGCTGCTGCGGCCGATGCGGATGGTAAGCCGCCTCACAAGGTTATTGTTCTCTCCCATCGTTGGTCTGTTCTATTGTTGCTTCCTTTTGCTGCTCGTGAACGACACTCCTCACGCAGATGGCCAGCAATGCCACTGCCAGCACCACCAAAACGGCATTCATCCATCGTTCACTTCGCTTCATACTGTGTGCAAAGTTAATAAGAAAAAACGTGAGACGGCCAAAGAATTACATTATTTAACATATTACCCCCCTTTCATCCCTTCTTATTCCAATAAAAAGTAGTAACTTTGCATCATGATTTCATCCATACCGATGGGCAGCAGACTGCCACAACGATTGTAAGAGCCATGATCAGCGACGAACTATCCTGGCGCATCAGCCAGCATTTCGGACATGTGCCCACCGAGGAACAGCAACGGGCCATCGACACCTTCGTCCGGTTTCTCACCGACCGCGAGTCTCATGCCTGCATGGTGCTGCGAGGATCTGCCGGCACTGGCAAGACCACACTGGCAGCTGCCATCGTACGCACACTGGTGAGCCTGAAGCAGAAGCTCGTGCTGCTGTCACCGACAGGACGGGCGGCAAAGGTGTTCTCGCTCTATGCCGGACTGCCGGCCTACACCATCCATCGTCGCATCTACCGTCAGCGGTCGGCAGGAGACCTGTCTGCATTCAACCTGAATGACAACCTCTACCACGACACACTGTTCATCATCGACGAGGCATCGATGATTGCCAATGCCAGCAACGAGACCACCTTCGGGTCGGGCAACCTGCTCGACGACCTCATATATTACGTCTATCATGGACAGAACTGCAGGATGATGATGATTGGCGACCGCGCACAGCTGCCACCCGTGGGTGAGGCGAGCAGTCCCGCTTTGTCTACCGAGGTGCTGCAGGGCTATGGACTGACCGTCTATGAATGCAACCTCACCAAGGTGCTGCGACAGAGTCAGGACTCGGGCATCCTCTTCAATGCCACACGCATCAGAGAGCACAATCTGGACGGCGACACCATCACCCTGCCACAGATACGCTTCCAGGGCTTCACCGACATCGTGTGCGTCAGAGGCGATGAGCTGATAGAATCACTGGCATCGAGCTACAGCCACGTGGGACAGGACGAGACCATTGTGGTGACACGCAGCAACAAGCGGGCCAATATCTACAACCACGGCATACGCACACAGGTGCTGGACCGTGAGGAAGAGCTGTGCCGTGGCGACCAGCTGATGATTGTAAAGAACAATTACTACTGGAACAATGTAGAGCCACGCAAGGACAACCCCCTACCCTTCCTGGCCAATGGCGACCACTGTGTGGTGGAACGCATCCGGCATATCCACGAGCTGTATGGCTTCCGTTTCGCCGACATCACCATGGTGCTGCCCGACTATGACGACTACGAGCTCACGGCAACCGTGCTCCTCGACACCCTCACTACCGAGGCACCGGCACTGACACGCGAGCAGCAGAACCAGCTCTACAACCAGGTGATGGACGACTATGCCGACCTGCCACTGAAGCAAGACCGGATGAAGGCTCTACGCAACGATGCTCACTACAATGCCCTGCAGATCAAGCATGGCTATGCCGTCACCTGCCATAAGGCACAGGGAGGACAGTGGGCACACGTCTATATCGACCAGGGATATATGACCGACGACATGCTCAATGACGACTACTATCACTGGCTATACACCGCACTCACACGGGCCACGGAGAAGGTGTTCCTTGTGAACTGGCCTGCCACACAGACAGTAGGCGACAGCAACCAGTAATGACTTTATCACCGACGACAAACATGATGAACTACGAAGCTATCATCGACAAGTACTATCCTGAGGACGATGCCCTGCGTCGCCTTCTGATCACACACTCGCAGCAAGTGGCACTACGGTGCCTGGCCATTGCCGACAGACATCCTGAGCTCTCTCTTGACACGAGCTTTCTTCAGGAGGCTGCCATGCTGCACGACATCGGCATCAGATGGTGCCATGCACCCACCATCTTCTGTGAGGGAACGGAGCCATACATCCGACATGGACTCATCGGGGGAGAAGTGCTGCGGCAGGAAGGACTGCTACGCCATGCCCGTGTCTGCGAACGGCACACGGGAACGGGCATCACACGCGAGCAGATAGTACGACAGCAGCTGCCATTACCACTCCACGACTACATACCCGAGACAATGGAAGAGCAGGTGGTATGCTATGCCGACAAGTTCTACTCCAAATCACGGCCTGAACGTATACTCAATGTGCAACAGGCAGCACGCAGCCTGTCCAAATTCGGACCCGAAGGGGTGGAAAAATTCCTAAACTGGTCAAAAAAATTTGAATAGCTGCGTTAAACTATCGTAAACGGCACATTATTCGGGATTTTTGATGTAATTTTGCAGCCGTGAAACAGAAGACGGTCTCTTTGCTTTTCGTTCTAGCCTTCATCCTGATGTGGGCCTGCACACCGTCGTCACTGTTCAAGACCAGCAAGCAAACAGACCTGACCGCTATCACAGAGGCCATTCCCGCACCACCGGACAGCCATCCCGTCATCGCGGTGCAGACGCCCATGGACACCTCACCACTACTGGCTGTGGCACAAAACGACACCACACTCGACACCCTACAGGCCGTTGCAACAATGGACAGCATACTGGCCATCGCTGCACAAAACAGCATCGACGACTCCACACTACTGGCAAGCAGCCGGCACCAAGACAGCACCAGGGCTGCCGCCAGCGAAGCGGCCGCAGAGACCGTGAACGGCCAGGACAGCATCATCGAAGACACACTCTTGCCGGCAGGACAGCAGGCCAAGGCAGCACTGAAGCGAGACACCACACTGATGGACTCGCTCGAGCTCGCCATCTACAAATACAACAAAGTCATCGACGACTCCCTGCGCAAGGACTCACTGAACCGCAGGAAGAAGAACGGCATCGATGCACCTGTGGTCTTCTCGGCCAACGACTCCCTCATCTACGAGGCATCAACAGGCATGGCACACCTCTTTGGCAGCAGCCATGTGGAATATCAGAACATGGACCTGAAGAGCGACAAGATCTATATGTGCCTCGACTCGTCGCTCGTACATGCCACCGGCTCTCGCGACTCACTGGACAAGATGTTCGGCACGCCGGTCTTCAAGATGGGAAGCGACGAATACCAGAGCGACACCATGGCCTTCAACTTCAAGTCCAAGAAAGGTCTCATCCAGCAGGTGTATACCGAGCAGGAGGATGGCTTCCTGACCGCAGAACAAGCTAAGCGGGGTGCCAATGGCGAACTCTTCCTGGGCAAGGGACGCTATACCACCTGCGACGACCCGCATCCCGACTTCTACATCGCCATGTCGAGGGCCAAGGTACGTCCCGGCAAGGATGTGGTGTTCGGACCTGCCTACCTCGTGGTGTGCGATGTGCCCATCCCACTGGCCGTGCCCTATGGCTTCTTCCCGTTCACCAAGAGCTATTCCTCTGGATTCATCATGCCCACCTATGGCGATGAGACCGAACGGGGATTCTACCTGCGCGATGGGGGCTACTATTTCGCCATCAACGACAAGATGGACCTCAAGCTACTGGGCGAGATCTACACAAAGGGCTCATGGGGCTTCAGTGCTGCCAGCAACTACCGCAAGCGATATCGCTTCAGCGGATCCGTCTTCGCCAGCTATCAGAACTCCATCACCGGCGAGAAAAACATGCCCGACTATGCCAGACAGACCAGTTTCAAGATACAGTGGAGCCACAGACAGGATGCCAAGGCCAACCCCTTCTCTAACCTCTCAGCATCCGTCAACTTCGCCACGAGCAGCTATGAGAAGAACAACCTGACATCGATGTACAACCCACAGACGATGACACAGTCCACACGCACATCATCCGTCAGCTACAGCACCAACTTCTCCAGCATAGGCATGAGCATCAGCACCACCATGAACCTGAGTCAGAACATGCGCGACTCTACCATCGCCATGACACTGCCCGACCTCAACGTCAGCATCTCACGATTCTACCCCTTCAAGCGAAAGAAAATGGTGGGCAAGGAACGATGGTACGAGAAAATATCCATGAGCTATACCGGACATTTCTCCAACAGCATCAACACCAAAGAAGACAAGCTCATGCACTCCAACCTCGTCAAGGACTGGAAGAACAACATGACACATAGCATACCCATCAGCGGCAACTTCTCCATACTGGGATACATCAACGTGAACCCATCGTTCAACTTCAGCGACAAGACACTCACCAACCGTGTCATGCGATCGTGGGACGAGCAGACACAGACAGAGGTCGCCGACACCACCTATGGCTTCTACAACGTCTACAACTGGAACCTCTCACTGTCGGCATCGACAAAGCTATACGGCTTCTATATCCCCTCACGCAAGCTCTTTGGCGACAAGATAGACCGCATACGACACGTCTTCACACCTACCGTCAGCCTCAGCTATGCACCCGACTTCGGAACCAGCCGATATGGCTACTACCGCACCTATCAGAAGACAGATGCCGAGGGCAACGTGTCGATGGTCGAATACACACCCTACCAGGGATACGCACCTGGCAAGGGAAAGACAGGAAGCATCAACTTCGACATGTCCAACAACATAGAGATGCGGGTCAGGACAGAGGAAGACACCACTGGCGTGGATAGCAAGATCATCAGCATCATCGACGAGCTGGGAGCAACGATGTCGTACAATATGGCAGCAAAGGTCAGACCACTGAGCGACCTCAGCACACGCATACGACTGAAACTCACCAAGAGCTACACCTTCAACCTCAATGCCGTCTTCGCCAGCTATGTCTACGAAGCCGACTCCGTGGGAGCGACACCAAGGCTCAGCGAGCATCAGACTTACTGGGGACTGGGCAAGATAGGACGATTCCAGGGCATGTCGCAAAACCTCTCCTACACCCTGAGCAACGACAAGATTGCCGACATCATCAAATGGCTCAAGGGTGAGAAGCGGAAGAAGAAAGACGACGACAGGAAACCGGACAACGAAGACGACGAGAACGAGGTAGACACCAATGTAGACCGCGAACTCGAACAGGGCAAGCATGGGGCAGAACGTAAGAATGCCGGAAAGGCAGGCACCGACGAGGACGGATACATGGACTTCTCACTGCCATGGTCACTCAGCTTCGGATATGGCATCACCATGACCGAGGACAACAATGTGAAAAGGTTCAACTACAACACCATGCGCTATCCCTATAAGTTCACGCAGAACCTCAATATCAGTGGAAACATACGCATCTCCGACGGATGGAACATCTCCTTCTCCTCAGGCTATGACTTCGAGAACAAGAAGATATCCATGACCACAGCCTCCCTCTCTCGCGACCTGCACTGCTTCAACATGTCGTGCTCCGTGGTCCTCGCCCCCTACACCAGCTACAACTTCTCCTTCCGTTGCAACGCCTCCACACTCACCGATGCCCTGAAATACGACAAGCGGTCCAGCTACTCCAACTCCGTGCAGTGGTATTGACCATACCACAAAACCGTCATGTCATCCCATCCCAACACCGACGGCAATATCGAAACAGCCCTTCCCATTTCCCTTTGACCTTTGACCTTTGACCTCAGCCCTCAGCCCTTTGACCTCAGACCTCAGCCCTTTGACCTCAGCCCTTTGACCTTCCAATTTGTCTGGAATCGCAAATTTCTCTTTTTCCCTTTTTCCCTTTTTCTCTTTAACATTTTAACATTTCAAAGCTTCTTCTTTAGATTCCGAAAAAATCCGGAAAACCGAAAAGCCCGAAAATTTTCGTTTTTTCCAATACATTAAACGTCGCGGGGAAATCTGAGAACATCGAAAAGCCCGAAAGTCACGAAAATCTCTTTACTATCCTTGGAACGTCGCGGGGAAATCAGAGAACATCAAAAAGCCCGAGCGAAATGGAAAAATGGAAAATGGAAATTTGATGTTTTTGCAAAATGTTCTTTTAGTCGAGCTTAGTTCTTTGTAAAAGCGGCAAGCCGATTACTTTTAGTCGAGCCTAGCTCTTGGTAAAAGCGAAACAAGCTCGAGCGAAAAAGCGAAAAAGGGAAGCGAAAAAGAGGAAAGAGAAATCTGGGAAAGGAGCCCTTGGTTCTTTTTGGCAAACAAGAAGATGGTGTGCCAAATGATCGACACACCATCTCTTATCATATATGAATAAAGGTCTAGTCAACCACGATGGGCTTGTACTTGGGCACTAGTGACTTCATGATGACCCAGCCAATGAGATAGGCCACGGCACAGATGCAGAATACAATCATGTAGGCAGCTGGCTTGCCGTCGAAGCCGAAGAACGAGAAAGCATCTCCCTGCCCCTCTGCCCATGCGAAGAACGAGCCGGAGCCCTTGTTGATGGCAAACGAGCCAAGACCACCGGCCATAGAGCCAATGCCCGTGATGGTGCCAATGGTGCTCTTGGGGAACATGTCGCCAATGGTCGAGAAGAGGTTGGCCGACCATGCCTGGTGACCGGCACCCAGCAGACCAATCAGAATGGCTGGCCACCAGGCACTATAGGCACCCAGAGGCTGTGCCAGCAGGCCCAGCAGGGGGAAGCAGGCAAAGATGAGCATGGCACGCATCCTGCCCAGATAGGGATTCATGCCTTTCTTCTCAACGAAATAGGTTGGCAGATAGCCACCACCGATGCTCAGTACCGTCACGATGAGATAAAGGGTGAGGATGAGCAGGATGCCCATGGCAGAGTCGCTGGTATAGCCATACTGATCGCTGAAATAGGCTGGTGCCCAGAACAGGAAGAACCACCACACACCATCGGTCATGAACTTGCCGACGATGAACGACCAGGTCTGCTTGTACTTGAAGCACTGCCAGAACGGAATGGTCTTCTCCTCCTTGACATTCTCACGATCCTGTACGCCGGCGATGTCATTGTCCTGTTCAATGTAGTTCAGCTCAGCCTGATTGACACGCTTGTTGCGGGCAGGCTTGTCATAGAGCCATATCCACAGGCCCATCCACACGAAGCCCAGGGCACCGATGACGATGAATGCCATCTCCCATCCCCAGGCACGTGCCAACAGGGGAATGGTGGCAGGAGCAGCGAGGGCACCCACGGAGGCACCGCTATTGAAGATGGAAGTGGAGAAGGCACGGTCTTTCTTGGGGAAGTACTCGGCCGTCACCTTGATGGCAGCGGGGAAGTTGCCTGCCTCACCAACAGCAAGAATGAGACGACAAGCCAGGAACAGCCATACCGACACTGTGGTCAATGCGACGATGCTGCCTCCGGCGATGCCTATGGCCGCCCATCCACAGAAGGCATGCAGGCAGGCACCTACCGACCATACGAAGATGGCGATAAGATAGCCCTTCTTGGTGCCCATCCAGTCGATGAACTTTCCTGCAAAGAGGTTGGCCACGGCATAGAAGATGGAGAACAGACCGGTGATGGTGCCATAATGGTCGTCGGTCCAGTGGAAGTCGGGTGCAATAAAGTCTTTCCACGTCAGCGACAATACCTGACGGTCCATATAGTTGATCGTGGTTGCCAGGAACAGCAGGCCACAGATGACCCAACGGAAGTTGGACATTTTAACGGTTTGAACGGGTGTCATGGTTACTTGATGTCTATTACGGGAATATTGTCTTTATCGTTATAGTAGAGGTTCTCACCTGCCATACCCCAGATGAAGGTATAGTAGTAGGTGCCTGCAGCAGCATGCATGGACCACTCTGGCGACATGATGGCCTGCTCATTGTGCAGCCATACGACCCGGCTCTCCTGGGGCTCACCCATGATATGTGCGATGGTCTGCTCCTGAGGGAGGTTGAAATAATAGTAGGCCTCGATGCGACGTCCGTGCACGTGAGGAGGCATCGTGTTCCAGGCAGCACCGGGATTCAGCTGTGTGAGACCGAGCTGCAGCTGACAGGGTCCTTCCTCGAGCACATCGTTGACGATGAGCTTGTACACCGTGCGGTTGTTGCACTCCTCCAACGATCCCACAGGTCCCCATACGGCAGCCTTCAGCGAGCCCTTGCGACCATCGAGTGTTATCCACTGTGTCTTGTAGTGCTGGTGGGCAGTGGCTGAGTTGAGGTAGAACTTGGCTGGGTTGGCGGCATCCTTCGACCGGAAGAGGACCTCCTTGTTGACATCCTTGTCCTTGCCAATATGTCCACGACCGATATAGAGGGCCTCCTTGGGAGCCAGTGCATACTCCTTGCCATCGACGATGACCACACCATCGCCCTGTCCGCAGTTCACGACACCCAACTCGCGATTGTAGAGGAAATACTTCTCCTTGATGCCGGGATCGACATCCAGTCCGAGCTCGAGGAAGTTCTCCAGCTTCAGGGTCTTGTTGACCGGCATGGCACCGCCAAAGATGAAGCGGTCGTAATGCGAATAGGTGAGATTGATCTCGTCAGCCACCATCACCTTCTCCATGACGAAGCGTTCGCGCAACATCTTGGTGTCGTAGTGTTTCACATCCTCTGGATGGCAGGCTGTCTGAAAGTTCACATGCTGCTGAGCCGAGGCCGTGAGTGCCACGACCAGCATAGCAGCTGAAAGAAGTGCTTTTTTCATATCGTTTTGATGATTATAAATGATTAGTTCTGAAAGATGCTATTTTGACTGTTTCTCCTCTGCCACGATGCGACGACGGTTGAGATAGACCATCACCACGGTGATGCCGCTGAGCAGTCCCATGCCCACCCACTGCAGGTTGTTGACGCACTTGTAGATGCACCATCCGATGAGTGACGAGGCAAAGTCGAGGGCACCGGCATAGTTGCCTTCCGGCACCCTGGCAGCGGCATCCTGTGTGGCTAGGAACACCTCGTGGGCTGCCTCGGTGAAGGCAGGTGCCATGTCGGTGACAAAGTAGAGACCGATGGTGAGTGCCACCAGGCCAACGATGAATGTCTTCACCACATTACCCTTGGTATAGGGGAGCACAATGGGGAAGAGATAGAACATACCCGCCAGCGATGCCAGTGGCAGGAACTGGTTGCCAGGCAGGAACACGGCCAGCACGATGCTGACAGGGATGAGCAACAGGCTGACAACGAGTGTGGTGGGATGGCCGATGACAAGAGCCGGCGACATGCCAATGTACACCTTCTTACCCTTGAACTTCCTAGCCACCACATCCTTCGTCTTCTCCGAGATAGGCATGAGGCCATCGATGAACAGCTTGGTGATACGGGGGATGAGCTCCATGACAGCACCCATGGTAACCCCCAGGAAGAGGACACTCTTGACGATGCTCATCACGGCATCGGTACTGGATTCGAAGCCTGCAGCATAGGCAGGGAAATCGAGGAAGTGATCCCAGTGGGCCAGAGCACCAATGAGAGCCCCCACGATGACACCCAGGACGATAGGCTCTCCGAGCACACCGAACTTCTTCTTCAGTCCCTCGGCATCGATGTCCAGCTTTGAGAATCCCGGAATCTTGTCCAGGAGCCAGTTGATGGCAATGGCAAAGGGTGTGAAGCTCTGGCAGAACGGCTGCGGGATGCTGATGCCGTCGAGGTCCTTGTAATATCCCTGGAACTTGTCGGCAGTCATATCGGCCATGACCAGTGTGATGATATAGCAGACGATGGCGGCAAAATAGCCCCACATCATGCTGTGGTCCATGACGAAATAGGCTACTGCCCCAATAAATGCGAAGTGCCAATAGTTCCACAGGTCGATGTTCACCGTCCGTGTACACTTAGTAATCAGCAACAGGAAATTGATGCCCAGGCAGATCGGGATGATCAGAGCCCCCACGGCCGTGTTGTAAGCCACGGATGCCGCTGCCGGCCATCCCATGTCGAAGACCTTCAGATCGAGGTCGAAGATCTTTGACACCGCCTTCAGCGGTGCATCGAAATTGTTTGTCAGCAAAGCAGTGACAATGCCCAGACCCACGAAGCCGACACCCACATAGAGACCACTCTTGAGTGACTTGCCGAACTTCATACCAATGCACACACCAATAATCGTGAAGAGGATCGGCATCATGACCGAGGCTCCAAAACTGATGATGTAACTAAAAACTTGCTCCATTGTATTTATATGTTTGTTTCAGCGTAGTTTGGTGCAAAGGTACGAAAAAAGTAGCGAAGAGCCAACTTTTCGCTACTTTTTTTCACCTTTATATCAAAAGATGTAGCATTTTAGTCCTGAAAGTACACCCGTTTGACACGATTGGAAACGCTGGTAAGCACCTCGTAGGGTATGGTCTGCAGGATATCGCTGAGCACGGTGACAGGCAGCTCACGTCCGAAGATCTCCACCTGATCACCTTCCTGACAGTCGATATCGGTCACATCGATCAGTGCAACATCCATGCAGATGTTTCCCACATACTCAGCCTTCTGGCCGTTCACCAGGCAATAGCCATGGCGATTGCCCAGGTGGCGGTCCAGGCCATCGGCATAGCCAATGGGGATGGCAGCGATACGGCTGTCGCGAGTCAGCCTACCCTTGCGGCTATATCCTACGGTGTCGTCCTTGTCCACCTGGCGGATCTGCAGGATGGTAGTCTTCAACGTGGAGACCGTAGACAGGATCTGATTGGTACGTGGGTCCACGCCATAGAGGCCAATGCCCAGACGACACATATCCAGCTGGCGGTCGGGGAAATGCTCGATGCCTGCCGAGTTGTCGATATGCCGTAGGATCTTATGTGAAAAAGCTGCCTGCAGCTGTCGGCTGGCCTCGTCGAACAACAGGAACTGCCGGGCAGAGAAGGCATCGAAGTCATCGCTGTCGCTACCAACGAAATGGGAGAATACAGACCGGGGAATGATGGCCAACTGGTGTCTGAGAACATCTATCAGCCGTGGAATGTCGCTGTGATCACCTTCTGTCGCGACATTGAATCCCAGCCGGTGCATGCCCGTATCGAGCTTGATATGTACGGGCCATCCCGTAATGCCCTGCTGCCGTGCAGCATGTATAAGAGCATCCAACAGCCGGAAAGAGTACACCTCAGGCTCGAGGTCATAGTCGAAGAGTGTCTTGAATGAAGACATCTCCGGATTCATCACAATGATATTCTGCGTGATGCCGGCCTTTCGCAGTTCCACACCCTCATCGGCCACCGCCACAGCCAGATAGTCGACACGATGCTCCTGGAGCGTCTTTGCAATCTCCACGGCACCGGCACCATAGGCATCGGCTTTGATCATACACACCATCTTCGTCTGGGCATTCATCAGCGACCGGAAATGATTGAGGTTGTCCACCACGGCATTGAGGTCCACCTCGAGGATGGTCTCATGAACCTTCTGCTCGAGCATGTCACTGATTCGCTCGAAGCCAAATCGTCGTGCCCCTTTCAGCAGCACCACCTCGTCGTGTAGCTGACGGAAGACAGCACTCTGCAGGAAATGGTCGACATCGGGAAAGAACCATTTCTGTGCCACTTCAATCCTTTCCGACTGAGCCGTCAGTTCCTGTCCTATGCCGATGAAGCGGTCGATGCCACGCTTGAGTGCCAATGCCGACACCTGGGCATAGAGCTCTGCCGGACGTTCACCACTCTGGTAGATGTCGCTGAGGATCAAGGTACGATGACGTCCCTCGCTGTCAGGGCGACGGTTCATGAAGTCAAGTGCAATGTCCAGCGACTGCAGGTCACTGTTATAGGAGTCGTTAATCAGTGTCAACCCCCGCTGTCCCACTTTCACCTCCAGTCGCATGGCAATGGGTTCGAGCATGGCCATCCGTTCGGCCAGCACCTGGGGTGTCAGTCCCAGATAGAGTGCTGTGGCGGCACAGGTGATGGAATTCTCGATGGAGGCCTCGTCGAAGAAGGGAATCTGATATTCACCTTGCTGTCCCTTGTACAGATAGATGACCTTAGAGCCCTGCACATCCTTAATAAACATAGGAGCTTTGTCATTGAAGCGGCTCCATCCGATGCGCTCACCCTGAAAGTCACTACGTCTGATGCAGCGGCTCACCACATCGTCGTCGCTGGGATAGACCACCACCCTGGCATCGCGGAAGAGCTGTAGCTTCTCCATGCATTTCTCATCCATGGTACGGAAATTCTCCTGATGGGCAGCCCCCATCGATGTCAGCACCCCTATTGTGGGCTGTATGATATCGTGCAATGCCAGCATCTCACCGGGTTCGCTGATGCCAGCCTCGAAGAGTGCCACTTTCGTCTGCTCGTTGAGCAGCCATACCGAAAGGGGAACGCCAATCTGAGAGTTATAGCTGCGAGGAGAACGTGTAGTCTTCATCGAAGGCATCAGCAGCTGGTAAAGCCACTCCTTCACCCATGTCTTACCATTGGAGCCAGTGATGCCCACGACGGGGATATCAAACTCGTCACGATGCCGCTCAGCCAGTCGCTGGAGGGCTGCCAGGGGTGAGGGTACCTTCAGGAAATTGGCATCGCTCATATCCGAGACGTAATGATCGGGCAACTGCTCGACGACAAAATTGCGCACACCACGACGATAGAGTTCCGGGATATAGTGATGACCGTCATTACGCGAGGTGCGAATGGCAAAGAACAGCGTCTGTTCCGGGAAGCATAGCGAACGGCTGTCGGTGAGCAGCCACCCTATGACAGCGTCGGCATCGCCAAAGCGACGGGCACCAATCAGGGTAGCTATTTTTACGATGTTATAGGTCATAGGAAAAAATGGGATGAAAGGTTATAGGAATCCCTGTCTGCGCAGTGTCTCCATAAAGGTGGCTGACAAGGCTTCGTTGTCTTTTTTAGTATAACGGATATCGGTAAAGACCTGAGCCAGTGTTTCCTTCTTGTTCAGTTCCACAAAATGCTGGTTCTCAGGCAACTGCTCCTTGTAGGTATAGAGGTCGTCGATATCCGCAGGAGTATAGTCGTGGTAGACGTCATCGTGGACGATGGCTCGCAGTGGCAGTCGATCGGAAAGGGGTGGCTGCTCGTCGGGCCATCCCACCGTAAGGGTAGCCACGGGCATCACTAGCCGTGGCAACTGCAGCACATCGATAATCAGCTTTGGCTGATAAATGGTGGTACCCAGATAACAATATCCCAGTCCCTCCTCATCCATCAGACAGCAGAGAGTCTGGGTATAGAGCAAGGCATCGGTGGCTGCATTCATGAACGAGAGCAAGTTGTCGTAGCCAGGTGTGGCCTGACGACAGCGTGCCCACTGGCTGGTACGATTGAAATCTGCACACACCGTAAGCACGACGGGAGCCTGTGTCACCATAGGCTGGTTGAAGTGTGCTGGTGCCAGCTGCTGTCTGATGGTTTCCGAGCGAGTGACCACCACGCTATAAAGCTGCAGATTGCCCATGGTCTGTGTACGGCTAGCCTCATCGAGCAAGCGGTTCAACAATATATCGTCTACAGGTCGCTGACTATATCGGCGAATACTGCGGCGGGTCAACAAGTTCTTCATCTGATAACTTTCCGTCCTTTACGGTTTTCACTATTAAACAAAAGATAAATGCCCCTTGGCAACGACTCTGCCTTGCTTCCTGCAAAACGTCCATCAAGGGTATAATAGCCCACCGGCTGGATGACAGCAGCGGGCAAAGGATGGGTGACGATAGCATTAGTGGAATCGGCTTGCAAGGCCACCATCAACACCTCGTCGAGCAGGAATCGCTTCTCGGGTGAGAAAGTCACACGCAGGGAGCCACTGCCATGAACCTTCACCTTATAGTCATTCCACACGAAATTCTCCATCTCGACGGTGGCAGGCTCAACATAGCCATCACCGTCAACGGCAAGCGAGAGTGTCGTCCCATCCTTGTTCCATCCAGCGGCACGGAACGACAGATAGGCATCGTTGGTCTGCATCTCGATGATAGGTGTCGTAGCCTGTCCAGCGGTGCTGCCATTGCCGAAGCGTGCACACTTGAAGCCACCATAGGCTTTCTGCACATCCCACCCCTCATGATCGGCCACGAAATTACTACTGGCGACAGTAGCATTCCACAACGAGTCGTTGCCACCAGTACCCACACAGTTGTTGAACGACTCATAGAACAGGGTGCCCTCAGGGACATAGACCTCTTCAGGAGAATTGCGGAAGCGGAATGCCATGGTGCCATCATCATTGCGGGTAATCTCAAGGATGCCCACATCCATCGTCTTGTTGCCACTGACATTTGCGTGGTAGAGCTGGGCAGCAGGATTGGAGGTGTTGGTAAGCGAGTCGTTCTCACGATAAGGATAAGGATCTTTCGATCCGTCGTGCCACCAGGAGCTACCGGCACTGCCGCTAGCATGGAAGATGGTACACCGCTGATGGTTGTTGGAAGGATAGCCTCCCCCACCGGAGTAGTCTGTATTCACAAGGTTGTATTCCCAGATAGCCCTGTCGAAGTCCACATGCAGGATCAGCATGCCATTGCCCGGCAGCTGCTTGTCCCATCCACGCTGCTGTCTGTTCTCCAGTAGGAAATACTCATTGTCATAGGCAAGGTTGCGGACCATGTAGACCTCAGGTTTGTCAGATAGCGGTTGCATGCTCTCTATGCGTGTGCTCGCATTGAGCTCGACGGGCTTCACCCATCCACACGTAAACTTATCAAAGCTGCTGTAGCCAGCGGGACAGAAGCCATCGCCATTATAGCTGCCATCATCCATCAACGACCACTCGCCCATTCCGAAGTTGCCTCCGTAGTTTACATCATACATGTCGGGTAGTCCCAGACAGTGGGAGAATTCGTGACAGATGGTGCCGATTCCCATGATACCACTGTTTGAACGCTCGTTGGCACAGGCATAGGTATTGAGTTTCACGCTATCCAGTTCCAGCACTTCACCCCAGTCGCTGGATTCCAGTTCCCACTCATGAGGCCAGATAGTATCAGCACCCCCCGACGTTGCCTGTCCCAGTCCAGCATAGATGCACATCACCTGGTCCACCAATCCATCGCCGTCCCAGTCATAGTCATGAAAGTCTACCAGGCTATCCACAGCCATGCAGGCCTTTGCCACCATCTCGCCAGGATGGGCATCGCTGCCATTCTCAGAAGGATTCACATCGTGACCATAATACTGATAGGTGGTATCCATCTGAACCGGCCCTACGACATCGAAGGTCAGTTCGAACTCACCATACGACTGTGCTTTGAAATAGTCATAGACCGACCCCTGGAATTTCCCCTCGCTAAAGCCTTCCTCATTGCAGATACGGGTATAAAGCAGCGAGTCGTTGCTTTCCTTGAAATGCATATTGGTAAATTCCACCAGGACGATCAGTCCTTTCTTTTTTCCTGTATAGTGCATGAAATCGCCAATGCCCTTGAGTGGCACTTGCCCAGACCGCCTGTTGGCAGACGATGCCTTGCGGTGCTGGGCATGAGCCATCAGCTTTGACATATCAGCCATGACAAAGGCTCCGTTGGTCTCAGTCAGCTTCTGTCCGTCTCTGGTTAACCAATAGTGCATATGCTCATCACCCACGAGCTGAGCCTCCACATTGATGCCGTTCAAAGGCAGTGTTCTCCAGACACCCTTCTTGGCAGGTATTGCCACTGCACCTATAACAGCCATTGCCAACATCAACATCGAAAAAAATCTCTTCATAAGTATCCCTTTATTTAAATTGTGTGCAAAATTACTATTTTTTTTCCATTCGTCTGCGCAGAAATGCTACTTTTTTATTAATTTTGCAACGAAATTGCCAAAGAAACAAAGCAAATGGAGAAACAGACGACCAACAAGAGTGAAGGAAATCCTCACAACAACGAATCTACAAGTGCTGCGACACAGGCTCCCATGCCACGTCCCCAGGTAGTAGAAATCAGGCCTCAGGTGCTGGAGTGTGATGTTGTACGCTTTCAGAACAACAAAGAGAAATGGGTGGCACTGGTGGGTTTGCTCGAAGGCTACCCCTATGAAATCTTCACTGGCCTGCAAGACGAGGAGGAAGGCATCATGCTCCCCAAATCGGTGAGCAAGGGAAAGATTATCAAGCAGGTCAATCCCGACGGCACCAAGCGCTATGACTTCCAGTTTGAGAACACACGTGGCTATAAGATCACGGTAGAGGGCATCAGTGAGAAATTCAATCCCGAATACTGGAACTACGCCAAGCTTATCTCTGGCGTGCTGCGCTATGGCATGCCCATTGAACATGTCATCAAACTTGTCAGCTCACTACAACTGAAAGACGAGAGCATCAACACCTGGAAAAACGGTGTGGAAAGGGCCCTGAAGAAATATCTGCCCGGACAAACCGACCAGCAGGACACCACAGAAGCAACGAATGCAAATGACGCTGCAGAATAGTATTATCTGTATTGAACAGCTACGCATTCACGCATATCATGGCGTATTGCCTCAAGAGCGACTCGTGGGAGCAGACTTCATGCTTTCCTTACGCGTACATTATAATATAGAAGAGGCCATGAAGAGTGACGAACTGGATGACACGCTCAACTATGCCAGACTGCTGCAAGCCATTCAGGAGGAGATGGCCATACCCTCGCAACTGCTGGAGCATGCCGCAGCACGAGTCTGCCAGACCATCTTCTGCCGTTTTCCGTTGACCACAGCCATAGAACTGAAGCTTATCAAGCTGAACCCGCCAATGGGAGCCGACTGCGATGGTGCTGGCGTAGAACTATATGTAACTAACGACTAAGAGACGATGCTGAGAAAACTCATTATATCTATCGTTTGCATCCTGGGACTTGCAGGTACGGTAAGTGCTGCCGACCATCAGTTCACACTTGTCATTGATGCCGGCCATGGAGGCAAAGACGGAGGAGCCTGTGCCAATGGTGCAAAGGAAAAGAACATCAACCTGAGTGTGGCACTGGCCTTTGGAAAGTATGTAGAGCGAAACTGTCCAGACGTAAAGGTCATCTATACACGCAAGACGGATGTATTCATACCATTGCACAAACGTGCCGACATCGCCAACAAGAACAAGGCAGACGTCTTCATCTCAATACACACCAATGCCGTAGCCAGCAAGAGAGCCGTCTATGGTATGGAAACCTACACGATGGGCATGCGTAGAAGCGACGAAAAGCTGAGTGCTGCCATGCGCGAGAATGAGGTGGTGCTCATCGAGAGTGACTTCAAGCAGCACTATGCCGGCTTCGACCCTCGTCTGCCCGAGAGCTATATCATCTTCGACATTGTCAATGAGACCAACATGGCTCAGAGTGTAGAACTGGCACAGCTTATCCAACGTCATGTCTGTGCTACTGCCGGACGTCCCAACAAGGGAGTGAAGCAAGATGCCTTCCTCGTTCTCCGTGAGACATCCATGCCTGCCTGTCTCATCGAACTGGGCTATATCACTACCGCTTCGGAAGCCAAGTACCTGACCGATCCCACCAATGTAGATGCCATGGGACGAGGTATCTATCAGGCTTTCCTGGCCTATAAGAACAACCACACCCAAGGGATGACGACACCACCAGCGCAGACAGACACCCAGCAAGACGAGCAAAGGGAGACTCTGCCTGAGACACCTGCCCAGGAGACACCCTCGCAAGCCACAGAACCCGTCGAGACCACACAGCCCGGCCAGACAACTGACGATGCTCCCATTTTCAAGGTGCAGATCCTGGCCAGCCCCACACGATTGTCTACCAATAGCCGTCAGCTAAAAGGACTGACAGGCGTTGAATACTATAAGGAGGGACAACTATATAAATATACCGTCGGTGCATCAGCAAACTACAATGAGATCTCCCGCCTGCGACGTGAGGTGCTCGACAAATTCCCACAGGCATTCATCATCGCCTTCAAGAACGGACAACGGGTAGATGCTGCCGCTGCATTGCGGGAGTTCAGGAACAGAAACAAATAAGTACAACCTACCAATCATAACAATACTATCATGAAGTTTTTCACCAAAGAAGTTAAAATCGCACTAGTCGCTATCGCTGCCATTGTAGTGCTATTCATAGGCATGCAGTTTCTCAAGGGCATGTCAATCTTCTCATCCAACGACCTCTACTATGCCAGTTTCAACGATGTCAGCGGACTGTCGGCATCCAGTCCTGTCTACGCCAATGGCTATCGAGTAGGTGTGGTGAAGAGCATCACCTATGACTACAACCAACCAGACCATATCATTGCAGCCCTGGACCTAGACCCACAGCTGCAACTGACCAAGGGTACCAGAGCCGAGATTGCCAGCGACCTACTGGGCAACGTCAAGCTCGAACTTCATTTCGGACAGTCGTCAGACGGAATCGTGGCAAAGGGAGACACCATCGAGGGAGCCCTGCAACAAGGACTGATGAGCAAGGCGGCAGAGATGATTCCGCAAGTGGAACAGCTATTGCCTAAGCTCGACTCTATCCTCAGCAGCATCAGCACCCTGGTGGCCGATCCCGCACTGAAGGGGACTATCCACAATGCCGAACAACTCACTGCCAGCCTCAACACCACTGCAACACAGCTCAACCGGCTGACATCACATCTGAATGGACAAGTTCCTACCATGCTGAGCAAAGCCGACACCATACTCGCCAACACAGAGACACTGACAGGCAACCTCAGCCAGCTCGATTTCGATGCCACCATGAAAAAGGTCGATGCCACACTGGCGGGACTGCAGCAACTCAGTGCCGCACTGAACAGTCCTACCGGCTCCATGGGACTGCTGCTGAACGACTCACAATTGTACGAAAATCTGAATGCTGCCATGAGAAGCGTCGACTCGCTGCTCGTAGATTTCAAGCAGTACCCCCGACGATACATAAATGTTTCCGTTTTTGGCAGAAAAAATAATTAATTTGAATTTTATCTAAATAAAAACCAAAGTGTAACTCCGATTCACGAAAAAGCAAACGCACTAATAATCAGGAACATGAATATTTGCAACCCATTTTCTTGACGAAAATCCGTGAAACACTATAAACTGCGAACAGATAGAAAGTTACGAGCTTTGTAAACACACTGTGAAATTTTAGACAATTTGCAGGGTTCGATTTTTTTTGCGAACTTTGCACTCAGAAATAATCTAAAACTGATGCAAAAAAGTCATAAGGTGCTTTGGGACAAATGCCTCACCCTCATCAGGCAGAATGTCACGGAGCAGATATACAAAACGTGGTTCAAGCCCATTGTCTTCGAAAGCTATGACGAACAGCAGAAGACTGTGTTGGTGCAAGTTCCAAGTCCGTACATCTACGAGTACTTGGAGCAGTACTACGTGCGTCTTATGGCCTGGGCACTCAACAACAGCTTTACAGAGAATGTACGTCTCCAGTATCGTCTTGTCGTCGATCGTGAAAACGGAAAGACGCAGACGGTAGAAGGCAACCGTCCTAATACAGTAGAGGATCCACAACCCGCCACGCGTGCAAACCTCTCTCCCACCGTACTCGATGCTGCACCTCAGCAACTCAATCCCCAGCTCGACCCGAAGAAGACCTTTGAGAGCTTCATCGAGGGCGACTCCAACAAGCTGCCACGTACTGTGGGTATCACTATCGCACAGCATCCGGGAAAGTCTACTTTCAATCCTTTTTTTGTGTTCGGACCATCGGGATGCGGAAAGACCCATCTCATCAATGCCATCGGTGTTGAATGCAAGCGTCTCTATCCCAGGCTGCGTGTACTATACGTCTCAGCACGTCTCTTCCAAGTACAGTATACAGATGCCGTGCGGCAGAATACGACCAACGACTTCATCAATTTCTATCAGACTATCGATGTGCTCATTGTTGACGATATACAGGAGTGGGCCAACTCACCCAAGACGCTTGACACCTTCTTCCATATCTTCGACCACCTCTTCCGTCTGGGCAAGCAGATTATCCTGGCCAGCGATCGTCCGCCTGTAGACCTTGATGGTGTGAAAGACCGTTTGCTGACCCGTTTCTCCTGTGGACTTATTGCCGAACTGGAAAAGCCCAACGTTCAGCTCTGCGTGGACATTCTCAACGCCAAATGCCGTCGCGACGGTCTGATGCTCTCTGCCGAGGTGATTATGTTCATTGCCCAGACAGCCAATGGCTCTGTACGCGATCTGGAGGGCGTTGTCAATTCACTCATTGCCTACTCTATCGTCTACAACTCGCCTATCGACCTCCATCTGGCCGAGCGTATCATCAAACGTGCCGTCAAGGTCGACAATCATCCGCTCACCATCGATGACATTGTTGAAAAGGTGTGCAACCATTATGGCGTGAGCCAGCAGAACGTATTCAGCAAGAGCCGTAAGCACGACTATGTACAGGCACGGCAAATCAGCATGTATCTGGCCCAGAAGCACACCAAGATGCCTGCATCACGCATTGGACAGCTCATTGGGGGTCGCGATCATAGCACGGTGCTACACAGCTGTTCTACTGTCGAGCAGCGGCTGAAAATCGACAAGGCCTTTGCCGAAGAACTAAACAGCATCGAACAGTCGTTCAAGCTGAAGCAGTAGTAACCCTGCCCACATGCCCCCTCGTCAGTAGCAAAGACGATAGGGCAGCTGTAGGGCTTCTATCTACAGATTCCTTTCCTATTCGTTTGGTGACAACATTCTGTTGCCCCAAGGGCAACAAAACATGTTATATCCCTTGCGGTGGTATAAACAAACAACCGTTTCGTAGTTGAAGACGATAGCGCTTAAACAAATCTATTCCTATGATGCCATCAATTCCAAGCATAGATACGGCAGATCCAATAACTGAAGGAAGATTTCCAAACGTCTGTTCATAGGAAAAACCTTCTTCAAGTAGATTTACTTTGCACATATAGGTATCTGTTTGGAACTCTCCAATATATGGAGAGAAGTCTTTTTCGGTACTTTCAACCTTCAGGCCGTCAGTAAAGGTGTGATGGATATACGAAATATGTGCGCCTGTATCCACAATCATCTTTGCTTTTTTATTATTAACCATGATGCTAATTCCCACGTAGAAATTGGCAGCTGATAATCCTTTTGCTAAGCCTTGGCATTTCCTGTCGTATATTGCATCGTCATCCAGGAATATGAATTTGTTCTTTACGTCCACCAATAAAGGATACCTGTTGATCATATCCATTCCCAATATACCCTCTATCTGGGCGCCAACTTTTTCACTTAGGTAAGAACTTGTAGTTTCTGGAATAGAAGTCCTAACGGCAATCTCTTCTCCACATAACTTCATAGTTCCAGAAGCATGGAAGCTGAAGGGGCTCCCAGTATCTATGAGCAGATGCTGCCGGTCATCTATCACAAGGTGATTGTTAACTAATTTAATAGGATATTCTGTAAACATATGATATAGTTTGGTTGTCTTCCTCCTCTTGTGCTAATCTCCCACTCTACTGACATCAAAAATATATAGCCTCTTACCGCTAGCATCATAGGTAATATAGAAGACCGTCCCCTGCTTAATTTTATAAAAGGTGGAACTATACTCTGGCTAGTGTCTATGGTCTTTATTTCCCTGCCATTCTGATTATAGACGTAATACCAAGAGTGGGACAAGAGCTGTTGCTAATGCCTGCAGGAGTGTCCCTGCCGAGTCAATATTTGTATTATTCCTATCCGTTTTTTATCGTGTTATTTCCGTAATGGCCACGCCACTGCAGGCATCTGGCTCCTGGATATGCAACAACTGGCATACCGTAGGGGCAATATCCGTGATGCTCACCTGCCGCGAGGTAGCTCCATGCGGCACTCGCCAGCCATAGAACAGACACGGCACATGTGCATCGTAGGGATTCCACTCACCATGGGTGGTGCCTGTTGGCGACGACCAGGAACCATACTCATAGTATCCTGGCTTCACAATATATATAATGTCGCCCGAACGACCAGGATAGTAGCCCATGAGTGCCCTGTCGCGAAGCAGTGGAGGCAGCGGACTGCTTGCCAGTTCCCTGAACGAGGCAGCGAAGACAACATCCTTCTCCTGCCGCACCTTCTCCAGTACATAACGCTCCACGGCACTGGCATCTAGCCCTTGCTTGCGGATGGTGTCCCAGTCGAGGTAGATACGATAATCCAGGATGTCAGCAATATATCCCTTGGCACTGCCCAGTTTGCTGGCACTATCCTCATAGATATGCCTTTTCATCTCGCTACTGCTCCAGGGTCCTGCCGGCAAGTTATGGTCCTTCATATAGTTGAAGTTGTGGGCGGCACCATGGTCAGCAGCCAAAAAGAGCAGGTAGTTGTTGTGGCCCACCTGTTCGTCAAGAGCCTTCAGCAGTCGTGACAGATCACGGTCCAGCTGCATATAGGCATCATCCGTATTGCGACCACGTGTGCCGTATTTGTGTCCTATGAGGTCAGTCTGCGAATAGCTCACGCAGAGCATGTCCGTGGCATCGCCCTTACCGAGATGCTCGTTGTGCAGGGCTGCAATAGCCATATCGGTAGTCACCGTACCACAGAGGGGCGACAGTCCTATATCCTCGCCCAGTTTCTTCACATCCTTGTTCTTTGATAGTTTCTTGTTGAACTCCTGCACCCATTTTGGCAACTTGTCCATATAGTAAGTGCTGCTGATGAAGCATCTGTTCTTCAGGTCTAGCCAGTAGGCTGCCGATGCAGAGTGTCCGGCTGGCAGGATGGCGGCCCTGTCCTTATAGCTGACACCGATTACCTTCGAGCGGAAGTCGGTATGCAGTCGCAACTGGTCGCCAATGGTGGTGGCCACCATGTTGCGAGGCGACATCTTGCCCTTGTCGCTCTCGCTGCCTACTGTCTGCACCTCGGCATCGCCACAGCAATAGGTCGTCTTCCCGTCGAGCAGGAAGTTATTGCCACAGATGCCATGAAAGGCTGGTGACGTGCCGGTATAGATAGACGCATGGCCAATGGATGTCACTGTGGGCAGATAGTTGATCTGACAGTTGTTGCACGAGAAGCCCTTGTCGATGAGACGACGGAAGCCATCGCCACTGAACTTGTCGTAGTAGCGGCTCAGATAGTCCCAGCGCATCTGGTCGACCACAATGCCCACCACCAGACGGGGCTTTTCACCAAATTGAGACTGAGCCTGGGCTGTCAACGCCAGGCAACAAATCATCAGCAGGAATAGCTTATTTTTCATGTCAGTCGTATTTTCAGAATAGCAGCATTTTCTCCAGCCAGTACACCAGGATGCCCGTGACATAACCCACGAAGACAATCCATGATATCTTCTTCATGTACCACCCGAAGGTGATCTTCTCCAGGCCCATCACCACCACACCGGCAGCAGAGCCAATAATCAGCATCGAGCCGCCCACACCGGCACAATAGGCCAACAGCTGCCAGAACTCGCCATCTACAGCATATACCGTGTCTGGCACCATGTCATACATATTCATACACGCAGCCACCAACGGCACATTGTCGACAATACTTGACAGCACACCAATGATACCCGTTATCAGGTAGGAGTTGCCATTAAAGGCTGCATTCAGACCGTCGCCCATCGCATTCAGCACACCCACCTGTTTCAGGCAGAGCACTGCCATGAGGATGCCCAGAAAGAAGAGGATGGTCGACATGTCAATGCGAGTGAGCAACTGCGTCACACGTTTAGCCATCGGATCGCTCTCCTCATATTTCCTGTTGAATATCTCCGTAATCGTCCACAGCAGACCGAGCACCAGCAGGATACCCATGTAGGGTGGCAGATGGGTCAGCGTCTTGAAAACAGGCACGAACATCAGACCACCAACGCCAAAGCAGAATACCACCTGACGCTGATGTTTGGTGAAACTCGATATCTCGTCCACATGCAGATTCTGGGATTTGTCGAACTTGCCCTTCAGCGACAGCGACAACAGCAGCGTAGGCACAATCATCGACACTAGCGCGGGGATGAACAGCTCGCTGAGAACACCCTGCGTCGTCACCATTCCCTTGATCCACAGCATGATAGTCGTCACATCGCCGATTGGCGAGAAAGCACCACCCGAGTTGGCAGCGATGATAACCAGCGAAGCATAGATGAGACGGTCCTTACGCTCCTGGATCAGCTTGCGCAGCACCATGATCATGACAATCGAGGTGGTCAGATTGTCGAGGATGGCAGAGAGAACAAACGTCATAAAGGCCACACGCCACAACAGTTTTCGCTTGGAACGTGTCTTCATTGTGTCACGCACGAAGTTGAAGCCACCATTGGCATCCACAATCTCAACAATCGTCATCGCACCCATCAAGAAGAACAGCGTCTCTGCCGTCTCGCCAAGAGCCTCAGGCAGCGTACTCAGATCATGCCCAGGCAACAGACAATAGACTGTCCAGCAGAGCACACACATCAGCAGGGCCACTGCGGCCTTGTTGACCTTGGTAAAGGCCTCCAAGGCTATACAGGCATAGCCCAGCACGAAGATCATTACAATCAGAAAAACATAGATCGTCATAGTATTTAGGAATTATCTGCTATACAACTAACCTCCGCCAGGTGCTTTCATAACACCTCTGCTTTCGGTCAGTCCGAAACTTTGCTGCAAAGGTACGAAATAAGAACAAATAAACAACAAAAAGACATCTTTTTTTTGCAATAATCTATCATTTGTCCCACAAAAGCACAGCATTTTGAATGCACGTCATCACCCACGCATCACTCGTTTTTAAGCAATGAACAACCAGCTCCACTTTATCACTTCACAAAATCGCCCAAGTCCAGGCATATTTCATCTTTTCTCTTTTCCCTTTTTGACATGGGTCCCGCATGGCATTCAGTATACGATCTATCAGCAGCTGCGCATGAGCTATTGTGACGGAAAACGCTTTTTTTTTCACACAAAAAGGAATGATTCCTGTAACCTGCGTATTTTTTTCAATTCTTATTTGGATATTTGAGTTCTTTTTTGTATTTTTGCCTCCGAATTATAAGAGAACAACTAACAACCTCAAAAACTATAAGCTTCATGCAGCGGACTTTTATTATTGCAACGATGTCGCTAGTGCTGACGGTCGTGCTGAAGACCTCAGCACAGACTTTTCGTCTGAATAGCGACGGCTATTTCAATGCTGGCGGCACAGACGTGATGGTCTTCAGCGACTTCTATCCAGAAGGGCATCAGGGCGGTGTGTGCGTCATCATGAACGGACTACGGATTGCCACCAATGGCGATCTGCGTATGGAGGCCACACCAGGACAATGGCAGCCCGTACCCAAGCAACTGAGCAGGAAAACCGATGGCAATCGTATCATCACCACCCTCTGCTATCCCGACTCCTCACGGCACTTGACGGGCTTCAACCCCATGGTTTACCCCGACTATCAGTTCAACTATGTCGTCAGTGTAGAGCCACAGGGCAAGGGCATCCTCGTCAATGTGGACCTCGATAAGCCTGTGCCCGACTTCCTACTGGGCAAGGTAGGCTTCAACCTTGAGTTCTTCCCTGGCGAACTCTTTGGCAAGCCCTGGGTGATGGACGGACAGACAGGCATCTACCCCCAGCAGCCCAACTCCCCCTTGCTGATGCTACCTACCAACAGAGGCCACGATGGCAACTACTTTGCAGGACGCGGACAGAAAGCCGACCTGAAACAGCTGGATGGCAAGGGCTACAGTCCCCTTCGTGCTGATGACATCATCAGCGCTCCTTATGCCGAAGGACGAAAGTTCACCTCGCGGCCTGACGACAAGAGTCAGAAACTGACCATAGAATCGATGACGGGCACCCTGAAACTCTACGACGGACGTATGAACCACAACAACGGATGGTTCGTGCTGCGTAGCGAGATTGCCAGGGGTGCCACAAAGGGTGCCGTAAGATGGATGATTACTCCCGAGGTGGATGAGCAATGGCGCTATCAGCCTGTCATCCAGACCTCGCAGGTAGGGTACCAGCCCCATCAGCATAAACGCATCGTCATCGAGACCGACCAGCGCGACCAGGGTATGGCCGAGGTGCAGCTCATACGTATCGATGCCGAGGGTGAGAGCATCGTCAGCTCTACTGTGCCCACGGAATGGGGTCGCTTTCTGCGCTATCGCTATCTGACGGTGGACTATACGGATGTCACACTGCCAGGACTATACCAAGTGCGCTATAAGGATGCCTGTTCCAGTGTCTTCCGCATTGCCGACGACGTCTACGACAGAGGTGTATGGCAACCTGTCATCGAATATTTCCTGCCTGTACAGATGTGTCATATGCGTGTGGCGGAGAAATACCGTGTCTGGCACGATGCCTGTCACCTCGACGATGCCCTGATGGCACCTGCCGGCAATCATATCGACGGCTACGACCAGCGGCCGGGACTGTCCAAATATGCAGCTGGCGACAGGGTTCCTGGAGTGAACATCGGTGGATGGCACGATGCTGGCGACTTCGACCTGCGGGTAGAATCGCAAGCCGGAGAGGCATATATCCTGGCACTGGCCTATGAACAGTTCCATCCGGATATCGATGTGACTGCCATCGACCACAAGCGACATCAGGTGGAAATCCACGAGGCAGACGGTAAAAACGATGTGCTCCAGCAGGTGGAAAACGGAGCACTGACCGTGGTACGCTCTTATCAGGCTCTGGGACGTCTCTACCGTGGCATCATCTGCAACAGCCTGCGCCAGTATGCCATGCTGGGTGATGCGGCAGCCATGACCGATGGAGAGCCAGGCAACAGCGACGACCGCTGGATATTTACAGAAGACAACCCTGGACGGGCACTGGCCACGGCAGCCCAGCTGGCAGCTACTGCCCGTGTGCTGAAAGGATTCAACGACGAGTTGTCCAGCGAATGTCTCACCATTGCCACTGACATCTACCAACAGGCGGAAGGCAACGACAGGCTGGCAGCCAGCAGGCTTCAGGCTGCTGCCGAACTCTATCTGACAACATCAGAAAGGACATACCTCGACTTCATCCTCAGCCAGCAGGACATGATTGTCAGGGAGCCAGGCAGGACAGGGTGGTTTATGGCACGCATCGCCAAGCAGCTGGAGACACGCAAGGACAAGCCATCACGACGCTTCGCAGAGGCTTTCAGAAAATCGCTCGAGGGCTATCGCAGCGACCTGGAGGCTCGTTCGGCAGAGACACCCTATGGTGTGCCCTATCGCCCCAGCATCTGGGGAGCAGGATGGGACATCCAGCGATTCGGATTCGAATACTATTTCCTCGCCAGTGCCTACCCCGACCTCTTCCCAAAGGACATCATCTACAGTGCCCTCGACTTCGTACTAGGCTGTCACCCCGGCAGCAACACGTCATCGTTCGCTTCGGGAGTGGGGGCCAAGTCTGCCACCGTGGCCTATGGTCTGAACCGTGCCGACTGGTCGTACATACCTGGTGGCGTAGTATCCGGAACGGCCCTCATCCGTCCCGACTTCCCCGAGTTGCTCACCTTCCCCTTCCTGTGGCAGCAGACGGAGTATGTGCTTGGTGGCGGTTCCTCCCACTACATGTTCCTTGTGCTGGCAGCAAAAAAACTTGGAAATCCACAATCAAATCATTATAACCAATGAGAAAGACAATCATACTAGCCTGCTGTTGCCTCATGGCGATGAACAGCTTCGCACAACAAGCCCTGGGACAGCGTCCCCGTGTAAAATCACCCATTGTCAATGCCGACGGCACGGTGACGTTCAATTTCTACGACCCTACAGCTCAGCAGGTGAGCGTGACGGGCGACTTTGAAGAGATACGCAGCAAGACACTGCCCATGACGCGAGGGGACAATGGTGTCTGGACGGTGACCACGCCAGTCCTGCAGCCAGAGCTCTATTCCTATAGTCTGAGCGTTGACGGACAGCGATTCATCGATCCTGCCAACAGCTATGTGAATCGCGACATCTCCACCCTGAGCAACATCTTCATCGTTACGAAAGACAAGGGCGACAAGGGGCACCTCTACCAGGTGAACAATGTGCCACACGGCACCCTATCCAGGGTGTGGTACGACAGTCCCACACTAGGGCAGCAGCGGCGGATGACCATCTACCTGCCTGCAGCCTACGACGGCAAACAGCGATTCCCGGTCATGTACCTCCTTCATGGACATGGCGGTGACGAGACGGCATGGGGCGACCTGGGACGCACCTCGCAGATCATGGACAACCTCATTGCCGAGGGCAAGGCCATGCCCATGATAGTGGTGATGCCCAATGGCAACCCTACCTGCAATGCGGCTCCAGGATGGTGGCACGAGGGCATGTACACTCCCGATGGCAATGCCTTCAGGGACAGAGGGGCCAAAGCATCGATGGAAGAGAGTTTCATGGACATCGTAGACTTTGTGGACAGCCACTATCTCACCATTGCCAAACGTGAGGCACGGGCGGTCACAGGCCTCTCGATGGGGGGTGGTCATACCTTTGGCATCTCCCTTCTCTATCCTGAAAAGTTCGACTACTACGGTCTACAGTCGGCGGCAGCAAGGATGCAGACTGGCAACAAGGCCTTTGAAGAGCAGCTAGAGCGACTCTTCGCATCGAAGCCCCGGCTGTACTGGATAGCCATTGGCAAGGACGACTTCCTCATGCAGATGAACACCCAGCTGCGACAGTATCTCGACGACAAGAACTATCGCTACGAATACTACGAGAACGACGGAGGGCATATCTGGCGCAACTGGCGCATCTATCTCACGATGTTCGCACAGCGGCTGTTCAAATAACCTATTGAAGACAGACGACACCAGCCATGGCACTACTACAGAAGATACGCAGTTCGTTCACCACTCAGCTGGCGCTCTGGGTGTCAGTATTCGTGACGCTCATCACTGGCGTCGTCGTCTTCCTGCTGATACGTTTCTCAAAACAGGTGGTTATCGACGAAAAGACAGAAAGCATCCAGTACGCATTGTCAAACCTGTCACAACGCATCAGCAACAGCATCTTGCAGGGACGCATCATCGCACGGCTAGACCAGACGTCGTTCGATGTCGACAAGACCTACGTAGAAAGACTCATCACAGAGAACCACTATACGGTCACCATCAGCCAGACGCTGCCACATGCCATCCTCTATGTCAGCGACCAGACGTATGACATACAGGCCAGCCGCATGCCACGCAGAGAGGGTAACAACTATATCTTCTACGAGCCCATCTCGCTCATACAGCACAGCATGAGCCCCGACTCGACTAGCCTCAGCAATACCAG
Source organism: Prevotella sp. (assembly GCA_024684515.1). Classification (GTDB taxonomy): domain Bacteria; phylum Bacteroidota; class Bacteroidia; order Bacteroidales; family Bacteroidaceae; genus Prevotella. Next base: position 79,840 of record JAIKWS010000085.1, read on the forward strand.
CCAGCTAGGACTCGTCATCTCCAGTCCTGCCACAGACATCTTCGGCAACTATTTCAGCGAGTACATCATTATGCTGCTGACGGTTATTGTCGGCATACTCCTGCTCCTGGCTGTCTGCTGGAAAGTGATTGGCTGGTACCTGCGACCCCTCCACCAGCTGGCCAATACAGCCCAGCACATTGCAGACGGACATCATAACACGATTATCACCAAGAGCAGATACCACGACGAGATAGGACAACTGCAGAACAGCCTCGCCACCATGCAGCATTCTCTGTCTCTATACATGAAGGAGATGGAGCAGAAACATAGCGAACTGAGCCAGCACAACGCCGAACTGCAGGAGGCTCATAAGGAGGCACAGGAATACGAACGACTGAAAGCCAAGTTCCTACTGCTCATGACAGGAGAGATGGCAACATCGGTCAATACCATTTGCCACCATACCGACACTATCCATGGCGACTGGCAGAAGCTGTCTACCCAGCAGATGGCCAGCATGCAAGCCGACATCCTCAACGCCACGGAGAACATTACGCACCTGCTCGACAATCTACTCGACGTCCCGTCACAGAAGCGGACAATCAACCTACGTACGACACACCAATCGTCACAGCCATCATGACAAGTCCTATTCGCAAGATATCGCCACTGCGTTCGATCAAGAATGTCATCCAACAGCGACTGTCGCTGCGGTTGGGACTGACGATGATACTCATCACCACCGTCATCTTCACCCTCCTCTTCGGATATCTCTTCAACAAATCCAAGCAGTTCGTACGTGAGCTGGCCATCGAGCAGGCCAACCAGCTGCTCGACAACACCATCATACGCATCAACGGCATCATGGAAGAGACCAGAGCCGTCACCAACTACATGTCGCTCTACGTACCCCAGCACCTGCAACCCGACTCCCTGCTGTCCATCACCCGTCGTACCGTCACCGACCATCCTTTCCTTGCCGGCTTTGCCATCTCCATGGAGCCATACTATTTCCCTGAGATGGGACGCTATTTCTCCGCCTATTCGCTGCGTCAGGACGACAGCATCACCACCGTTCGAGAGGGACCCTTCGAGTATTTCGAGAAGATATGGTACAAGACACCACGCACACAGGGTGCTCCCTGCTGGGTAGACGCTTACGACGACTATAATGAAGGGACGCTGTCGTCAAAGCATATCCTGACCAGCTACTGCTGTCCTCTGCGCGATGTCAACGGACACTTTGTGGGGTCTATCACTGCCAGTCTCACGCTGAATTGGCTCTCAGAGGTCATCACATCCATAAAGCCCTATCCCAATTCCTCTGCCATCATGATTGGACGCACAGGCACCTACCTCGTACATCCCGATACGGCAAAGCTCTATAAAGAATCCATCTTCTCCGATGCAGCCCCAGAGGCACAGGAGGATATCAACAGGCTGGGAAAGGCCATGATAGAGGGACAGAGCGGAATGATGCAGACCATCGTAGACGGCAACGAATCCTACATCTTCTACCGACCACTGGAACGCACAGGATGGAGCATCGCCATCGTATGCCCGGAGAGTGACGTTTTCAGCAGCTACAACCGCCTACTCACCATCGTATGGACCATCATCACCATCGGACTACTGCTGCTACTGCTGTTCTGCTATCAGACCATCAGAAAAGCCATCAGCCCCCTCAAGCAGCTGGCAGGGCAGGCCAGTCGTATTGCCGATGGACATTTCGACGAGAAACTGCCACAAAGCAACCGCCACGACAGCGTGGGACGACTTACCAACAGCGTGATACTCATGCAGCACTCGCTGGCTGAGTCGGCTGCAGACATCAGAAAAATAAACGAAGAGCTGGAGTTGCGAAATCAAGAGCTCAGCAAGACCTATCAGCTGAAGATGGAAGCCGACGAGCAGAAGACATTCTTCATAAGGAACATGTCGCACCAGATACGCACGCCACTCAACATCATCAGCGGATTTGCACAAGTCCTCTCCAGCAATTTCCACAGAATGCCCAAAGAGGAGATGAACGACATCACCTCAAGAATGAAGGCCAGTGCCGAGTCTATCAGCCATATCGCAAGAATGTTCACTGCACAGACCACAGAAAACAGTCAGTTCCTGGAACAACCAACCACCTTTGGCTGCAACGACCTATGCCGGGAGGCCATTGCTTCTATGACACAGAGGCATCCCGAACAGGTCACGGTAAACATCGACACCAAAGTGCCTGATTCCTTCGTCATCAATAGCAATCATAAGGCTCTGCTCACAATTCTCAAGGAGCTGCTCGACAATGCCAGCAAATTCACGCTGCAGGGTACCATCACCGTGGGCTGTGGGCAATACGATGAGCACACCATCTGTTTCATCGTCAACGACACAGGACCTGGCATCCCCGCTTCAGAACGCCAGCGTATCTTCACCGAATTTGCCAAGCTAGACTCCTTCACCGAGGGGGTAGGACTGGGACTGTCCATATCACGACAGATAGCCCATCAGCTGGGTGGTGAACTGAAACTCGACAAGAGCGATCACGATGGCACACGTTTCATCGTCACCATTCCCATTGAATAAAGAATCACCCATTTTAGCTCTGCAGGGAAACCCAGAATACTATTGTCCGATTTTCCAGGGTTACTAATTGCTGATGTTACTCTTAGTGATGGCTCACTCTTAGTGAGATTACGGCTCACTCATAGTGAGATTACGGCTCACTCATAGTGAGATTACGGCTCACTCATAGTGAGATTACGGCTCACTCCTAGAGAGATTACGGCTCACTCATTGCCTACCAGAATAGCCATTTTGCTACAGGACCCTTTTCGTGGTTCTTGCAAAATCACTTCTCTATAAGGCGATATTTTTGACAATAACAACGAAAATCACCCAACACCCACCCCGATGCCTCTCAAATGCCGATGTACAAAGGCTTTGAGGAGGGGTGGGTGTTTACGAAACACCCCGTCAACACCCACCCAGATACCCACCTGTTAAGGGAATGGTTTCTTCACGCAGCACGAAGGGTTATCACGGGGGGGGTGTGGAGGGGGGTGTTTGACGGGGTGTTTGACCAACACCCACCTCGTCGCAAACCCTTTGTACATCGGTGTTTGAGCGGAATGGGGTGGGTGTTGGCAAAAAAAAATCTAATAAAAGCATGTTAGTAGCGAAATATTTTTACACGCCAACCTAGTGTCTTTTCGACATAGCGCAGAAAAACTTTTTTCCTAGTGAGGGAAATATTTTTCTCTAGTGAGGCAGCAAAAAATCCATCGTATAGCACTAAAAACGGGTCTGAAAATAGTTTACATTTCACTGGAACCTGTCTGACAGCACACGACAACAACAAGGAGTTGCCAAGTTACTTCACAATCTGGTTCCAAAAATGTTCAATGCAGCAAAGAGCCTCCTTCTAGCCTGCTTCTAGGCTCCTTCTAGCCTGCTTCTAGCCTGCTTCTAGCCTCCTTCTAGGCTCCTTCTAGGCTCCTTCTAGGCTCCTTCTAGGCTCCTTCTAGCCTCCTTCTAGCCTGCTTCTAGGCTCCTTCTAGCCTCCTTCTAGGCTCCTTCTAGCCTGCTGTTGGAGTATGGCTAGAGCGAGAGTGAAAGGAGACTGAAGCGAGGGAAGACTATGAGAGCATCGACCTATGGTTCCTTTCGATGAGTTTGCAGGCACAATTCAAGGAGAATTCTGCCTGAATTCGAGTTGAATTCAGGCAGAATTCCCAAAGGGGATGATGGGTGTTTTTTATCCGAATCCTAGATGTCGCCCATCGGCAGCTGTTGCTGTGTCTGTATAAGACAGGTGCCACACAGCAACAGTACCTATGGTGTCGTTGGTCACACCTTCCCTAATAGATTTTCAGTATGTCGTCAAGTGCTTTCCTATTAGGCCGCACAGGCTCCTGAGCCCTGTATCCCAGGGCGATGACAGCCATGATGGTCTCTGTGTCGGGGATAGCAAAGAGCTTACGCAGTCCTTCTGCATCGCGCATGCCCATGATCAGGGTATCGAAGCCCATGGCCCTGGCTTTGAGAATCAGGTAGCAATCACTCAGCCCATTATCATAGGCTCCCCATCCGTCACCAACCTCGTTGCTGGGTTCGTCGCGGAAGAATCCTGACTTTCCCCGTTCGAAGGTCGACACGATGAGCACTGGAGCAGCTGCAATCCTGCTCTTGTTGCCACCGACCAGGTTCTGTACGGCCAGCAATTTCTCCTCGCTCATAGCCACATAGTAGCGTGTGGGCTGCTGGTTAGCCCATGAAGGAGCATCCTGTGCTGCCTTGATGAGCTCGCGTACCTCTGCCTCAGAGATTTTCTTCGTGGCATCATAGCTTCTCACGCTACGCCGGCTGTTGATTACTTCGTCAAACGACGGATTCTTGGTGGCAGGTGCCGTCTGGGCGAGACATCCTGCACTGGTCAGCCACACCAGGGCTGCGCAGACAAACATTCTTTTGATCATAGTCTAGTATCATTATAAGTGTAACACATCACAATCGCCATTGCCAGCTCTTCCGCCTTCGTGAACGGTGAGTATTGCGGAAATACGCTACAAATTTACAGAATATCTCTTGAATCACCGCAAAACATCATCGTTTTACAACATTTATTAAGATTAGGTGAGCGGTGAGAGAAATATGAGAGGTGAAATGGGAGAGGTGGGAGGTGAGAGGTGGGAAAATCAACCGCTCAGGTCAAAAAAAATCAAAATGATTTGGCTGTCTTGATTATTATATGTATTTTTGCAACAAAGTTTTCGACTGGTCGAAAGCAGAGGCGTTTGATAACACCTTGGCAGAGGCCGGCTACTATAGAAGGATATGCGGAAAATGAGGCTACTGTTCATATTGACTTTGCTTGCTGTTGTGTCTCCCTTTTGGGCACAGCAGCATAGTCCGTGCCCGGAAATCAGGATTGAAGCCGTGCAGCTGCCCGACCTGAATATCGCCCGTGCTGGTCACGAGACATTCGTCGTCAATGGCGAATATGTGGTGGCGGGTGGCCATACCCACGGGTTTGTGCCCACACCAACAGCTGAATACTACAAGGATGGCGAGTGGCATCTGATGCAGATGGTTTACACCCACGATTTCGGCACAGCCATCGTACTGACCTCAGGCAAGGTATTGCTGGCTGGTGGTACGGCCGAGAATATCGGAGTGGGACAGACCTATACGGCAGAACTCTACGACCCCGTCAGCCATAGTTTCGACGGCTTTGGCAGCATGGACAGCAAGCGAGTCAATGCGTCGGCACTCGAGCTCGACAGCGGCAAAGTGGTCATCGCCGGCAACTGGTATCACGATGACAGCATCGAGCTATATGACGGAGAAACGACATTCTCGTATGTCAAAGACGTGACAGAACAGCGTACACGCCCATATATCATCCGTATTGCCAAGGATGATGCCCTCGTCATTGGCAGTAGGGACATCAAGTACGAAAAGCTTGCTACAACGGTTGCCGACCGTCTGAATGGAGATACTGTCAGCATCCCATTGCTAGAGAAGTGGCAGCCCATTCCCGATTCTCATCAGTTCGGCACTACTAGCTTTATCGGTGATGAAGCCCAGAATGACTATGCCTATCTGATACCCGTAGAGGACGAAAAGGGGCAGGCAGCCATCATGAAGGCTGAGAACGGGCATTTTTCGCTACTGCCCACCGCTAGCCCAGTACCCATGCGGAGCCAGCTGGGAGAAATCCAATATCACTGCAACATCATCGTCGACCGTCAGCTCCGTCGTGCTTACCTCGTGGGATTCGACAGCGATTTCAGGTCCATCGGTGAAGAAGGCATTCATTACTATGTGCTGGCCATCGACTACGCGCAGGCCACTGACGACCACCCCGCACCATTGACGCTCTATTATACCGACCCACTTCCTTTCTGCTCAGAACCGCTTTCTATCACCCCTGATGGTCATCTGTTGATGACTGGTGGTATTCCTGGTGGCAGCAATTTCAAGCCCACAAGCAAGGTGTTCCTGCTCTGCACCGGCCAGCAGCCCGTAACAGCCAGCAATGGCAACAGCCTATGGTGGCTGGCACTCATCCTGCCAGCACTCCTGCTGACCGCTGTGGTGATATACATTATTATATATAGGAAGCACCGCCAACCCCAAGCTGCCGAGATGGCGGAAGCACCTGTTGCCACCGATCTCATGGGACGTATCCGCGAGCTGATGGAGCAAGAGCAGCTATACCTGAACAGCGAACTAAAGATTGCGGATGTGGCATCAGCCCTTGGCGTCAACCGTTCGTATATCTCAGAGAGCATCAACGCCAACAGTGGCTACTCGTTCTCGCAGTTTGTCAACAACTATCGTATAGCGCATGCCCAGCAGCTGTTGCGCACACGACCCGGCATCAAGCTTTCAGAAGTGTGGACATCGTCGGGCTTCTCGACCGAGCGCACCTTCCTTCGCACCTTCAAGGCCATCACAGGACTGACACCCAGCGAGTACAAGAGCAAAATGAACTGACAAAACACACGCTGTCAGTCGATTTTGATGTTTTGTCAGTCCGTGTCAAATATTATTCACTATCTTTGGGGCATCAAAATCGAATACAAATGAATAAGAAGACAAAAGCAGCCGTCTTGCTGGAGAAGTCACCCATGCTGATGTCCGTCTCTTGTACATTCTTCCTAATTTGTCTGACTCTGTAGCATTCATAATTTACTCTCTCTTGCGGTGTATTTACAACTAAATTCAAAAACTATGACAATGAAGCATCTATTTCTTTTACTGGCTCTACTGGCTGCACCCCTGGCAGGTACCGCCCAGAATTCCGGTGACATGACGCAGTTCCTTCCCTCAAACTGGGGCAGTTGGCAGAATCTGACATACGGTGTGGCGGACAGCACTGAATGGAGTCCCAACCATAAGCCCTTAGAGGTACAGATTTCCGGCAGCACCATCCATGTGGCGTGGATGGAGCAGGTCAGGCAGAACGACGGCATGTACCCCCTCTACTACCGCCGCTCGCTTGACAACGGCAAGACTTGGGAGGCGGCTCGCATCATCGCCCGCACAGAAAGCGCCCAATGGACCAGTAGCAGTTCTGGCGATGCCGCCGCTGGCAATAACTCACACTGGATGACAGTGGAAGGCAAAAATGTGCATTTCGCCTTGTGCTTCGACTCGAACGATGGCAAGCACACTTTCAACTACTATCGCTCCACCGATGGAGGCGCAACATTCTCATCTCAGCA